>NZ_CP139993.1 GCF_034424155.1 Hafnia alvei | reverse complement strand
TCGGTGCGCGTCGCCATCGGCAGCAGGTGTGTAATACAGTCCTGCTGTATTTTTCCGGTAAACGCTTTTACGCCAAGATAGCGGTACAGTTCGGTTAAATGTTCGCGTCGCGTGGTTTCCCTGCCGGAAAGGTAAGCAGGCCAGAGATCCCCGGTAAGTTTTAGCCTGCTGGCGATATGCTTCAGCAGCGCATCAGAGGGTGGGATTTTTTTATCCGGTGCAAAGCCGACATTTTTCAGATAGCAAAGAAGGACGGCAAAACCAAAACGACTGGCGGGTTTACGGTGAGCACTGATAAGCGCCAGATCATGCTCACTAAAATACGCCATTCGTGTCAGCGTTAACTCATCGTCCGGTAATGCCAGTAATGATTCTCTTTCCGACAGAGAAAGAATCTGCCTCCTTGCCATATAGTTTCCCTCATAAATTATTTGATGCGGAATTTTTAACAAAAATGGTATCGCATAAGGGTACACCTTGACGCCACAACCAAAACGTGACGGCACACGATAAATGACATAACCTATATGCGATAGAATAAATGCAATAACCTAAATGCGATAACGCGGTGGGAAAATGTTCATCAGAGCTTATTTAAGGGCATCGACGGAAGACCAGTTCGCCGATCGGGCAAAAGAGATGCTGGAGCAGTTCGTCCAGGAACGGGGGCATAAAATCGCCAGCTACTACCGGGAAAATATCAGTGGCACAAAACTTGAGCGCCCGGAACTAGGGCGCTTACTGATGGACAGTCACCACAATGATATTTTATTGGTCGAGCAGATAGACCGTCTGACACGTCTCAGCAACAGCGACTGGATGACGCTAAAAAAACAGATAGAACAACATGAGCTGCGAATTGTCAGTCTTGATGTGCCCACATCATGGCAGGCACTGTCAGATAAGGACCCTTCGCAGGCCGACCCGATAACCCGCGCAGTAATAACCGCCATCAATAACATGCTTATCGATCTGATGGCCGCAATGTCACATAAGGACTGGCTGAGCCGCCGCCAGCGGCAAAAACAGGGAATCGAGCGGGCTCATACAATTGGAAAGTACCGGGGTAAGCAGGCCGATCAGGAACGGCATCAGAAAGTCCTGTACTACCGGCAGGTAAAGAAACTGAGTATCCGGGAAACGGCGGATGCTACAGGCTACAGTGCTTCACAGGTTTGCCGGATACAAGCGCTTCATAAAAATAATGAAACTGCCTGAAAGGCTGGAATAACGGTGTTTATTTGCAGTCATGGCCTAATAGTTAGCGCCCTGTAACAACTTTTGTGATTAGCAGCCTGACGCATCATCTATGTAAGGAAAGTCCGCTGTGTGCCAGAAGCGGACTTTTTAAAAATATTGCGTGCCCAACAATTGGGCGCAGGTCACATCAAGTACCCTCAGAATTATAGAGAATACCTGAAATTTTTGTAGAGCGAGGTTTGTTACCCTGCCCGACCAGCGACATGTGGTTAGTTTAGTGATCAGAAATGTCGAGCGTTTGGTCGTTCATTGACGCGGGATCTTCCAACGGTTCCACATGAGTGGTGATATGGATAAAAGGCAGTGCGGTGCGGATATCATTCTCTATACGCTCGGCCCAGTCGTGCCCATATTGAACAGTCCATCGCCCAGGAACTAGGATGTGCATTGTCATAAACGCCCGCCCGCCAGCCTGGCGTGTACGTAGTGCATGGAAATCAAGCCCCTGTTCACGATATCCTGCCAGCAGTGACTCGATTTTTTTGAGTTCTTCCGTGGGTAGCGATACGTCCATCAGACCTGCAGCTGAACGACTCATAAGCTGATAACCAGTCCAAACGATGTTGGCTGCGACCAGCAATGCAACGATCGGATCGACCCAAAACCAGCCGGTCAGATAAACCAGTCCGACACCAAAAATGACACCGACCGACGTCCAGACATCGGTCAGCAGGTGATGAGCATCTGCCTCAAGAGTGATAGAGTTGTGCTGCCTGCCAGCCCTTAACAAAATGCGAGCCGTCACAAAATTAAGGATTGATGCGACTGTTGAAACCAGTAATCCGAGACCAATCTCCTCAAGCGGCTGTGGAGTTAACATCCGCTCAACTGCGGTATAGGCGATACTGGCTGCCGCCAATAGGATCAGAAATCCTTCGAAAGCACTCGAGAAATATTCGGCTTTGCCGTGCCCATATGCATGGTTCTCATCGGCCGGAAGCGCAGCCAAGGTCAGCATCCAGAGCGCCATTAGGGCTCCTGCGAGGTTAACTACGGATTCGATGGCATCAGATAGCAGACCGACCGAACCGGTCATTTTCCACGCCACACCTTTGAGTCCGATAGTGGCAATAGCCGTGGCAATGGAAAGCCAAGCGTAGTGCGTCAGCGGACGAGGTAACCCTTTTGTTTTAGTCATTATTAACTTCCTAAAATAGGACGACTAACTCACATTTCTATCCATGATAGATAATTAAACAATCATTTCGCCATGAATATTTTTTCGTTTTTATTAAATTTAATTAAAAAGTCTCTGCAAGTGCTGTTTCATCTTCTAGTAAACTAAATTTTATTTTTAGGGTTTTCTTCAACTTGAAGTAATATTATCTCACAACAGATTAGTCACTTAGGTTAACTGAGCGGCTTTTATATTTTTCAATTAAAATATGCAAAACTCCCATTGCACCATGTGCATAAAAATAGACCTCAATGAAAGTAGTAAAGAACTTATGCCAGTGGATTACTGTTTCAGCCAGATTTGACTGCATGGTATTCAACAAGAACCATAGGCCACCTGAAAGTGCTACAATTAGCAATGCTAGAACTCCAAATCCTTGGATTGTACTGGCAATACCTCCCGAATGTGCATCGGGCAGTCGGAAACTAGTCAACGTTTTTATATCTTGCTTAATACCACTAAAGTCAAGCCCTACCCATGAAAAATAATAAGTAAAACCTCTTTGAGTAAGCATCCAACTTAACATAATAAAACCACAAATAATCAGTCCTAACCCTGAAATAATGTGCATCCAGGTTATAACTCCTTCAAGACTATGTTCACCAATTGCTTCGGTCTCTGTCAGATTAGAGTTAATAATTTGTGATAATATTAGAAATGCCACAATGATGTGAAGAATACGAAAAAAAGGAGCGTAATCATGGGGTAATAGATTCCAGAGTCGCAATTTCATTAATGAGTCCTTAGTAAATTTATCGATGATCTTAATCATACAAAAGAATTATTAGGATAACCTTAATTCTTAAAATTGCAGCAGGTATTAGTTCACCTCTGATATGGCCACTTGCGAAATGGGAATGGTAACTGTTATTACTATGTGTTTACTTGCTGTTCTTGTTACGCAGCCCCTTAAACACATTACTTTCAAATATGATTTCCTGCTGGGTTTAAATATGTGTCTTTCTATAGTGCGGCAACCTATTTTTACACCAACTCATGAATTAAATAAGAATCATAAATTAAATGAGAGGTTTAATTCTCTTGCTTAACGCGATGATATTAAATGGAAATTTTAATTTTTGTAATTTATTAAACAGTTAGAATGAGACATGGTAAATACGATCTTCCTTTAGATAATTCTGATAGCACTTTTTCTACTGGGCAGTCTGCAATGTCCGCTTCTCGCTCAAAGCTGCCTGTCAAAGTGGTCAAGCTCTACCACAGCTCAGAGGTACAAAAAATCACCTTAACGTACAATAATTTTCGATATCCAAACTGACCCCAGTTAAACCCTCCAAAATGGACCGTTATTGAGGTTAAATCAGAAAACTCAGCATGGCACTCTTATATTACTCATGTTCAAGGTCATGTTTACAAATTGACTTTTGATAGTACGGGTAAGCTCATTGATACCGCGTATGTTAATTATGAACCTAGTGATGATACTCGTTGGAGCCCGCTTAAAAGTTTTAAATATAATAAAGGAACCGCGGAAAAACAGGTTAGGGATGCCATTAACAATGAAAAAGAAGCAGTTAAGGACGCTGTTAAATTTACTGCAGATTTCTATAAAGAGGTTTTTAAGGTTTACGGAGAAAAAGCCGAGAAGCTCGCTAAGTTATTAGCTGATCAAGCTAAAGGTAAAAAGATCCGCAATGTAGAAGATGCATTGAAATCTTATGAAAAACACAAGGCTAACATTAACAAAAAAATCAATGCGAAAGATCGCGAAGCTATCGCCAAGGCTTTGGAGTCTATGGATGTAGGAAAAGCCGCAAAAAATATAGCCAAGTTCAGCAAAGGACTAGGTTGGGTTGGCCCAGCTATCGATATAACTGATTGGTTTACGGAATTATACAAAGCAGTGAAAACTGATAATTGGAGATCTCTTTATGTTAAAACTGAAACTATTGCAGTAGGGCTAGCTGCAACCCATGTTACCGCCTTAGCATTCAGTGCTGTATTGGGTGGGCCTATAGGTATTTTAGGTTATGGTTTGATTATGGCAGGGGTTGGGGCGTTAGTTAACGAGACAATAGTTGACGAGGCAAATAAGTTCATTGGGCTTTAATTTGATTGTATGACCGCTATATTTTAGCGGTCAATTTTTTTATTTCAAAAAAAACAGAAAGAACACAAATAGGAATTGATGTCATAAAAATAAAAATAAAATACAAAGTCATTAAATATGTTTTTGGCACACCATCCTTAAAAAAACCTGTTTCCCAAAATTCTTTTTTCGTATATCTAAGCGCTGCTTTCTCTATTAGAAACCGAGAGAAAGGAAATAGAATAGCACTAGCCAAACCAAAGATTCTTAGTGCAATCATTTTAGGCTCATCATCTCCATAACTGGCGTAAAGAATACAAGCAGCCATAAAGTATCCCCAAAACATATTATTTATATAATATTTTTTTGTCACAAAATCCCCCGCGAAATTTTCGTAATTGGCTTAATAACGGTATCAACATCAGAGAAACGTCCAACTTTCAAGTTGTCTATCACCACTAACGACGACGAACCGCTGAAGGTTTCCATGTAATGACATTATTTTGACTATTAATTATTCAATTTACCACTCTTTTCTCCCTGCCTGACCATCAACACATACTGATGGGGCAGGGAAATATCACTCACGGTTTCCGCCTGCCAACCACAACGATTTAGCAGTCCTTCAAGGTCGGCCACACGACCACTTAGACGCGCCATCAGTGGGTTAACCTGCCAACCATCATCATCAAATGCTACATCGAGGTTACTATGCGAGAGATGGATCGAATCGTCTTCCGTCTTTAGAGGCACGGCATATCGACCGGACCATTCTCGGTCGCTCAACAGGCGGTAATTCCAATGCATATCCTTCGCCGTTTCTAGGGCATACGTCAGCCGGAACAGATCATTCTGATTAGACAACTCGCCTGTACAGGAACGCCAAAGATAGTTCAATTTAGTGGACAGTTTTGCTCTTACACCCAGTTGGCGCCCTTGTTGCAGAAGCCACTCGATGTCGCGAGCGACATCACGCGAAAATCGCCGTTGCTTTAGGGGTCCGCTTGGAAAACGGAAAATATCCTACGCTAAGCCTGTTTTTTGTACAGACTACTATTCACTGAGCGTAATGCGCGGTATTTACCCTGTCCCAGTTTGAGGTTTGTTCTCCAGACGTAATCCCCGCTCAGGTTGATATGTTCCCATCCCAGCGGTGACAGATGGGTAATCAGTTGCTCATTAATCGCGATCCCTTTCCGTCTCAATGAATCTACCGCTCTTTCTATATAGACCGTATTCCACAGCGAGATCGCCGCAGTCAGCAATGTCAACCCACTTGCCCGGTAACTCTGGTTTTCCAGTCCCCGATCTCTGATTTCCCCCAGCCGGTGCATAAAGACTGCTCGCGCAAGGGCATTACGGGCCTCACCTTTATTCAACCCAGCCTGTACTCGTCGACGCAGCGAAGGATCCCGGAACCAGTCCAACATAAACAATGACCTTTCTATGCGGCCAACCTCCCTCAGAGCCTTTGCCAGACCATTCTGTTTAGGATAGCTGGCCAGCTTTTTCATCATCAGTGATGCTGTTACCGTTCCCTGCTTTATAGAACTTGCCAGACGCAGTACCTCATGCCAGTGGGTTTCAATTTCCTTCAGATTCAGGCTGGTTGAGGAGATGATTGACTGAAGCCCCGGATACAACTCAGCTTTCCCATGAATAAACAGCCGCTTGTCATGAAGATCCCGGATCCTTGGCGCAAAAGCGAATCCGAGCAGATGCATTAGCGCGAAAACATGCTCAGTGAAACCTGCGGTGTCAGTATAATGCTCTGTAATTTCCAGATCGGTTTCGTGATACAGCAGACCATCAAGTACGTGTGTTGAATCCCGAACACGGCTGATGACTTTGGTGTAAAACGGGCTGTACTGGTCCGAAATATGTGTATAAATTTGCACGCCTGGCTCCTGACCGTATTTCAGATTGACCTGACCCGCATAACGCCCGTGACTCCCCACCCGAAAGTTCTGTCCGTCAGACGATGACGTTGTTCCATCGCCCCAGAATGCTGCCAGAGGCCGCTTTTTCTGCGCATTAACCAACTCGGCCAGCGCGGCTGAATAGGTTTCATCCCTGATGTACCAGGCCTGAATGCCCTCGAGTGACGATTTTGTCGTTCCCGGACAGGATTCGGCCATTTTTGTCAGCCCAAGGTTGATCCCATCGGCAAGAATGGTGGTCAGTAACAACTTTCTGTCTTTAGGTCTGATGTGATTGTTCTTGAGATGGGTGAAATGGCGGGTAAAACCAGTCCAGCCGTCCACTTCATCCAGCATTTCAGTAATTTTAGGATGAGGTAGCATGCCGTAAACCAGATCGCCAAAAGGGGATGCTGTTGAAGGAACACTATTATCCAGCGGGGTAATTTTCACGCCTTTATCCGATATATCAACATCGGGTAAATCACCGGCCAGCGCCATTGCATTAACTTCCTCCAGGCGCGATGCCAGAAGCGTCAAACGGCTCTCAATGTATTCATGGCAATCGCCCGGAACAGCAAGGGGTAACTGGTTATCCTTGAGTGATTTTTCAAAATCGCCGGACGGGATCAGATAATCATCGAAATTCCTGTAACGGCGTGATCCCTTTACCCAGATATCGCCAGAACGTAATGCTCCCTTCAGCTCATTCAGCACGCAAAATTCGTAATATTTTCGGTCAATGCCGGTGGGGGTAATCACAACTTTTCTCCAGCTTTCCGGGATGAAACCGATTGGTGCGGAAGGTGGTACTTTTCGGAGTTGCTTTCGATACATCTCTTTGACGGTATCCAGAGCGTCACCGAGCTGCATTGCAGCGGGAGCAGCCCTGAACTGCAACGCTGACAGCATCCGGGGCGCGTATTTACGCAGCGTACTGTATTTTTCTGTGATCAGATGCAACGGATCGAAGTTGTCCTTACGTGACAGGAACCGCGTCTCTTCCACGCTGTTGATGAATTCCTGCCAGGGAAGCACGTCTTCTATTGCGGCCCAGGGATCTTCCCCAGACTCTCTGGCGTTAAGTAAGGCCTGCCCGACGGTAACGTATTGCTTCAGTTTACTCTGAATCAGCTTTCCCGTTTGCTGGAGCCGCTCGGCCTGAGTGCGTTTTGCCCTGCTGAACAGACTGCCCAGAATACGCTCGTGCAGATCAATAACTTCATCAGTCAGGGTGGCTCTGGCTTCCGATATGATACAAACCAGCGAGGCATAACGGCGAACATCCGTGAATTTTGCCAGGTCCCGGCTACTCATTTTCCTGCCTTCGCGTGCGAGTTTCAGGAGCCGGTTCTGATGCACGGAAAGCGCAATACCGTCAGGCAGTGCCAGCGACTCTATCGCATTTAACCTGTCGATATGTTGCAGGACATTTTTGCCGTTTATTTTTCCCGGAGGCTGAAGCAACCAGGCCAGCCGTGAAGGTTGTTCACCCTCAGATACCAGCAGGCGGTCCAGTGCCGCTTTTTGCCCCGGTTCAAGCTGCTCGGTCAGCGCAGAAAAAACCGCTCTGTCAGCAAGCGTTGTTGCTTCAGCAAGGGTTCGTTCGATCACCTCAACAGAGGGGAAAATAATCTTATTACTGTGGAGCCAGGAGAGCATTTCTTCCGCAAGTAAAAAACCTCTGTCTGTCCGCATGGCGTGGGGATAAAGGTGGCGAATACAGTTTTTTTGCAGCGCCCGGCTGAAGGGGGATAATTCAAGGTAGCGGTAGAGTTCAGCCAGATGTTCCCAGCGGGTGACCTCTCTTGATGCATACTCTGCCCACAGATCAGGCTGAAGTTTCAAATGAGCCGCAAGCCGGGAAACAACCCCGTAGTGAGGGGACTCATTATTGTCGGGTGGAAATCCTGGCCCTCGCAAATAGCAAAGTAAAACAGCAAAGCCCAGGCGGTTAGCTGGTCTGCGATGTTTATTAATAAGCGCGAGGTCATGTTCGTTCAAAAAGCACATGCGCGTCAGAAGAACGTCATCTTCCGGCACAACCAACAAGCGTTCTTTTTCTTCACTACTGAGTATTTGTCTCCGTGGCATAAATGCTTCCTCTGCATATAGTTTATTTACGTTATTTCTTGCCCTGACCGAAACCGGTCGGTTTCGTACACCATTCTGTAAACTTGTCCGAAAGTAAGTGAAATTCATTTCGTACAGGTGTTAAAATTCGGACACCCTTTTCGTACGGAAAGTTTCCTATGTCACGTGTTTTTGCTTATTGCCGTGTTTCCACTCTTGAGCAAACCACCGAAAATCAGCGGAGGGAAATTCAGGCTGCGGGTTTTGATGTCAGGTCCCAACGTTTCATTGAAGAACATATCAGTGGTTCGGTTGCAGCATGTGAGCGACCTGGATTTATCCGGTTGCTTGACCGCATGGAAATCGGTGATGTGTTGATTGTCACCAAACTTGACCGCCTCGGACGTAATGCGATGGATATTCGAAAAACCGTAGAGCAGCTGGAGACGTCAGGTATCCGTGTTCATTGCCTGGCGCTCGGAGGCGTGGATTTGACCAGCCCGGCAGGGAAGATGACGATGCAGGTGATTTCTGCTGTGGCGGAATTTGAGCGGGATTTGCTGCTTGAGCGAACACAGTCAGGCATTGCGAGGGCAAAAGCTGCAGGAAAGCGGTTTGGACGTCCTTCCACACTGAATGCTGAACAACAACTGGCTGTTATCGCACGTATTGACGCCGGAACCAGCATCAGCGCCGTTGCACGTGAGTTCAGTACAACGAGACAAACCATCCTCAGGGTGAAAGCAGCACATTTAACAACTGAGAATGCTTCCTCTCGTTCAATTTGAGCAGCTTAACTAATTTATTTGTAGCTCTATCTGTCTTCTTTTGAGAAACCTCCATAAAAATCGTGTATTGAAAAAAATCAATATTTCTATTATTTTGGAAGTATGGAAATATAATGACGAGGTATATGATGAATATCGCATCGGCTGCGGCTGCCCTGAAGGAGTTGGGGCATCAGACAAGACTGGCAATTTATAAGGAATTGGTAAGAGCAGGGCCAGGGGGATTACCTGTGGGTGACCTTCAGAAGAGGATTCAAATCCCTGCGTCTACCTTAAGCCATCATCTTTCAGCTCTTATTTCTGTCGGGCTGATCCGGCAGGAAAGACAAGGGCGAACCCTGTTTTGTCATTCTCGTTATGAGCAACTTGAAGAACTTATGGCTTTTTTGATTGATGAGTGCTGTGCAGGCTCATCTTTGAGTCTTTCTGATAAGAGCAATAAAAAGCATGAGGAATAATAAATGAACGACCTGAAGAACATTACACCTGATTTTTTAGACACCTCGATTACCGAGGCAAGATTTGGGACACCTGTAGTTCCGCATCCCCCTCGCATTCTGATGCTGTATGGCTCTGTACGTGAACGCTCATACAGCCGACTGGCAACTGAGGAAGCAGCAAGGTTATTGACTGCCATGGGCGCAGAGGTGCGTATCTTCAACCCGTCGGGTCTGCCTCTTCCTGATGACGCCCCAGAGACACATCCTAAGGTCATGGAATTACGTGAACTGGTTCGCTGGTCCGAAGGGATGGTGTGGTGCTCACCAGAACGCCACGGTGCGATGACCGGCATCATGAAAGCACAAATTGACTGGATACCCTTATCCGAAGGCGCTGTTCGCCCTTCTCAGGGTAAAACGCTGGCCGTCATGCAGGTATCTGGTGGCTCCCAGTCATTCAATGCTGTAAACCAGATGCGTATTCTTGGCCGCTGGATGCGGATGATCACCATTCCGAACCAGTCCTCAGTGGCTAAAGCCTGGCAGGAGTTTGATGAAGATGGGCGCATGAAGCCATCATCTTATTACGACCGCATTGTCGATGTGATGGAAGAACTGATGAAGTTTACCCTTCTCACCAGAGGGAACTCTGCTTACCTCGTTGACCGCTACAGCGAGCGAAAAGAGTCAGCAGAAGAACTATCCCGACGAGTCAATCAGAACAAGATTTGAGGTGTGGCATGAGTGATGTGATGGCTTTCAATTCATGTATGGCTGTTTTCTGGCGTCAACATGAGGCTGAGCTATCTCGTTTCCTGGCATCCAAAACCGGCGATGTTGAGAAGGCAGCAGATCTTTTGCAGGAGCTTTTTCTTCGTGCCCGTGCTCACGCGGATTCCTTTTGTGAAATGGAAAATCCAAAGGCGTGGTTATATCGCGCGGCAAGAAATCTGCTAATTGACGAATATCGCATCGCCAGGGAGTTTGTGGAGCTGGAAGAAGATATTCTGTTGTCTGACGTCACCCCTGATGCCATTTCAACACTGGATATCTGCTTGCCGGAAACACTACAGTCTCTGCCGGAAGATGAACGATGGCTGATTGAAGAATCCGATCTTAATCGACGCCCGCAACAGGTGCTGGCAGAAGAGTTAGGTATCTCGCTTACGGCGTTTAAATCCCGTTTGCTGCGGGCCAGAAAGCATCTTAAAGAGTTGATGACAGAACTCTGTCGTATCGAGGCGGATGACACTTCATTAGTCTGCTGCCACAAAAAAATGAATTAACCGCGCATCTTTTTCCCGCCTCATTCGTTTACCTCAATGTAAAGCAATACGACTTAACATTGAGGTAAACAACATGCCAAAGATTGAAATTTATGAATCAGCGAGTTGCTGTGCAACCAGCAGCGTTGTAGTCAGCGACGAAGCAGTCAAATGGAACGCGAGCGCTGAGTGGGCGAAAAAGAATGGCGTCGATATTCAGCGCTATAGCCTGGCGAAGAACCCACAGCAATTCCTGAAAAACCCTGTCATTAAGGAGTTCCTGAACACATCAGGGATGGAATCCCTGCCTGTCACCTTGCTAGATGGCAAGCTGGTTATGGCAGGCAAACTGCCTACTCGAGAAGATATTGCCCGTTGGGCAGGTATCCAGTTAACACAAGACTGGAGTGAAGACAGTACGCAGCCACGCTGCTGCAGCATTCCACGTATGCCTTAACTGTAGAGGAGAATAACTAATGAACATTCCATTTTTGAAAGAGATTACACCGTTTATTTTCTTCACCGGTAAAGGTGGCGTCGGTAAGACATCACTTGCCTGTGCTACTGCTGTGTGGCTGGCCGATCAGGGTAAAAAAACACTGCTGGTCAGCACCGATCCGGCTTCAAACGTAGGCCAGGTGTTCAGCCAGACTATCGGTCACCGAATTATTGATATTGACTCAGTATCCAACCTTGCAGCAATGGAAGTTGATCCAATGGCTGCAGCTCAGGCTTATCGCGATCGTGTACTGAATCCAGTTCGTGAGTTAATGCCTGCTGATGTGGTAAGCAGTATTGAGGAACAACTTTCCGGCTCCTGCACGACGGAAATTGCCGCTTTTGATGAATTTACCGGGTTGCTTACCAACCATGAACTGCGGGAGAAATATGACCATATCGTATTCGATACTGCACCAACCGGTCATACCATCCGTATGCTTGAACTACCGGGTGCCTGGAGTGGCTATCTCGATGCTAATCCAGATGCTGCTGCCAATCTCGGACCGCTGGTCGGACTGGAAAAACAGCAGCATCAGTATGCAGATGCGGTTAAAGCACTCTCTGATGCAACGCTTACGCGCTTAGTGCTGGTTGCTCGTGCACAAACTTCTACATTAAAAGAAGTCTCACATACGCACGATGAGCTCTACGCCATCGGTCTGCAGCATCAACACCTCGCCATTAATGGCGTACTGCCACCGTTCGCCGGTGTCGATGATCGACTGGCACAAAGCATTCTGGCGCGTGAAGAGAAGGCGCTACTGGCAATGCCGGAGAATCTGGCTGCTTTGCCGCGTTCACAACTTTATCTTAAGCCTTTCAACCTGGTCGGTCTGGATGCACTGCGGGCGTTATTTACGGACAATAAAGAGATGCCTGATACGCCAACCACAACGCTGAACACATTAGCGCTGCCAAAACTGGCAGAACTGGTGGATGAACTCAGCCATTCCGGAAAAGGTCTGGTGATGACAATGGGCAAAGGCGGTGTGGGCAAAACGACCGTGGCGGCATCGGTTGCAGTATCGCTGGCAAAACGGGGTCACAAAGTCCATCTGACCACTTCCGATCCGGCAGCACATCTTTCTTACACGCTGGATGGTTCACTGCCAAATCTACAGGTGAGCCGTATCGACCCGAAAGCAGAAACTGAGCGTTATCGTAACTTTGTAATAGAAAACCAGGGTAAAGGACTTGATGCCGAAGGGCTGGCGGTGTTAGAGGAAGATCTCCGTTCACCGTGCACTGAGGAGATAGCGGTCTTCCAGGCGTTCTCGCGGATTATCAAAGAAGCAGACGACCATTTCGTCATTATGGATACGGCCCCGACCGGGCATACCCTTTTATTACTGGATGCTACCGGGGCATATCACCGGGAAATGGTGCGCCAGATGGGGCAATCACATGATCATGTCATCACACCGATGATGCAGTTGCAGGACCCGGATAAAACCAGAGTCATTATTGTCACCCTTGCTGAAACCACACCGGTGCTGGAAGCAGCCAACCTGCAGAGTGATCTACGTCGGGCAGGGATTGAACCCTGGGCATGGGTTGTCAATAACAGCCTTGCCGCAGCTAAGCCGACCTCCCCCTTCCTGATGACCAGGGCGAGCCGGGAGCTGCCTCTCATCTCTGACGTGGAAGAGCAGTATGCTAAGCGTATTGCGTTAACGCCACTGCAGAGTGAAGAGCCTGTAGGTATCGACCTGCTGGAAGAAATGGCGCAATAACTGACAAGGGGGCATATGCCCCCTTGATGTCTGGACTATTTTTTCAGTCAAAGGCACCTCTGAGTTTAACTGCCAGTCATGTCCATTATTCGCCAAAAAGAATGTTTTCTAAATCAATCAACTGTTGCTGGGATTGCTCATTAAGATGAGCCTCTGCTTGATCATACCAGGCCAGTAATTTCCGCCCCAGAGGGGTCAGAACTGTACCGCCACCTTTGTTGCCACCTGTAGATGTACTCACAACAGGCTTACCGATCCCCTTGTTCAACGAGTCGAGTAAGATCCATGCTCTTTTATAGGGTATTCCCAGATCTTTAGCTGCCGCCGAAAGGGAGTTGAAACCATCTATCGCCCGTAAAAGGTCGATCTTCCCCGGTCCCAGTGAGATGTTGTCATTAATATATATCCGTGGTCTGACTAATATTAAGTTTGACTTAAAGGATGTATTTTCCATTCTGATACCTTTCCGAACTTATTATTTCTGTGATGTGGTAGCACCCGAAGCTTTGCCATTAATCAACTTTTCCGGGTGTGTTGAAAGGTTTTGATTGCAGAGATCAGGAGTACAACACCCAACAACGTCATGAGTATTTTTACAGGGAACATACCAAGCATAAGGCCCCCCATGGCAGCACCGATAACCGAACCAATCACCATCCACATAAAGAGCTTTTTCTCTTTTTTCAGGATTTGGAAGGCATCGGCATTCGTGTAGCGCGAAAAACCAACTATCATTGTTGGTAAACTAATCATCAATGACAGACTGCCAGCCAGTTTAATGTCTGCACCAAAAAGAATAACAATGGTAGGAATAAGGAGTTCCCC
The DNA here is from genome assembly GCF_034424155.1 of Hafnia alvei. Classification (NCBI taxonomy): domain Bacteria; kingdom Pseudomonadati; phylum Pseudomonadota; class Gammaproteobacteria; order Enterobacterales; family Hafniaceae; genus Hafnia; species Hafnia alvei. Next base: position 142,178 of record NZ_CP139993.1, on the reverse strand, counting down.
ACCGGCAACACCCAGTAAAGCCGCTACGTTCCCGATAAAGAAGCCAGCAATAACGCCCGCAATAATTGTGGTGATTCCAGGTGGGAATAACCCAGCAGAGATATCATGTAATGGTATCCACGCTTCTGAAAGCATGACGAAGGACAGGACAACAAGCAGGATTAGAATAATTCGGTCCAGCATGATACGGGACATTTTGATGGCTCTTCCGGCTGCCCACCAGGCACCAATAAGGCTACCGGCCAATAAATTGATGACAATATCCAGATGTGCCATCAACTGATCTACTGCGATGGATTTTGTTCGGAATATTAAAGCAACAGCGACAACAGTCAGGCTCATTGCTTTGTTAAAAATGACCGCTTCCAGCGTAGGCATTTTAAAACTACCCATCAGGACTGGAAGGCGGAACTCTGCCCAACCCAGACCAATCAGGCCGCCTAAAGCGCCAATGATTGCACCGGAAAAAAAACCTTTTCTATTCCGTTTCGACTCTGACGACATATGTTACTTTTCCCGTTATGTCATTTTTGACATAACGGGAAAAGTAACATAAAAAATGTGGTCTCTGGAAGCACATATTTCACCTCCATTTTGGAGGGAAGAATAAGGGAGAATAACGCCAGTGCACAGTGAGAAGTCTTTGGTGCAAGATATAGCGCATTAACTGATAAGGGGTCTAATGTCCCCTTGTCATTTATTTATGTCGGTTATCAGTTCTGCCTGTCGTCTGGTCGCCGGGTGATCACTCGTAAGTGTATTGCTTGATAAGATAATTGACCTGAACAGGCGAGGTCAGCGATTTTGGCCTGATTAGCTGGATCTGCGATTTCACCTGAGCCGGAGCATAACCCAGTTCGAGCATCAGAATAGCGGCCATCATACCTGTCCTGCCAGAACCACCGTGACAATGGATCACCATCGTCGCACCTGTCTCGACTAGCCCCAACAGAATAGCCTTCTGTTGAGCAAATGCCTGTGCAAATGGCTCTTCAGGCGCACAGCTATCTTCAACGGGCAGGTGATACCAGTCCATATGAAGTTCAGCACACAGGGACGGGATCGTATCGGCTTGCTTTTCAGTCAGTTCAGCCATCGTCATCATGGTGATAACGGCCTGAGCACCTGCTTCTTTTAGTGATTTTAAGGAATCAACAATGGAAACCCCTTTAGTGCCAGGGCAAGGGGTAAAAATTAGCTTAGCGCCATTGTCTAAGGTAAGAATATCAAACGGATGTATCATCGATAAAAACTCCATACTTACTTTCGTATACGTCAATTCATCAGGTTAACGTTCCGCCTCTAATGCGCTCATGCAGCCTGTACAGGCATCATTCCTTTTTGCACATGACTCATTAAAGGCAGAACAATGCCGCCATGAACAGCAGCATCAAAGGTGGCTGGCAAAGTAAAATATAAAGGGGCAAATGCCCCTTAGGATTTATTTCAGTCGTTTACCTGCATCATCAACGACTTTTTCACCATCTTCTTTGGTGAACGCGTGTTTCTGTGCATCCGGAAGAATATCCAGCACCACTTCTGAAGGACGACACAGCCGGGTCCCCAGTGGCGTCACCACGATCGGGCGGTTAATCAGGATAGGATGCTGTAACATAAAGTCGATTAACTGATCATCAGTAAAACGGTCTTCCGCCAGCCCTAACGCTTCAAAAGGTTCGACATTCTTACGCAGCACCGCTCGTACTGTGATCCCCATATCCGCAATAAGTTTAACCAGTTCATCGCGTGATGGTGGTGTCTCAAGATAATGAATAACGGTCGGCTCTGTACCGCTGTTACGGATCATCTCCAGTGTGTTACGCGAGGTGCCGCAAGCTGGGTTGTGATAAATGGTGATGTTGCTCATATCAGTATCTCATTACAAAGTGAAAGAGAGACGTAGCGCCAGCGCGGCCAGCGTTACAAACAGCACAGGCAGAGTCATGATAATCCCGGTGCGGAAATAGTATCCCCAGGTGATAGTCATGTTCTTCTGTGAAAGTACATGTAGCCAGAGCAGTGTTGCCAGGCTACCAATAGGGGTAATTTTAGGCCCCAGATCGCAGCCAATGACATTGGCATAAATCATTGCTTCTTTGATGACACCTGATGCGGTGCTGCCATCGATCGACAATGCGCCAATCAACACAGTAGGCATGTTGTTCATGATGGATGACAGGAATGCTGTCAGGAATCCCGTGCCAAATGTGGCAGCCCAAAGTCCTTTGTCTGCGAGTAAATTCAACACGCCAGAGAGGTATTCTGTCAGCCCGGCATTACGCAAACCATAGACAACCAGATACATTCCCAGTGAGAAAATCACAATCTGCCACGGTGCACCACGCAGGACTTTACCGGTGTTAATGGCATGACCTCTTTTAGCCACGACAAAGAGGATAGCTGCACCCACAGCCGCAATAGCGCTGACAGGAATACCCAGCGGCTCAAGCACAAAAAAACCTACCAGCAGAAGGATTAATACAATCCAGCCAGTTCTGAACGTCGCCGGGTCTTTGATAGCAAGAGCCGGTTCTTTCAGTCGGTTCAGATCATAGGTCGGTGGGATATCTTTGCGGAAAAACAGATGCAGCATCACCAGCGTGGCAATAATGGCGGCAATATCCACAGGCACCATCACGGAGGCATATTCCGTGAATCCCAGATGGAAGAAGTCAGCAGAAACAATATTGACCAGGTTCGACACAATCAGCGGCAGGCTGGCGGTATCGGCAATAAACCCTGCAGCCATTACAAATGCCAGCGTAGCGCTTTTACTGAATCCCAGAGCCAGCAACATGGCAATAACGATCGGCGTCAGGATGAGAGCTGCACCATCATTGGCAAATAGCGCTGCCACCGCAGCACCGAGCAGAACGATATAAGTAAACAGCAGGCGACCCCGGCCATTTCCCCAGCGGGAAACGTGCAATGCTGCCCATTCAAAAAAGCCAGACTCATCCAGCAGCAAACTGATGATAATCACGGCAATAAAGGTTGCTGTGGCGTTCCAGACGATATTCCATACCACCGGAATGTCGGTAATGTGTACAACCCCAGATATGAGTGCCAGTATTGCGCCAAACATGGCGCTCCAGCCAATCCCTAACCCCTTCGGCTGCCAGATAACCAACACGATGGTCAGGATGAAAATTGCTCCTGCCAGTAACATAAAACCTCCTGACAGGGCAGCATGACTGCCCTGTATATAGTAAAAATTAACCTGCGATCTGTTTGAGTTTGTCTATACCGGTTGGCTCTGCCGCAAGAACAGGAACCAGTGCAACACGGGTAGCATGCTGGTTCTTTACAGCCTCGATTTGAGGCAGTTCCTGCTGCGCGCGCTGACGAAGCAGCGGTGAACGGGTTTCAGCGATGGAAAGACTGTTATTGATAATCCAGCCCCATGGATGAATCCCGGCACGTTCAAGATCGGCTTGTAAATTTGCAGCCTCAAGAACGGGGGTCGTTTCCGGCAGAGTGACCAGTAATACTTTTGTTCTTTCCGGGTCCTGAAGCTGCATCATTGGCGTAGAGAAATGGCCTTTATCTCCCATTTTCTTTGCTATCTCCCGGTGGTATGCCCCGGTAGCATCAAGCAGCAACAATGTATGTCCTGTCGGTGCCGTATCCATGACGACAAACCGTTTACCCGCTTCACGGATCACCCGTGAGAAGGCCTGGAACACAGCAATCTCTTCGGTACACGGGGAGCGTAAATCCTCTTCCAGCAGATGTTTCCCCGCTTCATCCAGGTCACGTCCTTTCGTTTCAAGGACATGCTGGCGATAACGTTCTGTTTCATCATGAGGGTCGATTCTGCTGACCTGCAGGTTATTGAGGCTTCCATTGAGGGTTGTGCTCAGGTGTGCAGCAGGATCTGACGTCGTGAGATGCACATCAAATCCCATTTCGGCCAGTCTGACTGCAATGGCCGCGGCCATGGTTGTTTTACCCACGCCACCTTTACCCATCAGCATAATCAGGCCGTGTTCATTAAGGGCAATCTCATCAACCAGAGCAGACAACGACGGTATCGCTGGTTTTTGCAGGGTGGACACTTCAGCAAATGAAGCCGTCTCAGGTTGGGAGGTGAGAAGTCCCCTTAAAGCAGACACACCGACCATATTCACTGGTTGAAGGAATAATGTGTCAGTAGGGAGAGCGTCCAGACCAGCGGGAAGACTTGCCAGCGCCTCCTGCTCCCGGCCCCATATGGCAGCCGCCAGGGTATCGTTGACTGCTTCTGTCTCAGGTAACACGCCGTTGATGACCAGATACTGATTTTTGAGACCAATCGCCGCAAGCTCATCATGAGTACGGGCGACTTCCTGAAGCGTTGATTTTTGCAGTCGAGCCACTAAAACCAGCCTCGTACGATTCGGATCAGACAATGCCTGAACGGCGTGTGAATACTGCTCACGCTGTTTCTCCAGCCCTGCCATCGGGCCAAGACAGGAAGCACCATCAGGATTGCTCTCAATGAAGCTACTCCACGCACCGGGCAACTGGAGAAGACGAATAGTGTGACCGGTTGGCGCGGTATCAAAGATAATATGGTCAAAGCGGGTCAATAATGATGCGTCAGTCAGCAGACCGGTAAATTCATCAAAAGCCGCAATTTCTGTGGTACATGCACCAGAGAGCTGTTCGTTAATACTGTTAACGACTTCATCCGGCAAAATGCCTTTGATAGGATCAACGATTCTGGCCCGATATTCCTGGGCGGCGGCCTGAGGATCAATTTCCAGCGCTGAAAGACCCGGTACAGAGGCCACCGGCAGAATGGTATTGCCAATAGTCTGGCTGAACACCTGGCCTACGTTTGAAGCCGGATCGGTGCTGACAAGCAAAACCCGCCTGCCTTGTTCCGCCAGGCTGATAGCTGTGGCACAGGAAATAGAGGTTTTACCGACGCCCCCTTTACCGGTAAAAAACAGGTAAGGTGGGATATTCTGTAAGAATTTCATATGTCCTCCTGACATTTCAGCAACAAGAAGTATTACCACCGCAGCAGCTTTTAGATGCTAATCCTACTTTCTCCAGCGGTATTCCGAACCAGCGGGCCAGCTCTGCACGTTTCGGATAACGCCCCGCCATCACCATTTCTCCATCCAGCAACAACAATGGAAGCCCTTCAGCCCCGGATGCCTCAAGGAATGCTTTGGCTTTTTCGTTCTGTACAAAGCTCATGGGTTGCTGTGCCAGGTTATAACGATCAACCTGAATTCCACGCTGTTTTAGCCACTGCACATCCGCAGAAAAATCAACCAGAACCTGATCGATATCTGTACCGCAGACGCCGGTACTGCAACACATCGCCGGGTCAAACACCGTTAACGTTTTCATCACGAACACCTCACATTTGAAAAATCATATATGTTCAGGCAAATTTTTTAGATACAAACAGCTTTGCCGCTACCAGAGCAGTTAGCTGATGCCAGCTTACGGGCGATGGCCTGTACGTCGTCCTGTTGGCTTAACCAGGCCTGCTCAATAACCTGAGCAGCCCATGAAGGAATATGCGGAGATAAGCGGTAGTGAACCCATTTCCCATTCTTGCGATCCAGCAACAATCCGCTTTCACGTAGCATCGCCAGATGACGGGAGATCTTAGGCTGCGACTGCTCTAGCACCGTACAGAGATCGCATACGCATAGCTCTCCCATCTCTTTGAGGAGAAGGACGATACCCAGACGGGTTTCATCGGACAGGCTTTTGAAGAGTTGTAGGGGGGAAATTGATGACATCATGATCTCCTGCGTTGAATGAATAGTGTCGCGCTTCTAAACCAGGAAGTCAAAAACATATATGCTATATCGAATTCGTTTAGTGTTAATTCTTCTTCAATAGTGGATGACAGGAACAATGGAATCGGGGAAATACGGACAAAAATTTCATCTTTGTTACAAAAAGTAGAAGTTTAACGGCAGGATACTGATAAGTAAGGCAGCACCACACTACGTACAATAAACCACCTTAGCGTGGGATTTTTTCCGTTTTCCAAGCGGACCCCTGGTACCACCACAAACGGCTGGCCTTTAGCTTGGCGTATCGCTTCTTTCATCACCCGCAGTAGCAGCGCATCATTCCAGTTTGTATCAATGTGGATAATCGGTTTTCCCACGGCAAAACGGGCAGCGATTAACTCACGCAGCGTATCTTCCGCCATCAGCTGCGCGGACGTTTTGGCCGGCTTTGGCTTTACCGAACATACCGGCGGCAGCTGCGATAAACGTAAACCACGACGCGACATTGATACGTCCTCCACGTTGATACCATTTCCTATGGGTGATAATGCTTACTTCACGCCATTATAGCCATCCATGTAGGCACCTGCGGCCTCCTGAGACATCAACATACGCCATTTCTGCGTTTGTAATTGACTATAAGATTTGCCGGCAAAGTCTTCCTTCCGTTGAATACCATCCAAAAACTCATTTCCATAGAAATACTCAGCCCGCTTCTTCGCTTGGTCGTGATTGATGCCCGCCGCGTTGTCTTTCTGGCCTAACTGGTAAATCTGGTCAAAGAAGGGAACAGACGTCCTGACACTCTCCTGCATCCGAGTACGAAAGTTAGGGTCAGAGTCACTATTTGACGCATAAACAAAATGTTTAGCATGTCGTTCCGGGCTCGAAAGCGTAGAGGTACAGCCACCAAGCACTAACATGAGAGTTAGGAAGCCACCTGCGAGAATAAAAAAGCTACGTTTCAAATTAACTCCTTGATATTAAATTATTTTATTACTCTTTTGCACTGTATATAAAATTACCACACAAATTGTATTGACGATACCACCTGCTTACAATATTCTCGATAACTGTATATATACCAATGTGTTTATATACAGTTATTTAATTAAATTCAATCAAAGAGGAAAAGACTATGAGCGGTGGAGACGGTAAAGATCACAACAGTGGGGCACATGATTCCGGCGGCAGCATTAATGGAACATCAGGAAAAGGTGGACCTGATTCTGGTGGTGGATATTGGGACAACCATCCACATATTACAATCACCGGTGGACAGGAAGTAGGTCAAGGGGGAGCTGGTATCAACTGGGGTGGTGGTTCTGGTCATGGTAACGGCGGGGGCTCAGTTGCCATCCCAGAATATAACACGGGTAAATATCCTAACACGGGAGGATTCCCACCTATTGGAGATGCTAGCTGGCAGTTAAACCCTCCAAAATGGACCGTTATTGAGGTTAAATCAGAAAACTCAGCATGGCACTCTTATATTACTCATGTTCAAGGTCATGTTTACAAATTGACTTTTGATAGTACGGGTAAGCTCATTGATACCGCGTATGTTAATTATGAACCTAGTGATGATACTCGTTGGAGCCCGCTTAAAAGTTTTAAATATAATAAAGGAACCGCGGAAAAACAGGTTAGGGATGCCATTAACAATGAAAAAGAAGCAGTTAAGGACGCTGTTAAATTTACTGCAGATTTCTATAAAGAGGTTTTTAAGGTTTACGGAGAAAAAGCCGAGAAGCTCGCTAAGTTATTAGCTGATCAAGCTAAAGGTAAAAAGATCCGCAATGTAGAAGATGCATTGAAATCTTATGAAAAACACAAGGCTAACATTAACAAAAAAATCAATGCGAAAGATCGCGAAGCTATCGCCAAGGCTTTGGAGTCTATGGATGTAGGAAAAGCCGCAAAAAATATAGCCAAGTTCAGCAAAGGACTAGGTTGGGTTGGCCCAGCTATCGATATAACTGATTGGTTTACGGAATTATACAAAGCAGTGAAAACTGATAATTGGAGATCTCTTTATGTTAAAACTGAAACTATTGCAGTAGGGCTAGCTGCAACCCATGTTACCGCCTTAGCATTCAGTGCTGTATTGGGTGGGCCTATAGGTATTTTAGGTTATGGTTTGATTATGGCAGGGGTTGGGGCGTTAGTTAACGAGACAATAGTTGACGAGGCAAATAAGTTCATTGGGCTTTAATTTGATTGTATGACCGCTATATTTTAGCGGTCAATTTTTTTATTTCAAAAAAAACAGAAAGAACACAAATAGGAATTGATGTCATAAAAATAAAAATAAAATACAAAGTCATTAAATATGTTTTTGGCACACCATCCTTAAAAAAACCTGTTTCCCAAAATTCTTTTTTCGTATATCTAAGCGCTGCTTTCTCTATTAGAAACCGAGAGAAAGGAAATAGAATAGCACTAGCCAAACCAAAGATTCTTAGTGCAATCATTTTAGGCTCATCATCTCCATAACTGGCGTAAAGAATACAAGCAGCCATAAAGTATCCCCAAAACATATTATTTATATAATATTTTTTTGTCACAAAATCCCCCGCGAAATTTTCGTAATTGGCTTAATAACGGTATCAACATCAGAGAAACGTCCAACTTTCAAGTTGTCTATCACCACTAACGACGACGAACCGCTGAAGGTTTCCATGTAATGACATTATTTTGACTATTAATTATTCAATTTACCACTCTTTTCTCCCTGCCTGACCATCAACACATACTGATGGGGCAGGGAAATATCACTCACGGTTTCCGCCTGCCAACCACAACGATTTAGCAGTCCTTCAAGGTCGGCCACACGACCACTTAGACGCGCCATCAGTGGGTTAACCTGCCAACCATCATCATCAAATGCTACATCGAGGTTACTATGCGAGAGATGGATCGAATTGTCTTCCGTCTTTAGAGGCACGGCATATCGACCGGACCATTCTCGGTCGCTCAACAGGCGGTAATTCCAATGCATATCCTTCGCCGTTTCTAGGGCATACGTCAGCCGGAACAGATCATTCTGATTAGACAACTCGCCTGTACAGGAACGCCAAAGATAGTTCAATTTAGTGGACAGTTTTGCTCTTACACCCAGTTGGCGCCCTTGTTGCAGAAGCCACTCGATGTCGCGAGCGACATCACGCGAAAATCGCCGTTGCTTTAGTGCAGTCGCCAACCAGCGGGTGAGAAAAATATTTTCCTGTGCTGGAGAGAGAACGCCACTATCCTGCCTGGCCAGCGCAAGTGCTACCAGTGCACACCATGCCAAATGGCCCGATTTTTCTGTCAATGTCATTGTTTACTCTTTTCCTTATATTCTGCCGGCAATATTTTGGCAGCGTCTCCCTTATCTCCTAATTGCGGAGCATCTTACGGAGGTCATCCACAGGCAAAGGTCTCGCCTCATTGCCTCGATGAATCATGGCATGGCAGTTCGGACACAACGGGACCAGATCAGTGACAGGATTTATGCAGTATCCTTCACCTAACGTTCTCAGTGGGCGGATATGATGCACGTGAATAAAATTCTTTCCTAGTTCGCCATAGGTATTTTCAAAATCAAATCCACAGCACTGACACACGAAGCCATAATGCCTGATACATGCGCGACGCGCTTCAGGATCTCGCTCGTAGGCATTGACGGTAATCGTCTTTTTTGCACCTTCGATGTAATCACCAACAGTAGGGAGTTCTTCAGGAAAAGGATTTGCGGCAAAATCGGCATACCAAACTGTGCCTTCTTTTCTCAAAAACCGGTGATTAAGATGACGTTCGAAGTCTTTAATGACAGCTATGTCAGGGGTTTGAGGTCCAATGATGTAAAAAACCACGATAAGAAGATAACCTGCTGTTTTTATTTAAAAAAAGCAGAAACCTTTCTGTTGTTAATGTTTTTTAATTTTTCCCCTTGAAAAATAAAGGATTGCCCCACTATCATGGTCGAATAAATAACTAATTTGTGCGGATTTAGGAGGCCGCTTGGAAAAGGGAAAAGATCCTACGCCAAGGCTTTTTTAGCAGAAAGGTGTCAGTAACTACCTGAATTAACCCTGCTACGCCGTTTTTGCGTAAGAAACCGAACGTTTTCATACCGTTGGCCTTCAAACCACTATGGAAAAAATAAAAGGGTGATGTGATTGAGTAAAAAAAAATTAAGTTTGTTGTGCTTTGTGGTTATGGGTTTCGGGAAAAAAACTGATTTCCGGTCAGGTAAGCTCTTAAACCTAGATGCCACGTACAATGAGATAATAAAACCAGCGGCAGAAGAACTAGGCATCAAGTGTGTCAGGGCTGACGAAATAATGCAGTCTGGGATTATTGATGTGGAAATGTATAAATTGCTACTTTCTGCTGATATTGTTGTTGCAGATATATCAACAAGTAACGCAAATGCTATATATGAACTAGGCGTAAGGCACGCACTAAAAAAAGGAACGACCATCATAATGTCTGAAAAGTCGGCAGTGCTACACTTCGACTTAAATCACATTGCAACCTTACAGTATGAACATCTTGGTGATGATATCGGTTGTTCCGAAGCGAGAAGAATAAAAGGGCAGCTGAAATCATTAATGGAGTCGGCATTAAATGAAACACGTATAGATAGCCCAGTCTATACTTACCTGCCAGATTTAAACACTCCGACACTAACGGCACAAGAAATAAAAGAAATCGTAAAGGATTCAGATGAAGCAGAAAAGGAATGGGGATATATTTTTAATAGCGCAGAAGAAAAGTTGAAGTTTGGGGATTTTTCAAATGCAAAGGAACTCTATCAAAAAGCGCTAGAAATAAGACCTAGAGATGAATACTTAATTCAAAGACTAACACTCTGTACATACAAGGAAAAAATAGAATCAAAAAGCAGAGTGATGAGTTGTATGGATGCAATGGTTATTTTATCAGACTTATCTCCTGAAACCAGTAACGACCCAGAAACAACAGGAATGGCGGGTGCCATAAATAAATACATATGGATGGACACTAAAGATATCACGTTCCTAAACAAAGCAATTTCATTCTATAACCGTGGATATACAATAAAAAAAGATTACTATAACGGTGAAAATTTAGCGCTTTGCTACTTTGAGAAGTCTAAACAGCTAAAGAATACAGAAACTGCAAATGATAAAGACATCGTATTTAATGAGATTCTTGCAGAAAAAACGTTCAAGTCCGTACTTGAAATAACTGAGGGGATCATAGAGTCAACTAACTTCAATGAACGAAGTGATGTAAAATGGGTTTACGCAACAGCAGCAAAGTCAGCATCATATCTAGAGTTAAAAGAAAAAGAGGATTTATACAGTAGTAAGTTTAAATCACTCTGCGACAACTCATGGGATTTTAATACATTTGAAGAAAACAAAATAAAGAAGGATTGATGAAGTGAGTAAAACATACAGCATTTTTATTAGCCATTGTTGGGATTACAATGATTCGTTGATAAATCTAAAGAATTTATTAAACAAGGAAGATGGGCTTGTGGCATCTTATGAAGAAGTAACTGTAGATGCGCCTATAAACTCAGAAGATGAAAAATACATCAAGCGAGTACTGAAGGCGAGAATATCCGCATCAGATGTGTTTATTGTTGTAGCAGGAATGTACACAGCACATAGTGATTGGATGAAATGGGAAATTGAAACAGCAGTTGCTAATAACATACCAGTTATTGGGATTAAACCGCATGGTTCACAACGAACGCCTCAAGTTGTCACAGACAATGCGAAAATTATTGTTGGATGGTATACACCATCAATTATATCAGCCATCAAAGACTGCTAATTAACATAAGGCAAGGGCTTATACCTCTTGCTTTACTTCTGCTTATATTTATAATTTCCCATGGTTTATCTTCTTCCAAGCTACCAACTCGCCTCTTCTTTCCGAGGTTTGAGGTCCAATGATGAAAAAAATACGACAATAAGATAACTTATTGTTTTTACAGCATTAAGTAGAGAAACCTTTTTGTTGTTAATGTTTTCTTTAACTTTTACCCTTGAAAACCAAAGGATTGCCCCCACTATCATGGTCGAATAAATAACTAATTTGTGGGGATTTATGGCAAGAGACCTAAATATTTTTATTAGTCATTCGTGGGGGAGTCACGACGAATTACTAAGATTGCGTAACCTACTAAATTCAAGACCCTATTTTAGGGCCGAGTTTTCAGAAGTTAGCAAAGATGTCCCAATTAATTCAATTAATGCTGATTACATCAAAAGAGTTCTTGGCGAAAAAATTCGTAACAGCAATGTGCTACTTGCCATTGCAGGAATCTATGCAAGTCATAGTACCTGGATGGAGTGGGAAATGGACACAGCTATTAGAAATGGAATTCCTGTTATTGGCGTTATTCCCCACGGAGCTTCGAGAGTTTCTCAGATTGTAGCTAATAGATCTGTCGAACAGGTTAGATGGAGTACAGAAAGCATTGTTGATGCCATTCGTCGACACGCTAGATAATTTTAAAGGGAGCTTTAACGCTCCCTTTATCATATTCAATTTATGCAACTCGTCTTGCTTGCCATTGTGTATGTTCACGTGAGAAAGCGGTTTCAGCATCTCGAATGAAATCTAAAAAATCTTTTTCACCAGAAATATAATACGATTGTTCTTTTACCAGCCCAATTTCATGTGCTGTAAGGGCATATGATGCTGAAAGCTCATTGTATTTCTTAATTTGCACCCAGCCAATCAGAGCAGAAATGATGGTTGTAATCAGTTCTGTTGGTAGCGATGCGGCTTGGACCAGATCTTCGGCAAGGAGTGCCGTCATAGTAAGAGATAGAATATAGAAAATCAGTATAGCTACAGCCCATGCTCTCCCTAATCTTTTGTTGAATACCGATTTTTTTGCATACCATGTTCGTTGTTCTTCAATCCGTTGTTCCACATATAAATCTCTTCTTTGCTCATAATTCATTTCTCTAATGCTTTTTAAACAAATACTAAACGTATCCCCTTCAAGGTTTTTTAGCGTTTCTGTCTTAATAGCATACTTGCTATCTTTAATAATATTCCTTATGTAACCAATATATTGCTTAGCATCATTTATCTCTTCAGAGCCATTAAATGGTTCCGCTTTCATTGCGAATTTCCATGTTGTTGTCTTTATTGATTCGGTAACCGCTCTATATTTGTACCATTTTTGTTCGAAGTTTATAATGTTCCTGACAAGTAATAACATTATTAGCAGAACAAATAACACTAAATTTACACTGTATTTTTCCATGTAAGATAGAGAGCTATTTACAGCGATAAATATCAATAATGCATATTCTGCCCTTATGCCATTTAAGAAATATTTTTGGTTTTTTGCTGAACGCTCATTTGTAATTTCATATAAATGAGGGTAATCAATCTTCATGATTTATGTCCATTAGTTATGCAAGGCAAGTGTGTTTTTTTAGTCTAAAATAAGTCGCCCGGGAAATTCCGGTTCTTTCCATGACAAAGCTTACAGACTGGTTCTGATGGATTAATTCCCGTGCAATTTCAGATTTTTTATGTGGTTTACGACCAAATTTAACGCCCGCAGCCATAGCTGCAATTCTGCCATCGTTGGTACGTTCCAGAATACGTTCACGTTCCGCTTCTGCTACAGCGGCCAAAATTTGGATCACCATTTTTCCCATAGTGCCTTCCGTACTTAGCCCATTCTCCAGAAAACGAATGGCAATCCCCTTTTTATAACACGCATCCACAATGTGGATCATGTCTGCGGTATTGCGACCAAGCCGGTCCATCTTTGTACAAATGATGATGTCGTCTTTTTCCGCACGGGCAAGCAGCCGTTGTAAGCCTTCACGTTCGTCCGTAGCTCCTGACATTATATCAGTAAAAATTCTGTCATCTCTGACACCGACAGATTTCAGCTCCGTGATCTGCACAGTTAGCTTCTGATGGCTGGTTGATACTCTTGCATATCCCAGTAATGCCATATTAGTCTCACAAATCGATATTGATACTGAGTAGTATCATAAGGCATAAATCATGATTTTTGATACTCACGTTTAATATCATTTTCAGTAGTCTCACAAATTATAATATCTGAGACTGTCAAAAATAGAGCAGATCGCCAGTTTACGAAAGGATACGCAATGAGTGATGACTTTCTGACCAGAGAACAGACAGAAAACTACGGTCGCTATGTGGCAGAGCCAAATGAGGTTCAACTGGCCCGATATTTTCATCTGGATGAGCGTGACCTTGCTTTTATTAATCAGCGACGGGGAAAACATAACCGTCTGGGGATTGCACTTCAACTGACTACGGCGCGCTTCCTGGGAACATTTCTTCCTGATCCCCTTCAAATTCCTTCATTCATCCGTTTTTACATTGCGGCACAGTTGAACATCAGCCGACCAGAGATCCTTTCCCGATATGCTGAAAGAGAAAATACCCGCTGGGAGCATCAGGGGCTTATCAAGCTCTATTATGATTATCATGATTTTGGTGATTTCCCCTGGACATTCAGACTGAAGCGTTTGCTCTATACTCGCGCCTGGCTCAGCAATGAGCGCCCAGGTCTGCTGTTTGATTTTGCTACTGCATGGTTGCTGCAAAATAAGATCCTGTTACCCGCAGCCTCGACTCTGACAAGGTTGATTGGCGAAGTACGTGAACGGGCAAGTCGACGATTGTGGCGAAGGCTGGCTTTGTTGCCTGACAGCTGGCAGAAAGCGCAACTGGACGGTTTACTTGAAATACCTGAAGGGCAGCGTATATCGGTGCTGGAGGAGATACGAAAAGGTCCTGTCACTATCAGTGGACCGTCATTTACAGACGCCCTGGAGCGATATACCCGACTGCGTAGCATGGAGTTTTCCCGGCTGAATTTTTCCGGTCTGCCTGCCATCCAGCTGCGAAATTTGGCCCGTTATGCCGGAATGGCTTCGGTGAAATATATTTCAAGAATGCCTGAGGAACGGCGACTGGCCGTGCTTACTGCGTTTGTGAAAGCGCAGGAAATTTCGGCGCTTGACGAGGCCGTGGATGTGCTGGATATGCTTATTCTGGATATCACTCGTTCTGCGAAAAGTATTGGGCAGAAAAAGCGGCTCAGGACCCTGAAAGATCTTGATCGTGCCGCGCTATTACTGGCACGGGCATGCTCGTTATTACTTGATGAGAACACCGATGAAGCAGCTCTGCGGCAGGCTATTTTTCGCCGCATACCAAAGGACAAACTGGCTGAATCCGTCGGTAAGGTAAATGAGCTGGCACGCCCGCAGGATACTCACTTTCAGGATGAAATGGTGGAACAATATGGACGGGTGAAGCGCTTTCTTTCCGCGATGTTGCGTGACTTACACTTTCAGGCTGCCCCGGCCGGGGAGCACACATTGTCAGCAATCCATTATCTGGCCGAACTGAGTGGCTCAAAAAAGCGAATTCTCGACGATGCACCAGAGCAAATCATTTCCGGCCCCTGGAAACGTCTGGTCTACGACAGAGATGGCAGGATTCTACGAGCGGGTTACTCGTTGTGCCTTCTTGAGCGCCTTCAGGATTCTTTGCGCCGTCGTGATCTCTGGCTGGAGAACAGTGACCGGTGGGGGGACCCGCGTCAAAAATTGCTTCAGGGAGCTGAATGGCAGGCACAACGGATCCCGGTATGTCGGGCGCTGGGTCATCCATCAGACGGAACTAAAGCAGCAGAACAACTGGCTACGCGGCTTGATGACACATGGAAATCAGTGGCTTCACGTTTTGCCTGCAACGCAGCGGTCAGCATAAGCAATGAAGGTAAGCATCCCTCACTGACGATCAGCAGTCTGGATAAACTGGATGAGCCACCGGCACTGATACAATTGAATCGTCGGGTAAGAGAACTGATCCCACCCGTTGATCTGACTGAGCTGTTGCTTGAAATAGATGCCCGAACCGGTTTTACCCGCGAATTCAGCCACGTCAGTGAATCAGGTGCACGGGCGCAGGATCTCCAAGTCAGTCTCTGCGCAACATTGCTGGCGGAAGCCTGCAATATAGGGCATGAACCTCTGATAAAGCATAATATTCCCGCGCTTACTCGTCATCGTCTGAGCTGGGTTAAACAAAATTATCTCAGGGCAGAAACGCTGGTTAGCGCTAATGCACGGCTGGTTGATTTTCAGTCCACGCTGCCGCTCGCAGGGTACTGGGGAGGTGGGGAGGTTGCCTCCGCAGATGGTATGCGTTTTGTCACACCGGTTAAAACGGTTAATTCCGGACCAAATCGTAAATACTTTGGTTCAGGACGCGGTATCACCTGGTACAACTTCGTCTCAGATCAGTACTCCGGTTTCCATGGCATTGTAGTTCCCGGTACGCTTCGTGATTCCATCTTTGTACTGGAAGGGCTTCTGGAGCAGCAGACCGGGCTGAATCCGGTAGAAATTATGACGGACACGGCAGGATCCAGCGATATCATTTTTGGCCTGTTCTGGCTACTGGGCTACCAGTTTTCCCCTCGTCTGGCCGATGCAGGTGGGGCGATATTCTGGCGGGCAGATAAAATGGCCCATTATGGTGCCCTGAATGAGCTGGCTCGGGGATGTGTTGAACTTTCAAAAATAGAATCCCAATGGGATGAAATGATGCGAATGGCGGGTTCACTGAAGCTTGGGACCATCCATGCATCAGAGCTTATTCGTTCACTGTTGAGAAGTAGCCGACCATCTGGTCTGGCTCAGGCGATTATGGAAGTGGGCCGGGTCAACAAGACTTTGTATCTTCTCAACTATATCGATGATGAGGATTACCGGCGTCGGATACTCACTCAGCTCAACCGGGGAGAAGGACGCCATGCAGTGGCTCGAGCCATTTGCTACGGACAACGTGGTGAGATTAGAAAACGCTACCGTGAAGGTCAGGAAGATCAACTGGGTGCTCTGGGCCTGGTGACCAATGCGGTTGTGCTGTGGAATACACTTTACATGCAGGAGGCGTTGTCACATCTTCGCAAATCGGGGGAAACTCCTGAGGAGGAGCACCTGGCAAGATTGTCGCCGCTGATACATGGCCATATAAATATGCTGGGGCATTATACGTTTTCGTTACCAGAAGATATTCTGAATGGCGAGTTAAGACCATTAAATTTCAATACAAACAATGAATTAAACCCTTAGCGTGGTTTTTTACATCATTGGACCCCGAACCCCGTAAAGGAATAATCTATCAGGGAAAAGGTAACAGCACGGATACTACCGTCGCATTCAGCCTGCATTGATCATGCGGCGGTGCGCTTCGGCCATGGCCTGATGTGGGCCGGATTGCCCGTTATTCATGAATTCATGGGCAACCGCTGCTCTTTCATGCTCATTCATCGCCGCGTAAGACGTTGACGGGACGGTCGTGGATACCGTGTTATTTCCCATCATCTTCTGATGACTTTCCACCATTTTCTGGTGCGCATCCGCCGAGCCGTTCGTCATGGTTTCATGAGCAATAATGGCCTGTTCATGCTGGTCCATACCGGTCATACGAGGAGCAGTCCCCTGGATCCCGACAGGAGCCGCAGCAGACTGCATCTGGTGAGCAGGAGCCTGTGCATTGTTGACGCGATCATGGATATTCACGGTTTCAGTGGCCCAGGCCGATGAAATTAAACCAAAGCCCAGCAAAGATGCTAATACGATATTTTTCATGATAACTCTCCATTTCTGAATTAGTGATGTCCGGGGAAGTACAACCGGTGTTTTCAGTTCCATAACTGAAACAAGTTCGGCAGCGTTTATTTCTCCGGAAGAGGGCTGGATATTCATTTCCTGGCGTACTCTGACGCCGGGTATTGATGAAGCAATCCAGCCTTCCTGATAAGTTGCACTAATTATATCGAATGGCTTCTGTTTGCTGCATGACAGGCTAATGACATCTTTGTCATTTACATCTTTATTTTCAGCATTGGGTTTCCGGGATCATTTTCTCCAGTCTGGGCACGGATAAGATAAAACGCGTGGAGCGTACGTCTGATTCCACCTGCACTCTTCCGTGATGTGCTTCCACGATTGACTTCACAATCGCAAGGCCGATGCCGCTGCCTTCTCCTTTTCGTTGTCTGGATGGATCCACCCGATAAAAACGGTCAAACAGCCTTGATAAATGTTCTTCAGGGATCGGTTTCCCTGGATTTTCAATCACAAGGTCAAAAAAGCTCTCCTGCTTTCTTATTGAGACGGTGATGGCCTGTCCCTCCGGGGTATAACGCAGGGCATTGGATAACAGATTATTGATCGCTCTTCTGAACATTTGTGGATCTCCCTCAACCAGGCAGGGCATCCCGTTAAATTTGAGCGTGATATTGCGTTCTTCGGCCCAGGCTTCGAAAAACTCGAAGACTTTCATGACTTCTGCTCTGAGGTCAAAACGGACCCTGTCAGGTATAAGCTGGTTATTGTCCGCCTGTGCCAGAAACAGCATGTCGCTGACCATTTTGGTCATCCGGTTATACTCTTCAAGACTGGAGTAGAGGACATCCTCAAGTTCCTTCTGGGTTCGATCCTGACTCAGTGCGATTTCAGTCTGCGTCACCAGATTGGTGATGGGCGTTCTGATCTCATGCGCGATATCGGCAGAGAAATTGGCCTGGCGGGTAAAGACGTCCTCAATCTTTCCAATCATATGATTGAACGAGATAACCAGTTGCTCCAGCTCAATGGGAACGCGTGTCGGTTCCAGCCGCGCATCAAGATTCTCGGAGGTGATGTTTTTAATGGCATTGCTGACATTACGAAGGGGCAGGTGCCCCTGACGGACAGCGATGCGAATGATCAGAACAATCAGCAGGCTTATCACGACGGCGATCGCAATCAGATTTTTTTTCAGCGCATCGAGGTAATGGAGATGGAAATTAATGGAGAGGCCAGTCAGCATGACATAATTCTGCTGTTTGCCCTGAAATATCGCCTGGCCAGAGGAGGCGATAATCCGGTATGTTTCCATCTTCATTTCAGACCCGGTATCCATCGGTCTCGCAGGATCCTCCACCGTCCAGAGAAAGACATCCCGTGCGCGGCTGTGCTCGCTAAAATCTGCGGAATTCACGGCCGGGTGTAGTGCCGCCCCCTGCGCTGAACTAAAGAGCACTTCCCCCCTGGGATTGAGGAGCAAAAGGGCAACGTTGCGGTAGCTGGCAATCGACTCCTTTATTTTGCTTACTTTTTTTTCATCCGGATCCACCGGGGACTGCAGTATACGGTTCAGGGTAGTGCTGATTTGTTGAAGATCGCTGACATCCTGCTCGGCAAAATGATTTTCAACAGAATGCAGCATAAACCAGGTGAAGGCGATAAAAGCCAGTATCGTGGACAGGCTGATAAAAAAGGTCAGCCGCAGGGCGAGTGAGAAAGGGCGCCTGGAAGGTTTGCTATGCATCCGGGGCCTCCAGCATATAGCCCACGCCCCGGACAGTCTGGATCAGCTTTGTCCCGTAATCGTTGTCTATTTTAGCGCGGAGTCGCTTTACGGCGACATCAATCGCGTTAGTGTCGCTGTCAAAATTCATGTCCCAGACCTGAGAGGCAATCAGGGAGCGGGGAAGAACCTCGCCCTGATGGCGAATGAAAAATTCCAGCAGGCTGAACTCTTTACTGGTGAGCACAATGCGGTTTCCGGCGCGACTGACTTTTCTGGATACGAGATCCATCGAGAGATCAGCCACCCTAAACTGGCTTTCCGTGATCATCGCGTTTCCCCGCCTCAGAAGGGTTCTCACCCGGGCCAGCAGTTCGGCAAACGCAAAGGGTTTAACCAGATAATCGTCCGCACCCAGTTCCAGTCCTTTGACCCTGTGTTCGATCGTGCCGAGGGCCGTCAGTAGTAAGACCGGCATACCCTTTCCGGCAGTGCGCAGCATGCGGATGATATCCCAGCCGTTCACATCAGGCAGCATGATGTCCAGAATGACTAAATCATACTCGGCTGTCATGGCGAGATGATATCCGGTAAGACCATTATCAGCGTGATCCACTACGAACCCTGCCTCTGTAAGCCCTTTGCTGAGATATTCACCTGTTTTAATTTCGTCTTCGACGATCAATATTTTCATCTTGCTCCCCGTCTGGCTGCTAATGTCATTCTATTGCGCCCACGATCGTAATCAACGAATTACCGTAAAAATGACAACATTGTCATTATTCTGTCACCCGACAAACAGAGTGCATTCTGTAAAGTAACCCTGGTAATACTCTGAACTTCATTTGAACCATTTACCAGGTCTGCCTGGACGAGAAGCAATATGTTCAAATTAAAACTACTCAGCATCAGCACAATCTTCATTCTGGCTGGTTGTGTCTCTCTGGCGCCTGAATATCAGCGTCCGGCAGCACCGGTACCCCAGCAGTTTTCACTGTCCCGTAACAGCCTGACGCCAGCGGTGAATGGCTATCAGGATACGGGCTGGCGTAACTTTTTTGTCGATCCCCAGGTCACCCGGCTGATTACTGAAGCCCTGACTAATAACCGTGATTTGAGAATGGCTGCACTGAAGGTTGAAGAGGCCCGGGCCCAGTTCAACGTCACGGATGCAGATCGTTATCCCCAGCTGAATGCCTCATCCGGGATCACATACAGCGGTGGTCTGAAAGGTGACAAGCCGACCACACAGGAGTACGACGCAGGTCTGGAGTTCAGTTATGAGCTCGATTTTTTCGGCAAACTTAAGAACATGAGTGATGCTGATCGCCAGAACTACTTTGCCAGCGAAGAAGCCCGTCGGGCCGTACACATCCTTCTGGTATCCAACGTTTCACAAAGCTATTTCAGCCAGCAACTGGCGTACGAACAACTTCGTATTGCGCGGGAAACGCTGAAAAATTATCAACAGTCCTATGCTTTCGTTGAGCAGCAGCTCGTGACCGGGAGTACGAACGTTCTGGCACTTGAACAGGCGCGAGGACAAATCGAAAGTACCCGCGCCGAAATAGCCAAACGAGAAGGCGATCTGGCTCAGGCAAACAATGCCCTGCAACTGGTGCTGGGAACGTACCGCGCACTTCCGTCAGAAAAAGGGATGAAAGGCGGGGAGATAGCCCCAGTAAAATTGCCACCAAATCTGTCTTCACAAATTTTGCTGCAGCGACCGGATATTATGGAAGCGGAATATCAGCTGAAAGCGGCTGATGCCAATATTGGCGCAGCGCGAGCGGCCTTTTTCCCCTCAATTACCCTGACCAGTGGTCTTTCCGCAAGCAGTACGGAGCTGTCCAGCCTGTTTACGTCAGGAAGTGGAATGTGGAATTTTATCCCTAAAATTGAAATTCCTATATTTAATGCTGGCAGGAATAAAGCCAATCTGAAGCTGGCTGAAATTCGCCAGCAACAGTCGGTGGTTAATTACGAACAAAAAATTCAGTCAGCCTTTAAGGATGTTTCCGACACGCTTGCGCTGCGCGACAGCCTTAGCCAGCAACTTGAGTCACAGCAGCGTTATCTTGATTCACTTCAGATAACTCTCCAGCGTGCCAGAGGATTATATTCCAGTGGTGCTGTCAGTTACATTGAAGTGCTGGATGCAGAGCGTTCTCTCTTCGCTACGCAGCAAACCATTCTCGATCTTACCTATTCCCGGCAGGTTAACGAAATTAATCTGTTTACCGCACTGGGTGGCGGTTGGGTAGAGTAAATTTATTTAATTAATCAGGAAATTTAAAATGCGTAATTCATTTAAAGCCGTTTTATTTGGTGCCTTCTCTGTCATATTTTCTGCCGGTCTTCATGCTGAAACACATCAGCATGGTGATATGAATGCTGCCAGTGACGCTTCGGTACAGCAGGTTATCAGGGGCTCCGGTGTCGTTAAAGCCATTGATATGAATAGTAAAAAAATCACCATTTCGCACGAAGCTATCCCTGATGTGGGCTGGCCTGCAATGACCATGCGCTTCACTTTTGTTAATGCAGACGACGCTATTAATGCCCTGAAAACTGGCAGCCACGTTGATTTCTCGTTTATTCAGCAGGGTAATATTTCTTTACTTAAAAGCATTAACGTGACGCAGTCCTGATTGGCTGTCCGGAGCGATTACATCCTGTGCGCCTGTACATTCACATAGGTATATGTGTGAGTTAACCGTCAGGCGCATATGCCAGGTGTTTTGATTTTTTAGCGGAAAATTGTATGGCTTCTTTAAAGATAAAATATGCTGCAATAATTATCAGCAGCCTCATAGCAGGGGGGCTGATATCGGTTACTGCCTGGCAGTATGTAAACTCAGCACAAAAGACAGAAAAAACAGAACAAAAGGCACCGGAACGAAAGGTGCTTTTCTGGTATGACCCAATGAAACCGGATACCAAATTTGATAAACCCGGAAAATCTCCCTTTATGGATATGGACCTGGTGCCTAAATATGCTGATGAAAGCGGCGAGAGCAGCAGTAGCGGGATCCGTATTGATCCAACTCAGGTTCAGAACCTGGGATTAAAAACGCAAAAAGTCACGCGTGGTATGTTGAATTATTCCCAGACAATCCCGGCTAATGTCAGCTATAACGAGTATCAGTTTGTTATTGTGCAGGCGCGTTCTGACGGGTTTGTCGAAAAAGTCTACCCCATGACGACTGGCGATCATGTGAAGAAGGGTACGCCACTTATCGATATTACCATTCCGGACTGGGTGGAAGCACAGAGTGAATTCCTTTTGTTATCCAGCACCGGCGGTACTTCCACGCAAATTAAAGGCGTTCTGGAACGGCTTCGCCTGGCAGGTATGCCGGAAGAGGATATTCAGAGACTGCGTTCTACCCGGAGCATCCAGACCCGTTTTACCATTAAAGCTCCTATAGACGGTGTTATTACAGCGTTTGACCTGCGTACCGGAATGAATATTTCGAAAGATAAAGTAGTGGCGCAGATTCAGGGGATGGATCCGGTCTGGATCAGTGCCGCAGTTCCTGAATCAATTGCCTATCTGCTGAAAGATACGTCGCAATTTGAAATCTCGGTCCCGGCATATCCGGATAAAACGTTTCATGTCGAAAAATGGAACATTCTGCCGAGTGTGGACCAGACAACCCGCACGCTGCAGGTTCGTCTGCAGGTCACTAACAAAGATGAACTCCTGAAACCGGGCATGAATGCCTATCTGAAACTG
Organism: Hafnia alvei; assembly: GCF_034424155.1. Lineage (NCBI taxonomy): Bacteria > Pseudomonadati > Pseudomonadota > Gammaproteobacteria > Enterobacterales > Hafniaceae > Hafnia > Hafnia alvei. The sequence goes on along the minus strand of NZ_CP139993.1, from coordinate 119,327 downwards.
AATACCAAGAGCCAGGAGATGCTGCTGATACCAAGCCAGGCCGTTATCGATACTGGCAAAGAACAGCGTGTGATTACTGTTGATGATGAAGGCAAGTTTGTGCCGAAACAGATCCACGTTCTGCATGAATCACAGCAACAGTCCGGCATCGGTTCCGGCCTGAATGAAGGCGATATCGTGGTGGTCAGTGGCCTGTTCCTCATTGACTCCGAAGCCAATATTACGGGCGCGCTGGAACGTATGCGCCACCCTGAAAAAACAGAAAGCAGTATGCCAGCAGTGTCTGACCAGCCTGTAAATATGCATTCAGGGCACTGAGGAGACGACGATGATTGAATGGATTATCCGGCGCTCTGTCGCCAACCGTTTCCTGGTCATGATGGGGGCCTTGTTTCTCAGCATCTGGGGTACATGGACGATTATTAACACGCCGGTCGATGCCTTGCCTGACCTGTCAGATGTACAGGTCATTATCAAAACCAGCTATCCCGGCCAGGCCCCGCAGATTGTAGAAAACCAGGTCACCTATCCACTTACCACCACCATGCTATCCGTGCCTGGCGCAAAAACCGTGCGTGGTTTTTCACAGTTCGGGGATTCGTATGTGTATGTCATTTTTGAAGATGGCACTGATCTGTACTGGGCCCGGTCCCGAGTCCTGGAATACCTGAATCAGGTTCAGGGAAAACTGCCTGCCGGCGTAAGTTCTGAGATTGGCCCTGATGCCACGGGGGTGGGCTGGATATTTGAATATGCCCTGGTCGATCACAGCGGAAAACACGATCTGTCAGAACTTCGTTCTCTGCAGGACTGGTTCCTGAAATTTGAACTGAAAACCATTCCTAATGTCGCTGAAGTTGCATCCGTAGGCGGCGTGGTTAAGCAGTATCAGATCCAGCTTGACCCGGTAAAACTGACGCAGTACGGCATCAGCCTGCCAGAAGTAAAACAAGCTCTTAGCTCATCTAACCAGGAAGCCGGTGGCTCATCTGTTGAAATTGCTGAGTCAGAGTATATGGTCCGGGCCAGCGGTTATCTTCAGACTATTGATGATTTTAAAAATATCGTCCTGAAAACGGGGGAAAACGGAGTACCTGTTTACCTCCGTGATGTTGCCCGCGTACAAATGGGGCCGGAAATGCGGCGTGGTATCGCTGAGCTTAATGGTCAGGGCGAAGTCGCTGGCGGCGTGGTGATCCTGCGTTCGGGCAAAAATGCACGCGAAGTCATCACGGCGGTGAGGGATAAACTGGACACGCTGAAGGCCAGCCTGCCTGAAGGAGTGGAGATCGTAACGACATACGATCGCAGCCAGTTAATCGATCGCGCGATTGACAACCTCAGTTACAAGCTTCTTGAAGAGTTTATCGTTGTTGCTGTCGTTTGCGCACTGTTCCTCTGGCATGTCCGTTCTGCCCTGGTGGCGATTATTTCTCTGCCACTTGGCCTGTGTATCGCCTTCATTGTTATGCACTTCCAGGGGCTGAATGCCAACATTATGTCGCTGGGAGGGATTGCAATAGCCGTCGGAGCGATGGTGGATGCCGCCATCGTCATGATCGAAAACGCGCATAAACGGCTTGAGGAGTGGGACCATCAGCATCCCGGGGAACAGATTGATAATGCCACCCGCTGGAAGGTTATCACTGACGCCTCCGTTGAAGTGGGTCCAGCGCTGTTTATCAGCCTGCTGATTATCACATTATCGTTCATTCCTATTTTTACCCTGGAAGGGCAGGAAGGGCGTCTGTTTGGTCCGCTGGCCTTTACAAAAACGTATTCCATGGCGGGTGCAGCCATACTGGCAATCATTGTTATCCCTATTCTGATGGGGTTCTGGATCCGCGGGAAAATTCCTGCTGAGACCAGTAACCCACTGAACCGGTTGCTGATTAAAGCGTATCACCCGTTACTGCTCAGGGTACTACACTGGCCAAAAACAACCCTGCTGGTTGCGGCTTTATCCATTTTCACTGTTATCTGGCCACTGAGTCAGGTGGGCGGCGAGTTTTTACCGAAGATTAACGAAGGTGACCTGTTGTATATGCCGTCAACGTTACCTGGCGTGTCTCCTGGAGAAGCTGCTGCGCTCTTACAGACCACGGACAAACTAATCAAAACGGTGCCTGAAGTGGCCTCAGTTTTTGGCAAGACCGGTAAGGCTGAGACCGCCACGGATTCTGCTCCGCTCGAAATGATGGAAACCACCATCCAACTGAAACCTGAGGATCAGTGGCGTCCAGGCATGACGATTGACAAGATTATTGAAGAACTCGACAGGACCGTCCGTTTACCGGGTCTGGCCAACCTCTGGGTACCGCCTATCCGTAACCGTATTGATATGCTCTCAACCGGCATTAAAAGTCCGATAGGTATTAAGGTATCGGGTACTGTTCTGTCGGATATCGATGTAACAGCACAGAGTATCGAAGCAGTCGCTAAAACCGTACCTGGTGTGGTTTCCGCACTGGCTGAACGACTGGAAGGTGGACGTTATATTGATGTGGACATTAACCGGGAAAAAGCTTCCCGGTACGGGATGACTGTGGGCGACGTCCAGCTGTTCGTCTCTTCAGCAATCGGTGGGGCTATGGTGGGTGAGACGGTTGAAGGCGTGGCCCGGTACCCTATTAACATTCGCTATCCGCAGGATTACCGTAACAGTCCGCAGGCGTTGAGAGAGATGCCAATCCTGACCCCAATGAAGCAGCAAATTACGCTGGGCGATGTTGCCGATATTAAGGTCGTTTCCGGACCAACCATGCTGAAAACCGAAAATGCCCGGCCAGCCAGCTGGATTTATGTTGATGCCCGCGGCAGGGACATGGTGTCGGTGGTGAACGATATTAAGACGGCCATCAGTGAGAAAGTGAAACTGAGACCGGGGACCAGTGTGGCATTCTCAGGACAGTTTGAATTACTCGAGCACGCCAATAAGAAATTAAAACTGATGGTACCGATGACGGTGATGATCATCTTCATCCTGTTATATCTGGCATTCCGCAGGGTTGATGAAGCCCTGTTGATCCTGATGAGCCTGCCGTTTGCCCTGGTTGGCGGGATATGGTTCCTGTACTGGCAGGGCTTCCATATGTCAGTGGCGACCGGAACCGGGTTTATCGCCCTGGCCGGGGTGGCAGCAGAGTTTGGCGTGGTCATGCTGATGTATCTGCGTCATGCCATTGAAGCGCACCCGGAATTGTCCCGTAAAGAGACGTTCACACCGGAAGGCCTTGATGAAGCCCTCTATCATGGTGCCGTACTGCGTGTCCGGCCGAAAGCCATGACCGTGGCGGTGATCATTGCGGGTCTGCTGCCAATACTCTGGGGAACCGGTGCAGGTTCAGAAGTCATGAGCCGTATCGCGGCACCCATGATTGGTGGGATGATCACGGCTCCGCTGCTGTCCCTGTTCATTATTCCTGCCGCCTACAAATTAATCTGGCTGCGCAGACATAAAAAAAGCGTGTCCTGAACCTGAAAGGGCACCCCCTGTGGGTGTCCTTCTTTACTGATTCACCCTGACGTCAGGGTTTATATCGATAATATACAGAGGTGAGTATGAAAAAAGTGGTTCTAATGGCGCTGGCTCTCGGCCTTTCACTACCCGCGATGGCGAGTGAAAAAGTGATTGATATGTACAAATCTGAAAACTGTGGCTGTTGTTCCCTGTGGGGCAAAGCGATGGAAAAAGACGGGTTTGAAGTACGAACTCACGTCATGAATGATCAGGCGCTGTCAGCCCTGAAAGAAAAGCATGCTATTCCTGCAGGACTACGAAGTTGTCATACCGCGGTTGCCGGTAATTTGATCATTGAAGGCCATGTGCCTGCGACAACGATACATAAGGCAATGCAGTCTGGTTCGGGTATATACGGTCTCGCCACCCCCGGTATGCCAGCAGGAAGTCCTGGAATGGAGATGGGAGCCCGAAAAGAGGCTTACGATGTTATCGCATTCTCACCGGATGGAAGTAAAAAAGTCTTCCAGCGAATCGAATAGTCAGCGGAACGGCTGATAACGGGACGCCGGTAGCAGGCACTCCTGTGCCGGCGATATTCGTGGTAATCGCATCCATGACATACCCTGAAGACATGACATACCCTGAAGACAGAAGATGCTTCGGTATGCATAAGGAGAGTTACTGTGAAAAATGACAATGCAGTGCAACACAACAACCAGACTGCTTCTGAGCAGACATTATCCCCGGACGAGGGCCACGTATTGCATAAGGTGAGAGATCCCGTGTGCGGGATGGCCATCCTGCCCGACAGGGCGCACAGCAGCATTCGATACCAGGACCATCAACTTTATTTCTGCTCCGCCAGCTGTGAGAGTAAATTTAAAGCCCATCCCGATCGTTATCTTACCGAAGATGCCAGTGAACATTCCCATCACCATCACCACGATCATCACGAAGTCAGCCCTGATCAGATAAAACAGCCTCACCACCAGGCGGAAAAAGAGAATTCTGAAGGTGTGTGGACATGTCCGATGCACCCGGAGATACGCCGCAGTGGTCCCGGAAGCTGTCCTGTCTGTGGAATGGCACTGGAGCCGCTCGTAGCTACGGCATCCACGGGGCCGAGTGATGAACTTCACGACATGACAAGACGCTTCTGGCTGGGGTTGTTGCTGGCGTTTCCGGTTCTGGTACTCGAAATGGGATCTCATCTGTTTCCCGACTTGAGGAATATAGTAGCGCCACAGTACAACACATGGCTGCAGCTGCTTCTGGCCTCCCCTGTCGTGTTGTGGTGTGGCTGGCCATTCTTCGCCCGGGCCGGAATGTCGTTACGTAACCGCTCCCTGAATATGTTTACCCTTGTTGCAATGGGGACCGGCGTAGCCTGGGTTTACAGCGTCATTGCAACCGTCTTCCCCTCCTGGTTTCCTGCATCGTTCAGAAACATGGATGGCCTGGTGGCCGTTTATTTTGAAGCCGCAGCAGTTATTACGGTGCTTGTTCTGCTGGGACAGGTTCTTGAGCTGCGGGCACGGGAACAAACCTCAGGCGCCATTACTGCGCTTCTGAACCTTGCCCCCAAAACCGCCAGACGGCTGGATCATGACGGTCATGAAACGGATATTAATGCGGAAGATGTCCTGCCTGGCGATAAGCTCCGCATCAGACCTGGAGAGAGTATTCCGGTCGACGGTATCGTGATCGAAGGCAAAACAACCGTTGATGAATCGATGGTGACCGGGGAGTCTATGCCGGTTACCAAAACGAAGGGTGACCCTGTCATTGGGGGGACGATTAATCAGACAGGTAGTCTTATCATCCGTGCAGAGAAAGTCGGTGATGAAACGATGCTCTCACGAATTGTTCAGATGGTCGCTGATGCACAGCGTTCGCGTGCCCCCATCCAGAGAATGGCTGACAGCGTTTCAGGCTGGTTTGTTCCTCTGGTGATACTTATCGCGGTTGTTGCTTTCGTGATCTGGTCTGTCTGGGGCCCCGAGCCCAGGATGGCGCACGGTCTGATTGCGGCTGTGTCGGTCCTGATTATTGCCTGCCCCTGCGCACTGGGGCTGGCCACACCGATGTCGATAATGGTGGGGGTAGGCAAAGGAGCCCAGGCCGGGGTGTTAATCAGGAATGCCGAAGCCCTTGAGCGTCTTGAAAAAGTGGACACGCTGGTTGTCGACAAAACAGGCACGCTCACGGAAGGTTCGCCTACGGTGACAGGGATTATCAGTCTCAATCCGGGTGGGGAAACATCTCTTTTACGTGTAACGGCCGCAGTGGAAAAAGGCTCGCAACATCCGCTGGGTATGGCAGTAGTTAAAGCAGCACAGGAAAAGGAGATCGCAATACCCGCAGTCACTCATTTTGATGCGCCGTCGGGTAAAGGTGTCTCAGGCGATGTCGAAGGTCAACGGGTTGTTATCGGTAATGAACTGGCTATGCAGGAAAACAGTATCGTTATTGATAATCAAAAGGCCGTTGCGGATACGTTGCGGATGGAAGGCGCTACCGTTATCTATGTGGCCACAGACGGGCACCTTGCAGGCCTGATAGCTATCTCGGATCCCGTGAAAGCAACCACGCCGGATGCGCTTAAAGCTTTGCGTCAGGCGGGGATCCGCATTGTTATGCTCACCGGGGATAACCAGCTTACTGCTGAAGCAGTCGCACGGAAACTGGGAATAGATGAGGTTGAAGCCGGAATTCTGCCGGATGGCAAAAAAGCAGTGATAACCCGACTGAAAGCGTCTGGCCATGTGGTTGCGATGGCCGGAGACGGTGTGAATGATGCCCCGGCGCTGGCAGCGGCTGACGTGGGTATAGCCATGGGAACGGGTACAGATGTGGCAATTGAAAGTGCCGGAGTCACCCTTCTCAAAGGCGACTTGATGATACTGAACAGGGCCCGTCATCTGTCAGAGATCACCATGAAAAATATCCGACAGAATCTGTTTTTTGCATTTATCTACAACGCACTTGGCGTGCCTGTGGCTGCAGGTCTGCTTTATCCTGTGTATGGAATACTGCTGTCGCCAGTTATTGCGGCAGCGGCCATGGCTCTTTCCTCCGTCAGCGTCATTGTGAATGCGTTGCGTCTGAAAAGTGTCAGGCTCGGGAAATAACTCTGAGTGAAGGGTCTGTTACGAACAGAAGGAGTCCAGTATGAAAAGTACCACCTATGCGCTTATTGCTGTCGCCGCGATCGCGGCTTTTGCCCTCCTGCGCGAACACTGGTCACATGTGGCAGGTTACTGGCCATATCTGTTATTGCTGGTCTGCCCGCTAATGCATCTTTTCCACGGGCATGGAGATCACCAACATCACGATGGTGGGAACGATAAAAAAAATTAATTCGGCAAACGGGGCCGCGTCGCGGTCCCGTTATCAGTCCAGGTATCGTTCGTAGTCTCTGGCATGCGCAAAGGCATGCTGTTCGAGTTTGTTATCAGCGGGTGCCGCTGCCCGGAACGCCAGTGAGTTAACAGGATTGTTATTGATGACCAGCTCGTAATGCAGATGAGGACCGGATGAACGTCCGCTGTTACCGGATAACGCAATAGCGCCTCCCCGGGTAACCCTGGCCCCTTTAGTAACGAGTATTTTATTGAGGTGGAGATAGCGAGTTTTAACACCGGCTTTTCCCGTTACTTCAACAAAATATCCCATGGTACTGTTGTATTCGGTCCGGGTGATTTTTCCGTCGATGACGCTGACTATTTTAGTGTTCATGGGCATGGAATAATCAATGCCATTATGGGGACTCACTTTTCCCGATACCGGGTTAAGTCTTGCAGGATTGAAAGGTGAACTGAGTCTTGCTGTGGCCGGTAACGGATAATCGAGACTGCCTTTCCCGGAAGTATCGGAAAGGTTATAGAATTTTTTGTCGGATATACGATACGCCGTGTAATTAAATGAACCGGACGTAAATTTATAGGTCACTACACGTGATTTTCCCGCTTTCTTTTGCAGTACGAGTTTTAATGATTCATTTTTTTTCAAATGCCGAAGATTAAACCGGGAAGGCAAAGAGCGCTGAAGGGTAGCGATCTCGTTCGATTCCAGCCCCGAGCGGGAGGCTGAAAGGTAAGCATTTTCTTTTACGATATCGGTAGAATACATTTGCTGGAATTCGCCGTTAGCATGAACACTGCGGCGTATGCTAGGGGTTTTCAGGAGACGTGTCATCCGTCAGTTAATCGGGAGCACCGTTGATGTTCGGCATTTTTGTAACATACCTTGTTTCCCGTTTGTTCCTGAAGCTCTGGGAACTGTATGACCAGCCCGACGGTGATGATTAACGGGACTGAAACAGGTTACGGCAGAGCAATATGGGGCTCATGTCCTGCTACGTAACCCGCCAGTAAAACCCTGCTGCGCACCCGACGCTGAGCAATAACCCGCCTGCAGTTACCTTGATGAATACAGTCCGCGAAGCTTTCTTGCCTGCGTCTGATGTGCTTCCGCACCGGCATTATTGACCTGCTCATGCACGAGGGCGGCTTTCTCGCCGACATTCAGTTCGTTAAAAGAAGAAGATGAGGTCTTTGAATTTGCATCACTGCCGGACAGCATTTTTTATGTTCCTCAATCATTTTTTGATGTGCATAGGACGCGCTGTTGTTCATAAATGAATGAGCAACAATGGCCCTTTCATGTTCATTCATTTCAGAGAATGAGGGCGTGTTGTTTTTATTAACCCTGTCCGGCAAGTTTTCATGCGTCGATGAATTCACATGACTGACGGCTGAGGCATTATTCACGAATCGATGTGCTTCATGGGAAATATCACTGGGCAGAGCAAAAGCTGCCCCACAAAATAAAGCTGTAAACGCAGTGGTCGTAATTAATATATTCATGTGTAATTACCTTCTTAGGTACATAAAAGATGTCATCACGATCATATATAAAAATAATCAACCTGTGGGGAAGATGACGTAAATGTAATACAGTTGCGTACATTACACGATTGTAATGAATTTGTTTCTTAAGGTGTGTTAGCTTCATTTCATTGTAAGAGGATGAACCAGAAATTTAATTTAAATCGGTTCTCGAATTCTGTCAGTAACCATACTTTATATAAGGGAACGCGCATGCTGTTGAAAACGTCTCGACGAACTTTCCTGAAGGGGTTAACCCTCTCTGGCGTAGCCGGAAGTCTTGGCGTATGGAGTTTCAATGCGCGTTCCAGTCTGAGCCTGCCAGTTGCCGCATCCCTGCAGGGTACTCAGTTTGACCTGACCATTGGTGAAACGGCAGTCAATATTACGGGCAGTGAGCGTCAGGCCAAAACAATCAATGGAGGCCTGCCGGGGCCCGTTCTTCGCTGGAAAGAAGGTGACACCATTACCCTGAAGGTCAAAAACCGTCTTAATGAACAGACGTCCATTCACTGGCACGGCATTATTCTTCCGGCCAATATGGATGGTGTTCCGGGGCTGAGTTTTATGGGTATCGAACCTGATGATACCTACGTTTACACCTTTAAGGTTAAGCAGAACGGGACTTACTGGTACCACAGCCATTCCGGTCTGCAGGAACAGGAGGGGGTATACGGTGCCATTATCATTGATGCCAGGGAGCCTGAGCCGTTTGCTTACGATCGTGAGCACGTGGTCATGTTGTCTGACTGGACCGATGAAAATCCTCACAGCCTGCTGAAAAAATTAAAAAAACAGTCGGATTACTACAATTTTAATAAACCAACCGTTGGCTCTTTTTTCCGCGACGTGAATACCAGGGGGCTGTCAGCCACCATTGCCGACCGGAAAATGTGGGCTGAAATGAAAATGAATCCGACTGACCTCGCGGATGTCAGTGGCTACACCTACACCTATCTCATGAACGGGCAGGCCCCGCTGAAAAACTGGACCGGACTGTTCCGTCCCGGTGAAAAGATACGCTTACGGTTTATCAACGGCTCGGCAATGACCTATTTCGATATCCGCATCCCCGGGCTGAAAATGACGGTCGTGGCTGCAGATGGCCAGTATGTAAACCCGGTTACCGTTGACGAATTCAGGATTGCCGTTGCCGAAACCTATGATGTCATTGTGGAGCCGCAGGGTGAGGCCTATACCATCTTCGCACAATCTATGGACAGGACCGGTTACGCTCGCGGGACACTGGCCACGAGAGAGGGGTTAAGTGCTGTCGTTCCCGCCCTCGATCCCCGTCCTCTGTTGACCATGGAAGATATGGGTATGGGAGGAATGGGACATGATATGGCAGGAATGGACCACAGCCAGATGGGAGGCATGGATAACAGTGGAGAGATGATGTCTATGGACGGTGCTGACCTTGCCGATAGCGGGACGTCCTCCGCGCCCATGGATCACAGCAGCATGGCCGGTATGGATCATTCTCAGATGGCCGGAATGCCGGGTATGCAAAGTCATCCTGCGTCAGAAACGGATAACCCACTGGTTGATATGCAGGCGATGAGCGTCTCCCCGAAATTAAACGATCCGGGTATTGGTCTTCGAAATAACGGAAGAAAGGTTCTCACGTACGCGGATTTGAAAAGCCGCTTTGAGGATCCTGACGGACGTGAACCTGGCCGCACCATAGAACTGCATTTAACCGGCCACATGGAAAAGTTTGCCTGGTCATTTAACGGAATCAAGTTTTCAGATGCCGCACCGGTGCTGCTGAAATACGGTGAGCGACTCAGGATCACGCTGGTCAACGATACCATGATGACTCACCCCATTCACCTGCATGGCATGTGGAGCGATCTGGAAGATGAAAACGGTAATTTCATGGTTCGTAAACACACAATAGATGTTCCCCCTGGTACAAAACGCAGTTACAGAGTGACAGCAGATGCGCTTGGCCGCTGGGCGTATCACTGCCATTTGCTCTATCACATGGAAATGGGAATGTTTCGTGAAGTCCGGGTGGAGGAATGATGCGAATGAAGAGAAGTTTTAAGGCCATACCTGTTCTGGTCGCCGGTTTGTTTACCTCACAGCTTTCTATTGCGGCGGGCTCCGTCTCTGCAGATCCCCACGCCGGGCACGACATGTCTGCCATGCAGATGCCAGCAGATGAGAATTTCACTGAGATGACGTCAATGGAGCCCATTGTAACTGAGAGCAGAACGCCAATTCCGCCTGTTACCGATGCCGACCGGAAGGCTGCATTCGGCAATTTACAGGGGCATGCGATTCACGACAGTGCGATTAATTATCTGGTTCTGCTGGATCAACTGGAATGGCAACGGTCGGATAACACCAACAATTTCAGCTGGAGTGTTAACAGCTGGATTGGAGGCGACACAGATCGGATTTGGCTAAAGAGTGAAGGTGAACGAAGCAATGGGGAAACGGAGGCGGCTGAAGCGCAGTTACTCTGGGGACATGCGGTTGGCCCATGGTGGGATTTGGTTGCGGGTGTCAGGCAGGATTTCAGACCTGCTTCTGCCCGGACCTGGGCTGCTGTCGGTTTTCAGGGGCTGGCACTCTATAATTTTGAGTCTGAAATTACGGGTTTTGTCAGTAATGGCGGAAAAGCAGCCCTTCGTCTGGGAGGAGAATACGACGTTTTACTGACTAACCGGCTCATACTCCAGCCATCCTATGAGGTGAATTTCTACAGTCAGGATGATGAATCGCGGGGTCGCGGCAGGGGACTGACTGACACAGAGCTGGGGCTCCGGCTGCGCTATGAAATACGCCGTGAGTTTGCACCCTATATAGGCGTTTCCTGGAATCAACTTTACGGGAAAACATCCGATATGGCGAAAAGAGAAGGTGAGAAAGACCATCAGGTAGTATTCCTGGCGGGAGCCAGAATCTGGTTTTAACGCACTGATATAAAACACTCAACTAAACAGGTAAATAAAATGTCGATTTTAAATAAAGCCATTCTTACAGGCGGCCTCGTTATGGGCGTTGCTTTCTCTGCTATGGCCCATCCGGAATTAAAAAGCTCTGTGCCACAGGCTGATTCAGCCGTAGCGGCCCCGGAAAAGATTCAGCTTAATTTCTCGGAAAATCTGACCGTGAAATTCTCAGGTGCAAAATTAACGATGACGGGTATGAAAGGCATGTCATCACATTCTCCGATGCCGGTCGCGGCAAAAGTGGCGCCAGGCGCTGACCCTAAATCGATGGTCATTATTCCGCGAGAGCCTTTACCCGCTGGCACTTATCGTGTTGACTGGCGCGCGGTTTCTTCAGATACGCACCCTATTACCGGTAATTACACCTTTACAGTGAAGTAATATTATGAACGACCTGATTATGATTGTTATTCGTTTTCTTCTTTATCTGGATTTGATGGTAATATTTGGATTGCCATTTTTTCAGATATATGGAATAAGCGGTGTCAGATATGAAACCTATAACCTGACTAATTTCAGGTCGTTTATAACCTTTGCTGTTGTTACAGGCATCATTCTTACTGGCATTAATATGCTCCTGGTATCTAATGCCATGAGTGGAGTAACTGACCTCAGAGAATTATCCATCCATGTTATCGAGATGGTGATAGAAGAAACTGATGTGGGTATTAGCTGGATTGTCAGGCTCTGTGCCCTGTTTACCACACTCGGTGCTTTGTTCCTTTACACTAATAAGAGAGTATTGTCCTGCCTGCTGATGACGATGAGTGGGGGCGTGGCGCTGGCTACACTTGCCTGGGGAGGACACGCCGTTATGCATGACGGTCTGCATTACTATCTCCATTTACTGAGCGATCTGACCCATCTCGGCGCTGCAGGTGCCTGGACAGGTGCTCTGGTTGCATTTGCTATCCTGCTGATGCGCAGAAACGAGCATAATGCACAGAGCGTCATTGTGATATCTGACTCCCTGGCAAAATTTGCCACGGCAGGAACGGTGATTGTTGTAGCCCTGATCCTGAGTGCGCTGGTCAACTATCTGTATATTGCTGAGGGTAACTTAACTCCCTTATTCAACAGTTCCTGGGGGAGGATATTGCTTGCCAAGACGGCTCTGTTTGTTCTGATGCTTCTTCTGGCTGCAGCAAACCGGTTTCACCTGGGTCCCCGGCTTGAAGTTATGGTCAGGGAAGGGAATTATGATCGCAGCGTTGCCCTGATGCGAAACAGCATCCTGACAGAATTCGTTGTTGCGATTATCATTCTGGGCGCCGTAGCGTGGCTCGGAATGCTTGCTCCGTCTCAGGTCAGCTAGGGGACAGCCAAAGCTCATGCGTGAGATTTTTACTTTCATATCAGCGAGTTGACCATGCAGCGTATTTTAATCGTTGAAGACGAACAAAAAACAGGTCGTTACCTGCAGCAGGGACTGGTTGAGGAAGGCTATCAGGCCGATCTCTTTAATAATGGCCGCGATGGTCTCGGGGCCGCGTCGAAGGGACAGTATGATTTGATAATACTGGACGTGATGCTGCCTTTCCTCGACGGGTGGCAAATCATCAGCGCACTGAGGGAGTCCGGGCACGAAGAACCGGTCCTGTTTTTAACCGCAAAGGACAACGTGCGGGACAAAGTGAAAGGACTGGAGCTTGGCGCAGATGACTACCTGATTAAGCCCTTTGATTTTACGGAGCTGGTTGCACGTGTAAGAACCCTACTGCGCCGGGCACGCTCGCAGGCCGCAACAGTCTGCACCATCGCCGATATGACCGTTGATATGGTGCGCCGGACCGTGATCCGTTCGGGGAAGAAGATCCATCTCACCGGTAAAGAATACGTTCTGCTTGAGTTGCTGCTGCAACGCACCGGAGAAGTGTTACCCAGGAGTCTTATCTCGTCCCTGGTCTGGAACATGAATTTTGACAGTGATACGAATGTGATTGATGTCGCCGTGAGACGTCTGAGAAGTAAAATTGATGATGACTTTGAGCCAAAACTGATCCATACCGTTCGCGGTGCCGGATATGTCCTGGAGATCAGAGAAGAGTGAGGTTCAAAATTTCCCTGACCACACGCCTGAGCCTGATTTTTTCTGCGGTGATGCTTACGGTATGGTGGTTATCAAGTTTTATCCTGATTAGCACCCTTAATGGCTATTTCGATAATCAGGACCGCGATTTTCTGACAGGTAAACTTCAGCTCACCGAAGAGTTTCTTAAGACAGAAACGTTCCAGAACAAGACGGATATAAAATCATTAACTGAAAAAATAAATGATGCGATGGTGGGGCACAATGGTTTATTCATTTCTATAAAAAATATGGAAAATGAAAAAATCGTGGAGCTGTATGCTAAAAACTCTGTTGTCCCTGCGATCCTGCTGAATAAGTCGGGTGATGTTCTCGACTATATGATCCAGACTGAAGAAAATAATACCGTGTATCGCAGTATCTCGCGGCGGGTTGCTGTGGTTCCGGAACAGGGTCGAAGCAAACATTTCATCATTACGGTTGCCACGGATACCGGGTATCACACCCTGTTTATGGATAAGCTCAGTACCTGGCTGTTCTGGTTCAATATCGGTCTGGTCTTTATTTCTATTTTTCTGGGCTGGCTGACCACACGTATTGGTCTGAAACCGCTACGGGAAATGACCAGTCTGGCTTCCTCCATGACCGTACACAGCCTGGATCAGCGTCTTAATCCCGATCTGGCTCCGCCGGAAATATCTGAGACCATGCAGGAGTTCAATAATATGTTCGATCGCCTGGAGGGGTCATTCCGGAAACTGTCAGATTTCTCTTCTGATATCGCACATGAGTTGCGTACCCCGGTCAGTAATCTGATGATGCAGACGCAGTTTGCACTGGCAAAGGAAAGGGATGTTTCGCATTACCGTGAAATTTTATTCGCGAACCTGGAAGAACTGAAAAGATTGTCACGAATGACCAGTGACATGCTTTTTCTGGCACGTTCAGAGCATGGTCTGCTGCAACTGGATAAACATGATGTGGATCTGGCCGCCGAACTGAATGAATTACGTGAGCTGTTCGAGCCTCTGGCAGACGAGTCAGGAAAGACAATCACGGTTGAAGGAGAGGGCGTTGTTGCCGGAGACAGCGATATGCTGCGACGTGCTTTCAGCAACCTGCTTTCCAATGCAATCAAGTATTCTCCCGATAAGACCTGTACTGCTATACGCCTTGAGCGTGACAGTGACTTTGTAAACGTGATGATTACGAATGCGATGTCTGGCTCAGTTCCCGCCAATCTTGAACGTTTGTTTGACCGGTTCTATCGCGCAGACTCATCACGGGTTCACAACACCGAAGGCGCGGGGCTGGGATTATCAATAACGAGGTCAATCATTCTCGCTCACGGTGGCGAATTGTCAGCAGTACAGCGGGGGCGGGAAATTGTGTTCAAAGTGCGTTTATTAAGGGATTAATCCCGTTATTCAGGAGAAACATGGAAGGTGACAAAATTGTCATCATTCAGTCACGCGATAAACAGAGGCGGTTTTTTATAATCATTCATAAATCAGGAGCAGAGTGATAACGCAATCGCCTGGTTCCTGGAGTGATGAATAACCCGCCCTGAGATCAAATGCTTTCTCTGTTATAAGCCGTTGATTGTTTGGGTATGAAAACACCGGAGACCCAACCATGAAAAAGATCCTTGTATCATTTGTTGCCATTATGGCTGTCGCTTCATCCGCCATGGCTGCAGAGACAATGAACATGCATGACCAGGTAAATAATGCCCAGGCACCCGCCCATCAGATGCAGTCAACCTCTGAAAAAAGCGCTGTTCAGGGAGACAGTATGACAATGATGGATATGAGCGGACACGATCAGGCTGCAATGTCCCATGAAATGATGCAAAACGGCAACGCTTCTGCCCACCAGGACATGGCGGAAATGCATAAAAAAATGATGAATGGCAAATCAGGAGCCACCAACGAAACCGCAAAGTCATTTTCTGAAATGAACGAGCATGAAAAAGCCGCAGTTGTGCACGAGAAGGCGAATAATGGTCAGTCTTCAGTGATTCATCAGCAGCAGGCTGAAAAGCATCGCAGCCAGGCCACTCAGAATTAACCCGCAGCCCCACTTGTTAGACCCTCTTTTGACGCCGATTTCACTGGCTTACGCTCCCGTCCGGGAGCGTTTTTTTATTCACTTATTTATCGTCAACTATCATGGTGACTGTATTTTATTGTGCTGTCCTACATGTCTGAGAAATTACCAAGGCTACCTCCTTGTAAACCAACGCAGGGGGACGTGATAAGATATGTCGGTTATTTTGCAGGCTCAGGACAGAGACAGATGAAGAAAAAAAACATGACGCCAACACCTCACGATGCGACGTTCCGACAGTTTCTGACACAGCCGGATGTGGCCCGTGATTTCATGGAAATCCATCTGCCCGCAGAGCTGCGCGCAGTCTGCGATCTCAGCACGCTGAAACTGGAATCAGGCTCGTTCGTTGAGGATGATCTCCGCCAGTATTTCAGCGACGTTCTCTATAGCCTGAAAACCACAGCCGGCGACGGCTATATTCATGTGCTTGTCGAACACCAGTCAACGCCCGACAAACATATGGCTTTCCGCCTCATACGCTATGCGGTGGCTGCCATGCAGCGCCACCTGGAGGCAGGGCATAAAAAACTGCCACTGGTGATACCGGTGCTGTTCTATACGGGTAAACGCAGCCCGTATCCGTACTCCACCCGGTGGCTGGATGAGTTTGACGATCCCGGGCTGGCTGGCAAACTCTACAGCAGCGCTTTCCCGCTGGTAGACGTTACGGTCATTCCGGATGATGAAATCGCTGGCCATCGCAGCATGGCCGCCCTGACTTTACTGCAAAAGCATATTCACCAGCGAGACCTGGCAGAACTGGTTGACCGGCTGGCGCCCATCTTGCTGACGGGATACTTGTCTTCATCGCAGGTGATATCGCTGGTACACTATATAGTGCAGGCAGGCGAAACATCCGACGCCGAAGCCTTTGTACGCGAACTGGCACAGCGTGTGCCGCAACACGGAGACGCACTTATGACCATCGCACAACAACTCGAACAAAAGGGTATTGAGAAAGGTATCCAGCTTGGAAGACAGGAAGGTCGTTCAGAAGGTGAGCGCGAAGCGACTCTGAAAATAGCCCGTACCATGCTGCAGAACGGCATTGACCGCAATACCGTCATGAAAATGACCGGTCTGACCGAAGACGACCTAGCGCAGATCCGCCACTAATCACCCTTTCCTGGCACTCCCTGTCCGGCCATCAGCGAATACTGGTGGGGCAGGGAGGCACCAGACTCAGGCTCTGCCTGCCAGCCACAGCGATTAAACAGCTTCATCACCCCCGCTACGTTCCCAGTCAGACGCGCTGTCAGCGGATTTATCTGTCGGCCGCTGTCGTCAAAAGCAACATCGAGGTTGGCCCGTGAGAGATAAATGCCGTTCACGCCTGCACTGAACGCCACAGCATTCCGGCCGGACCATTCCCGATCGCTCAGCAGACGGTAGTTCCAGTGCATATCTTTGGCTGTTTCCAGCGCATAGGTCAGCCGGAACAGATCGTTCTGTTCAGTCAACTCGCCGGTGCAGGAACGCCAGAGGTAATTCAGCTTGCTGACCAGCTTCGCGCTGACGCCCAGCTGACGTCCCTGTTTCAGAAGCCACTCGATATCGGGGGCAACATCACGCGAAAAACGCCGTTGCTTCAGCGCGGTCGCCAGCCATCGGGTGAGAAAGAGATTTTCCTGAGCCGGTGACAGCACATCGCCGTTCTGTCTGGCCAGCGCAAGCGCCACCAGGGCGCACCATGCCAGATGGCCTGATTTTTCTGTCAGCGTCACTGCTTCTCCCGTGAGTCAATAAACTGATGTAATTCATCGAGCATAATCAGCACACGTCGGCCAGTCTTGCGGGGAAACATCCTCCGCATCTCACGCGTCAGCTGCTTCTTCTCCCATCCGTAAGGGAAAATAATGCTGTATTCCCTCCTGTCAGGGAGGATATCAGGGCCCGCGACGATGCGCGCCACTTCCTTATTCAGGCGTTCTCCTCGCCAGCCATAAGCCGCCAGTCGCTTACGGATACGTGCAACGGGAAAACGTTTATCGGAGTGACGGGGGAAGAGTAACGTCCCGTCCTCATTTCGTTTGATACCAAACATATCCAGAGACTGTTCGATCACCACTTTTCGCGCAGAGAAATGCTCACGCATAGTTTTCATCATATTTTCCATTCCAGACTCCTGAATTAATACCTGCAGCTGTCTGACCAGCCAGAGAGCAGCGTTATGCTGGCTCACTCCCTGCGTCATCATTTATTTCACACTGGAGCTCATGCCAGTATCCGGCAATATTGTTTACCACCTGTGCCGTCATAACCGCGTCAGTGACGGCGGAATGAACCTCCCCGATCCAGCTCAGGCCAGCCTGACTGACAGAACCGGAAAGCGATATAGTAGAGTCTCCGCTCTGCCCACGGATATTCAGCAAACAGCATCCGGTCGAGCCGTAATTCCCAGTGACGCATATTTTTTCGCAGGTGCTCTTCAGTCACAGGTTCAGCCAGCTCACGGCATCTCAGTACAGGAAACTCATCGATGTCCCGGATATCATGATCCATAGATTTCGAGGCCGAAATCCCCCGAATATCTGTGATATCGCATGAAAAATGAGGGATATTTTCTTTTCTAATCAGTTGCTGAACCTCAGGAACAGCAAGTGAATGGCTTTCGAGCCGGCGCTGGTAGCCCGGTTTGCGGTAGTCGATCGTCCAGGGACGGGAATGATGACAGAGAAAAAGACATCCAGTCCTGCCAGTAGACCACCGACCGTGTCCAGAACGTGTCGACAGGGGCGATGATCGGACAGGGAATTAGCTGCCCGGGAGCAATCGCACCCTCCAGGCGGGCGGGCCGTCCCAGAGAATGGAGAATCTCCTCACGTATCCAGCCAGCTGTTCTGCGCCAGACAGAAGGCCTGGCTTCTGCCGCCTGATCGACAAATTTACCTCTTCCCGGTTCATCGCTCATATGCTTTCCCTGATGGTCATATTAGTCCTGATCACGTCCGGCCAGCCTTAGCATAGCTAAGGATAATCGCGAAAATATACTACGGCAGAGGCTTAACGTCAGTATTTCTACTGCTGAGCATAAGCTGTGGTCACGAATGCCGCCAGGCGGCATGGAGGCGCCAGCAGGTGGTAAACAGAATACTGATGGTGAGTGGCGCCGGGACCCGGCGTAGCCGGAAATGCTGCTTCAATATTCGGGTTAAGAATGCCGAGCAGCGCGCAGGCATTCCGGGAATGCGCCAAAGGCGCATAGAGGCGCCCTCAGAAGTTGACCAGAACATGGTTGTTAATGGCGCCGTAGCCCGGCGCAGCCGGTTACGCTGTTGATAGGTTCCAGCAATCCATCCCTTCGCCCTGCTAAGCCATAACCCGCTTATAACCATGATGTGGTTTCATTAAGCCCTTTTAACTCCGGTGAGCGGGCTGTACGGCGCTTGCGACGTACAGGGCGTGATTTCCGGAGCCGTGGCGCCGGCAAGGCCGGTGCCCGGGGGCTGTATTGAGAACAATAGCCGCCTGCGGCGGAGCTAAGACTCTGTAAGTCAATGGCTGTTTTCAGTAACCATCTCCCGTTATAATCCGGTGCATGTATATTCCTCGCCCCGCAAAACTCCTCTTTCAGATTGATGACGGCTGGGATCGTCTTCTCATCAATCGCGGTCATACTATCCCCGAATGGACCAAACTGGTCATTGAGCGCATGCTCGCCTGCGGCACCGGTGCCATGGGGATACGCCGTTATTGCTGTGAGTCTGCTCACTGCACCCACACCAAATATTTCTGTCAGAGCTGCAAAAGTAAAGGCTGCAGCGCCTGCGGCATGAAAGCCACCGAGCAATGGATAGCAGAGCAGCAACACATCCTCCCCGACTGCGAATGGCAGCACATCACCTTTACCATGCCCGATAAACTCTGGCCGGCGTTTAATCTTAACTGGCCGTTACTCAATCAGTTGTTTGCTTGTGCTGCCTATACCCTCCTGAAATGGGCGGAAAAGATGGGCATTGAAATCGGGCTATTTGCCGCCCTGCACACTTACGGACGCCAGCTTAACCAGCATCCGCATATCCATTTATCCGTCACCCGTGGCGGGTTATGCCGCAAACACGGCGTCTGGCGCTCAGTTTTCTTTAAAAAAAAGGTGGCTGAGCGTTACTGGCGTCAGGCTGTCATTGCCCTGCTTCGTCAGCACTATGCTTCGCTGGATTTAGCCGCCGCAGGCTACAGGCATATCCGCGACTACAGGGAATGGTGCCAGTTTTTAGAATCACAATATCAGCGGCGATGGAAAATTCACTTTGCCAAGAAGACAAAGCACGCACGGCAAAACGTCAATTATCTCGGCCGTTACCTGAAACGGCCACCTGTTGCAGCCTCCAAATTACGCCACTACAGTGGCCGGACAGTGGTTCATCATTACTATGACCACCGGACAGGTCAGCATAAAATCCAATATCTGAGCCAGGAGGAGATGCTGATGCGCTATATCAGCCATATCCCCTCACGACATTTTAAAATGGTGCGGTATTACGGCTTTCTGGCCAACCGGAAACGGGGGGCTTTACTGCCGGAGGTGTATGCGGCACTGGACATAAAGGAGAAGGAGAAACCGCCAAAACCAGGCTTTGCGTCTTTGATGAAGCAGTTTACCCGGATAGATCCGTACCAGTGTGTGCTGTGTGGCAGCAGAATGGTCTTCAACTGTGCGGAAGCGGGTATCAGGGCAGATAAATTACTGGAGATGCGGCGTCAGGAATTTAAGAAACGACGATGGTTACAACAGGCGGCATAGGGAAGATCTGCTTAAAATCATAAAATTGAATAATAAACCACCGAAGCACTGTGAATTTATACAACCGCAGCCGGATAAAACAGAGGATCGCTCATCAGCATAAGAAGCTAACGCCCTGAAAACAGGGTAAAAACAACTTTCAGTTTCCTAACCATGAACTTCCGCTGCTCGCTCAAAGCTGCCTGTCAAAGTGGTCAAGCTTTACCGTAGCTCAGAGGTACAAAAAATAACCTTAACGTACAATAATTTTCGATATCCAAACTGACCCCTATGACTACGGGTATCAATGAAAAGCGTAAACAACGCTCTCGTTATCATTAGCCGCCCATGGCGCTCAAAAAACGTACTTAGCGTACGTTTCCGTACAGTTGGGCTTCAAACCCCTCTAATGGTTTAATGCGACAGAGCCGCAATATGCGGCCCCTTAATCTTCAACGTTTTTACTATGGGTGTGCAATGAAGTGTGAGAGCCTCTGCCGCAGCAGTCGATTCTCCTGACGTAGTTGGGTATTTTCCTCCAACAACGTTAGCGCAACCGCGATACCCGGCCAGTCTAGCGCCAGCTCTTGCCGAAGGCGTAAAGCTCGCAGTACAACGGTAACGGCGTGGTCATCAAATAGCCATATTGCTGATTCATAATCACTCGGTTCAACTACGCCTAGCCCAACAATCTCGTTCAGTTCTTCTTCCGAGACTCCGGTATGCAGGCAAAACTCGGTAATGGTGAAAGTGACGGTGACATTAGCCATTATGCTTTCCCCCACTCTTTACGTGGATCAAAGGACGACTGAACGTTCGCCAATTGCTGCCATAAAGCTGCACTTTCGCTGTCTGGTTTTGGCGGCATCACGATTTTGATGACGGCATACAGATCGCCTGTATGATTTTTACTGACTAAGCCTTTACCTTTAATACGTAACCGCTGTCCAGTCTGACTCCCGGCAGGAATGGTTAGCAGAATGCTATCTTTCAACGTAGGCACGGCCACTTTAGCGCCCAGAGCAGCCTCCCAAGGGGCGAGCGGAACCACAATTTCCAAATCCTGATTGACGATATCAAATAATGGATGTGGAGCAATACGGATCACCAGCCACAGATCGCCATTTGGCCCACCGTTCTCACCCGGCGTCCCCTGCCCTTTCAAGCGAATACGCTGGCCATTGCCAACACCGGCAGGAATTTTAACATTCAGCGTTTTAGGGATTTCCCGTTCAACCATGCCAAAAGCATTGTATTCAGGTAGGTTGTAGCTGATGGTGCGTTTATGTTCCTCTTGCGTTTCTTCGAGGAATATCGCAACTTCAATCTCCAAATCATGACCACGAGCAGCAGGACGCTGCCGCGACTGCCGGCCATGTTGGCCAAAGATCGACGAGAAGATATCGTCAAAATCTTCAGGGCTGTAGCTTTGCCCTTCTCGTTGCTGGAATTGTTGGAATTGAGGATCGTTTCGGTGCAGCCACAACTGGTCATACTCGGCTCGGCGCTGCTTATCACTCAGAACCTTCCACGCTTCCGCCACTTCTTTAAATCGGGCTTCGGTATCAGGTTCTTTACTGACATCGGGATGGAACTTACGAGCCAATCGGCGATAGGCGGTCTTGATTGTCTTGAGATCGTCTGTCGGCTTCACGCCCATAATGGCATAATAATCCTTTAATTCCATTGCGTTATCTCGCGTAAAACAAATTAGGATGAAGGGAACCTTTAGATAAATACTATCATTAAGCTTAGGGGTATTGTCACGGGTTGTGTCGCGTTAACGGTGAAAAGTCATCAAAAGTGGCGCGGCCGGTTTTTTTAGGCAGCCAACAGATAAAATGTTAGGTGAAGGATACTGCATAAATCCTGTCACTGATCTGGTCCCGTTGTGTTCGAACTGCCATGCCATGATTCATCGAGGCAATGAGGCTAGACCTTTGACTGTGGATGACCTCCGTAAGATGCTCCGCAATTAGGAGATAAGGTTGAAGCTGCCAAAATATTGCCGGCAGAATATAAGGAAAAGAGTAAACAATGACATTGACAGAAAAATCGGGCCATTTGGCATGGTGTGCACTGGTAGCACTTGCGCTGGCCAAGCAGGATAGTGGCGTTCTCTCTCCAGCACAGGAAAATATTTTTCTCACCCGCTGGTTGGCGACTGCACTAAAGCAACGGCGATTTTCGCGTGATGTCGCTCGCGACATCGAGTGGCTTCTGCAACAAGGGCGCCAACTGGGTGTAAGAGCAAAACTGTCCACTAAATTGAACTATCTTTGGCGTTCCTGTACAGGCGAGTTGTCTAATCAGAATGATCTGTTCCGGCTGACGTATGCCCTAGAAACGGCGAAGGATATGCATTGGAATTACCGCCTGTTGAGCGACCGAGAATGGTCCGGTCGATATGCCGTGCCTCTAAAGACGGAAGACAATTCGATCCATCTCACGCATAGTAACCTCGATGTAGCATTTGATGATGATGGTTGGCAGGTTAACCCACTGATGGCGCGTCTAAGTGGTCGTGTGGCCGACCTTGAAGGACTGCTAAATCGTTGTGGTTGGCAGGCGGAAACCGTGAGTGATATTTCCCTGCCCCATCAGTATGTTTTGATGGTCAGGCAGGGAGTGTAGATTAGTGGCGGATTTACGTCAAAATTCCCTTCTCAATACCTTTTTGTTCGAGCTTTTGTGCGATGGCACATAAGTGCGTCTCCATGCAGCGGCGGGCTGGACTGCATGACCGGGTGATGCTGCCAACTTACTGATTTAGTGTATGATGGTGTTTTTGAGGTGCTCCAGTGGCTTCTGTTTCTATCAGCTGTCCCTCCTGTTCAGCTACTGACGGGGTGGTGCGTAACGGCAAAAGCACCGCCGGACATCAGCGCTATCTCTGCTCTCACTGCCGTAAAACATGGCAACTGCAGTTCACTTACACCGCTTCTCAACCCGGTACGCACCAGAAAATCATTGATATGGCCATGAATGGCGTTGGATGCCGGGCAACTGCCCGCATTATGGGCGTTGGCCTCAACACGATTTTACGTCACTTAAAAAACTCAGGCCGCAGTCGGTAACCTCGCGCATACAGCCGGGCAGTGACGTCATCGTCTGCGCGGAAATGGACGAACAGTGGGGCTATGTCGGGGCTAAATCGCGCCAGCGCTGGCTGTTTTACGCGTATGACAGGCTCCGGAAGACGGTTGTTGCGCACGTATTCGGTGAACGCACTATGGCGACGCTGGGGCGTCTTATGAGCCTGCTGTCACTCTTTGACGTGGTGATATGGATGACGGATGGCTGGCCGCTGTATGAATCCCGCCTGAAGGGAAAGCTGCACGTAATCAGCAAGCGATATACGCAGCGAATTGAGCGGCATAACCTGAATCTGAGGCAGCACCTGGCACGGCTGGGACGGAAGTCGCTGTCGTTCTCAAAATCGGTGGAGCTGCATGACAAAGTCATCGGGCATTATCTGAACATAAAACACTATCAATAAGTTGGAGTCATTACCCATTTTTTCATGAAAGGTTTTTCTGAATTTATATTTTTATATTCGAATGTATTTCCAAAAATAGAAAAATAAAACTATAATTGAAGCTTACTGAATTTTGTTTACATATCCCAATAAAATATACAATAGGGGCTTTGTATTTGTTTGTATGAAATATTTAGAAGGGAGAATGTGATGAGTAATAATTCAGACAGTTTATCTAAATCGAATCCGTCAAAACTTATATGTGTTATTAGTCCCTGTGACTATCTATATCAAGGGTATAAATTAATCTCAAATATGGAAGGTATAGAAACTAAGAGAGTTATATTTAAGGATAATGCAAAAGAAACTAAATATATTGATATATTCAATCAGAATAGGGATGCTTCGCTCTCAGTATGTTTTGATGGTGATATATGCTCAATTTTACGTACATTGAAAGAATGTATTAGCTTCATAAACAAGTTGAAAAGAAAAGGAAGCATCAGATTATACTCATGCATATCAGTTAGTTGGCTATATCGCATGATGAGGGGAGGAATTCACGATGATAGTTTTTTTGAAAGTATTCAGGTCGTCGATATTTCTCATGGTGCTCAAAGAATATTTTCTGACACCTCAATTTTATTAAAAGAAGCTGCAAATATTGAGGAGAAAAAAAATGGAAAAATCTTTGAAGGATTTACTGCAAGAGAACTAGATGTGTTAAACTATCATTATCATGGAATTTCTGTCAAAGATCAGTCAGTTATTCTTAATCTATCGATAAAGACTATATATACTCACCGAAAGAAGGGAATGCATAAATTAGATCAATTTCTAAATATAGAAAACATGCATTGAAGAATATTTTTTTGCAAAAAAACATAGTGACAAGAAGATGACTATTGTTCGATAGAAATTAACATTATTCATAGTGAGTTTATGTAAATCTCAAGATTACATATCGACAAATCAATGAATATTTAAAACATATTATTTCAATAGGCATGACATAATATGTTTTGATGATTGTGATAATGACCTATTTTGGATAAATAGGTACATATTTATTAATGCAGATAATAGTTTTATAAGTAATTAATAGTTGTGTGATTTAATGTATTGCCCGTAAAATGAAAGTCTACGGGCTTTAGTTACTTAGAGTATTCAGAACGTCATTAAATCTGATTGCGTCATATAAAATATCGTTGTTGAGCATTTATGAATGTTCCGCATTTCATAAATTATTACGCCAATATCCATGATTGAACACATCTTTTTGGATCTCGTGAGTAATAAGATGTACCGAATTATTATCATGAAATCCATCTACTGTGCAAAGTGTTACGTCATTGTCAGAAGTGAGTATGAAAATCTTACTATCTGGATAAACTTCCCCAATCCTAGATCTTAGTTCTGATGTATATTCATCATATTTTTTTTGGGGTATATTTTTTATTTCTTCATTAGAAATTTCAATCTCGATAAACATTGCAATACCTTTGTATAAATAAAATAATTATTCTCTATAGAAATACTACATGAACTTGATAATCAATAACAAGGTGTTTAAAAATTTAATTCTAGTGTTGTTTAACAGACGTTTAAATATATGTCAATAAAACCTCGAATAATTTAAGAGTTTAAATAAAGTTTGGATTAACAAGTATCTATAATTGAAAAAA
The DNA here is from genome assembly GCF_034424155.1 of Hafnia alvei. Taxonomy (NCBI): domain Bacteria; kingdom Pseudomonadati; phylum Pseudomonadota; class Gammaproteobacteria; order Enterobacterales; family Hafniaceae; genus Hafnia; species Hafnia alvei. Next base: position 93,982 of record NZ_CP139993.1, on the reverse strand, counting down.
ATGATATATCCTATTTCAGCAGTAAGGTAAAAATAATTGTTAGCATGAAAATAATGTATTTAAATAGCAGGTGAATTATTTAAAAAAACCATCGTTAGACACTTCACTATATTACAATACTATTCAAGTATAAAAAACTATTATATTTAATGGTGTTGAGGTGGTATGCCGAGTGGGTAATTAAATAAAAGTATTAAAAGTACTAAATTAAGTATAAGTATTGGGCAGCAAAAGAGCGTGTCAACGTTTCTGATGAATCAGGAAAAGCCTTAAATTAGTCCGTATTTGGCACAGAAAAGTTTCGACCGCTGTTGGACTAAAAATTTGATCGTACTTTCCTGTGACTGACGATGAGCTTAACGTTCCTAATGTGTCAGATTAGCGTAGTAGCAATTTGGCCTGTGCCGGTGACATGGAAAAACTTAAATCAGGTGTTATATCGAGCGCAAAAATTTTCGTATACACCTCGGTGTTCTCCATCCTTTTATGCCCCATCAATGCCTGAACCTGTTTGATATGTATGCCATTCATCAGCAAATGCACCGCATAGCTGTGCCTAAACGTATGTGGTGTAATGGGACGAACTGAAAATGTGACATTGTCACTTTTAGCGCGCTCAACTGCCGCTTTTAGCCAGTTGCGTGGTGTTTCTTGGCTGGCCACCTCCCACATAGGAGTCGCTCGGCGCGTCAGCAGTCTAAAAGTCGCAAAATATTCCTGAAGTCGACGAACATAATCTTCATCGGGTAAAGGTACTGCTCGGAAGGGTACTTCCTGCTGTTCTTCTTTCGTCGGACGTCCTCGAGTTCGCGGTGCCCGTTGTTTCAACGTTCGCAATCTGACGAAGGGCATATCCGCGTTGAAAAAAAAGTCACTGGGTGTGAGCGCCAATGCTTCGTTGATCCGAGCACCGGTGTTCCATAATGTTTCAATCAATACTCGCTGACGCAAATCGGGAAGATAGCTGAGCAGCACTGAAATTTCTGGTGCCAACAAATAACGGGGCACATCCAGATCGGCGGCGATGGCCATTTCACGAAGTCGAACTGCGCGCGCATAGTTGCCAGGTAAACCGATCGCGCTACGTGAAATCTGTTCTAGATTGTGGGGTATCAGACTCAATTTTTTAATCTCCGCAATCTCATGCAGTTTAGTGCAAAATATGTACAATAGTGGTCATGGTACAACGCCGGCTGCCGGCCATAAATTAAAAAGACGTTTTCTAGTGACCATTTTGCCGAGCTTGATGATAACAGGGAAGGGGAATAAATCGGTGATCGGTCAGTGCTAGTATTGGGGAAAAAACGAAATAAACGTAAAAAACAAGACATCTGCAACATCCCTAGTCAGCCCATAATGATGCTGCCGTAAGCAAATAAGTATGCTAAGCCGCAGCCAGTAAGGCCTGCAGGAAGATTACAAGGCAATGTAAAGTCTTTGGGGATTCCAACGGAAATGCCCAAGGAAGCATGCTGTTATATAAAGATGAGATGATAGAACGATTTTGGTATCGACATGCATATACGTTTAGGGAGACGAGAAACTGGGTAATAAACTACGATGAAACTTAGACTTGATTTTTAGAGTGAGAGTAAATGTATCCATCCATATGCAGCTCAAAATCATCTTAAGATGTCATTTCGTAGTCGAGTGGCTTCAATTCGATAACATAATGGTATTTTAATCATGATCACTATAACTATTAAAGATTAATAGTGTGCAATTGTTATTACCGATCTTCACTATTAACGCTACCTTGCAATTTTAATAACTGAGGCCTAGTACGTAACTCACGATCGAAAAAAAGTCGTAATAACATTTAGTTTTGAGATGTTACTTCACGTTAACTAAGAAAATGTAAAGTTAACGTGAAATAAAATTAAAGTTTTATCGATTTAAAGCGTTTTTGATTACTCGCAGTGTAGTGCACTGTATGCTGAATATTTCGATGCCCTAGGTAATCTTGGATCAGCCTAGTATCTATTCCATTATCCGCTAGTTTGAATCCACAAGCATGGCGAAGCATGTGAGGATGAACTGATACAGGAAGGTTAGCCATCTTTCCATATTTTTTTATAAGGCTATATACCTGCTGGCGGGAGATTGGTGTCCCATTACGTGATAAGAAAAAATAATTAAGCTCATTGTTTAACCTATATTTTCTAACATACAACCATTGAGAAATAGCCTCGATCTCTTGCGGTTGTAACGGATGTATTGTTGATAATCCATTCTTCAATCTAGATATATATATATTCTTTCCTTTAATATCTATATCTCCAATCTTAATATTTTTGAGTTCACTCACGCGTAAACCATGTATATATGACATCATAATCAAACATCTATCTCTATAATAAAACTCACCCTCCGGAACAGAATTTATCATCGCTTCGATCTCTTCGCTAGTAAGATATTTACGTGAACTCATACTAGTCTCATTGTCATGGTGGCAATAACGTATTATCACGAATATAAGTATCTGATCTCAACACACCGAAACCAGCTCGCTCATTATTTATAGTAAAAAACAATTCTGCTATTACTAGCAAGTTATTCATCATGAATCTCCAATATCTACCATTTAGTAATTACTACTTCCTAAAACCTAATATAGTTATCACTGGACTTAATTAACACCAATAGTCTATATATATCAGATGGTTATAATTTTCTATACTCTGCAGGATCCCATGAATGTCATGATACATACAGATCACTGTTTTGGTGATTGATATATTACTGTTTTATTTTTCGATCAAATTAAAATTTGGTTCAGTGTTTAAATAAAGTTTAATTTTTTCATTAAAACTACCTAATATTTTTCTTAAAGATACCACTTAGGTATTACTTTATATTCGTGTATTTTTCTCTAGATGGATAAGTTGCTCTAATATTATTAGCGAGCTATGTATGCTGATGCGAGTTTCGTGAAGATACTTATGAAATTCCCATTCTTTTATACAAAACCATCATTATATTAGGTGTTAATTTTATAATTAGAATCACTAATACAAGTTAATATAGAAATGAAATATTGTTTATTTATTATGTACTTTATTATTTTGTGATGTTCACGTTTTAATGTTTAATCAATATTAATGTAATGATGCAATAAATAGGTTAATGTTAATATGGTTAAATCTATATTGCTTATGTTTTTTTGTTAACTATTGGCTATAATTATAGATTCAAGGATTGAATTAATATGACTGTTTTGATTAATAAAAAGACATTCTCGGTTGGAGAAACCACAAAATTAGTTTAATTCAAGAAGAGGAAATTATTATGCCTAATAGACGATATCTCACAGAGTCAGAGGTTCATCGTTTGCTCGTTGCTGCTAAACAGGGAAGGAATCCTGAGCGTGACTGTTGTCTTATTTGGATGTGCTATATACATGGATGCCGCGTTAGTGAAATTAGCCATTGGCGACTATCCGATGTCGATTTTGCGAGTGAATGTATTTACATACACCGTTTGAAAAACGGATTTTCAACAATACATCCATTATATCCTATTGAAAAAGAGGTTTTATTTAGCTGGATAGCTAAGCGTAGTTCTTACAAAAATGCCGAAAGTGATTGGGTATTTTTATCAAGAAATGGCAATCGTATTTCACGTCAGGTAATGACTCCAACTTATTGATAGTGTTTTATGTTCAGATAATGCCCGATGACTTTGTCATGCAGCTCCACCGATTTTGAGAACGACAGCGACTTCCGTCCCAGCCGTGCCAGGTGCTGCCTCAGATTCAGGTTATGCCGCTCAATTCGCTGCGTATATCGCTTGCTGATTACGTGCAGCTTTCCCTTCAGGCGGGATTCATACAGCGGCCAGCCATCCGTCATCCATATCACCACGTCAAAGGGTGACAGCAGGCTCATAAGACGCCCCAGCGTCGCCATAGTGCGTTCACCGAATACGTGCGCAACAACCGTCTTCCGGAGCCTGTCATACGCGTAAAACAGCCAGCGCTGGCGCGATTTAGCCCCGACATAGCCCCACTGTTCGTCCATTTCCGCGCAGACGATGACGTCACTGCCCGGCTGTATGCGCGAGGTTACCGACTGCGGCCTGAGTTTTTTAAGTGACGTAAAATCGTGTTGAGGCCAACGCCCATAATGCGGGCAGTTGCCCGGCATCCAACGCCATTCATGGCCATATCAATGATTTTCTGGTGCGTACCGGGTTGAGAAGCGGTGTAAGTGAACTGCAGTTGCCATGTTTTACGGCAGTGAGAGCAGAGATAGCTCTGATGTCCGGCGGTGCTTTTGCCGTTACGCACCACCCCGTCAGTAGCTGAACAGGAGGGACAGCTGATAGAAACAGAAGCCACTGGAGCACCTCAAAAACACCATCATACACTAAATCAGTAAGTTGGCAGCATCACCCTAAGTTTGACCGTTGTACTCATTGCGTTGTTAATCCGCTAAACGATTATTGGCCCTTACTATAAAAACACATAAAATATGCGCCGTTCTTAATGAAAGAATACATTCAGAACAAACCAGGCAAATGGTAGGGCTGTGCCAGAGAAAACTCACTCCGCGACACGCCAGGGTTTCATCAGCAGATGGTTATATCAACGACAATACAAAGATTTTTAGTTACAGCATATTAACGTCAGACAACGGTTGAGTCGCTTTAATGTTGTCATACAAAATTTTACTACTCTATCCAATAAGACAAATCTCGGGGCCTTCAATAATCAGCGTCTGCTTTCATTATGGATAACGTGACAAAGATATGATTAGCCTCTACGCCGATATTTGACGAGGAGGCTAAAGTTTACCGTAACAGCTATTAATTAAGCGGATAGGCATCTTCACCAAGTTGCTCTTCATCCATCCCAGATAGCTGATATTCTTTTTCAACTCGGACGGGTGTTAGCTTGTCGATGAACCATAAAATTCCATAAGTAACTATGAACGACCAAACGCTTGCGAATACGACAGCGACAATTTGTTTGAACAAAAAGTTTACGTTACCGTCAAGTAAACCAGAAACACCTTGTGGATTCCAAATCTGAGTCGCAAACACTCCTAGAAGAATTGATCCCGTTACACCGCCCATGCCATGAACGCCAAACACATCTAGCGCATCATCGAGATATCTTCGCATTAAAGCCACAGTAAAATAACAAACTATGCTGGCTAAAATTCCGATGAGTGCAGCCGACTGTAGAGAAACATACCCAGCTGCGGGTGTAATCGTTGCTAGCCCCGCGATAGAACCTGTAAGAAAACCAACAAACTTAGGCTTTCGAGTATGACAATATTCAATTATCAGCCATGTTATAGCGGCACATGCTGCTGCTATATCAGTCGCAAAGAAGGCCGAAACCGTCACTGTATTGACTCGAAGTTCAGATCCTGCATTAAAACCGTACCAGCCGAACCACAACAATCCAGCACCAAGGGCAATAAAGGGAATGCTGTGCTCGCCGCCTTTGGTCATAACGCGTTTACCAACGTATAATGCTGACGCTAATGCGGCAAAGCCAGCGGTAGCATGAACAACAATGCCACCTGCAAAATCCAGTACACCCCATTTTGCAAATAGACCATTGGGGCTCCAAATCATATGAACGAAAGGACAGTAAACTAACAGCAACCATAGCGTCAGGAAGATCATGTAGGCACGAAAAGTCACGCGATTTGCAAATGCACCGGTTATCAAAGCTGGGGTTATAATGGCAAACATCATCTGGTAGCCAATATGAACAATAAGAGGTATTCCGCCAGAGTTACCCGTATACATTGTCCAAGGTTTAACTCCATTGAGAAATGCGTAATAGGTGGGATCACCAATGATCCCATTAATCGTAGGGCCAAAGCATAGAGAATAGCCAACAACAAACCAAAGAATTGCTACCCATCCCATAGATACAAAGCTTTGCAACATGATTGTAAGGACATCTTTACGCGAAACTAGTCCTCCATAGAAGAAAGCTAATCCCGGAGTCATTAGCATAACTAAGCTTGTACACAGCAGCATGAATGCTGTATTGCCAACATCGATTTGATGAAAAGCAATAGCTATATGTTCCATAGTGTTATTCCAAATAAGAACGTTAAACTACAAAGAAGCAGATATTTATATATAAAAAAAAGCTCTGTCACATCTAGGATATACAGGTTTTGATCTGCCTAAATGTGTAAATATAGATGTGCTTTCAGCGATAATTCACTGATTAGTAATGTGTTTTCATCTCTTCTCCCACATTTAAATGTCGTAGTCATCATTGTAATTTCACTATTCATTGCCGATATACAAAATAAAAGTTCAACATCTTTATTATTCCGTCTGACTCACAGCTATAAAATCTCCAAGGGGATGTTATACATTGAGCATACTAATTAAAGCACGTAGTTGCCCATGTCATATATTACTAATAGATTAGTATATGTGATAAAACGGTCAAATTTTTCAAAGTTAAAAAAACAGGATGCTTCATCATGAAATTAAGTCTATTGTTGTAATGATGATATGGCAGGAATGAAGGGTGTATTGAAAATGACCATGTATTTTGTTAGTGGAAATCCACTAGGACTAAGTATTTATTCTAAATTCTATCTATAGGCGTTTTCCTATCGTTCTTTGTTTTACGATAGGTTAATAGTGGATAGCAATTACTGGATGATGAATTCGTTTATGTATCAATAAATTCAATAACGACAGGAAGATATATGCAGCTCACCCCCAGAGAAATTGAAAAACTCATGATCTATACGCTGTCTGATGTCGCGTTCAAGCGTAAAAATCGCGGTCTTAAGCTCAATTACCCAGAAGCAGTATCGATTATTACTGTTACTGCTTTGGAAGGGGCTCGTGACGGTAAAACCGTAGAAGAAGTCATGAAAGAAGCCAGTCAAGTATTAACGCAAGAAGATGTTATGGAGGGTGTTGCCGACCTCATACCAAACGTCCAAGTCGAGGCTATTTTCACCGATGGTAGCCGGTTAGTGACGGTACATGATCCTATCAAATAAATGGTGAGATTTTGTGAACTAACCTTAACCTAATCTTATAGAGGACTTTAGGATGAGTACCAAAAGTAAATCAAATGAAAGCGTAGAGCAAAATACACCCCTTGGCGGATGCATTCTGGCAAAAGAGGTGATTACTTTCAATGAGAATAAGCCGGCCGTTAACGTTCAAGTGCGAAATACTGGAGATCGTCCAATTCAAGTGGGTTCACACTTTCACTTTTTTGAAGCAAATCGGGCCTTGGAATTTGATCGTGCTGCAGCATTCGGAAAAAGATTAAACATCACCTCAACAACGGCAATTCGTTTTGAACCAGGAGATGAAATTGAAGTTAGCTTGATCCCCTTTGGTGGTAAGCAAACTTTATATGGATTTAATAATTTAGTCGATGGCTGGACAGGCGAAGGCGTCGTCTCTGACCACGAAAGACCAGATAAAATTGGTGCAATTAATCGTGCGATTGAGCGTGGTTTTAAATTTTCTAAATAAATAGAGAATCAATAACCTAAACCTATGCTTATTCGCAATAATTTTCCGCTTATATTAGATATAGTAAGGATATAAAATGCCTCAAATTTCTCGGCAAGAATATGCAGGTCTATTCGGTCCAACAACGGGGGACAAAATCCGTTTAGGAGACACAAACCTTTTTATTGAAATTGAAAAAGATTTACGTGGTTATGGTGACGAGTCTGTTTATGGTGGCGGTAAATCGTTGCGAGATGGAATGGGGGCGAATAATAACTTAACACGTGATAATGGTGTACTCGATCTCGTTATAACTAACGTCACTATTCTCGATGCAAAGTTAGGTGTTATTAAAGCTGATGTTGGGCTCCGTGACGGGAAAATTGTAGGTATTGGTAAAAGTGGAAACCCAGATGTCATGGATGGTGTAACGCCTGGCATGATTGTTGGGGTCAGCACCGATGCTATTTCTGGTGAGCATTTGATTTTAACTGCTGCTGGTATTGATTCCCATATTCATTTGATATCTCCACAGCAAGCCTATCATGCATTGTCTAACGGTGTGACAACCTTTTTCGGCGGCGGAATTGGCCCAACTGATGGTACAAATGGTACTACAGTTACACCTGGTCCGTGGAACATACGTCAAATGTTGCGTGCGGTAGAAGGATTGCCTATCAATGTGGGAATCTTGGGCAAGGGTAATTCTTATGGCCGAGGTCCTCTATTAGAGCAGGCTACCGCAGGTGTCGTTGGTTATAAAGTACATGAAGACTGGGGGGCAACGGCAAATTCTTTACGCCATTCGCTACGTATGGCGGATGAAATGGACATCCAAGTTTCGGTACATACCGATAGCCTAAACGAATGTGGGTATGTAGAAGATACCATTGAAGCCTTCGAAGGGCGGACAATTCATACTTTCCACACAGAAGGTGCTGGAGGGGGGCATGCGCCAGATATCATCCGCGTTGCTAGTCAACCTAACGTATTGCCAAGCTCAACAAACCCAACCTTACCTTATGGGATCAATAGCCAAGCTGAGCTATTCGATATGATCATGGTATGTCACAACCTAAATCCTAACGTGCCGGCTGATGTTGCCTTTGCCGAAAGCCGTGTTCGCCCAGAAACTATTGCGGCAGAGAACGTTTTGCACGATATGGGGGTTATTTCGATGTTCTCCAGCGATTCACAGGCCATGGGACGTGTAGGGGAAAACTGGTTACGTGTTATGCAAACCGCTCATGCGATGAAAGTATCTCGAGGTAAGTTGCCAGAGGATTCTGCCGATAACGATAATTTCCGAGTTCTACGTTATGTTGCAAAAATAACGATTAATCCTGCTATAGCACAAGGTGTCAGCCATATCTTAGGCTCTGTTGAAGTGGGAAAAATGGCTGATCTTGTACTTTGGGACCCTCGTTTTTTTGGTGCTAAACCTAAAATGGTCATTAAGGGGGGGATGATTAACTGGGCTGCAATGGGTGATCCAAATGCATCATTGCCTACTCCACAGCCAGTATTCTATCGCCCAATGTTCGGTGCAATGGGTAAAACGATGCAAGACACCTGCGTTACCTTTGTTTCTCAAGCTGCATTCGATGATGGCGTAAAAGAGAAAGCGGGATTGGATAGACAGGTTGTCGCTGTTAAAAATTGTCGTGCTATCTCTAAGCGAGATTTAGTGCGTAATGATCAGACACCACATATTGAAGTTAATCCAGAAACGTTTGAAGTCAAGGTGGATGGTGTTCATGCAACTTGTGAGCCTATCGATATAGCAACAATGAACCAGCGCTACTTCTTTGGATAATTTAAACGAGTCTGGTACGACATACTAATTTCTGGATCATCACACCGAATAGTACACGGATGATGGTAAGCAACTTACCTAAGAGATAATACTTTCATGATTTTAATTGAGAACGTACTTGGAAATATTAAAAAAGATCCCGTTTGGCAAGCAAAGCTTAAAGATTCCACTATTGACTTGTTAGTACTAGACCAACGAGAAGCCCAAAAAAGCCGCTGTCGTAAGTTTAGTTCTCAAGGAGCAGACCTCGGCATATCTCTCGAGCGCAACGTAGTTCTTACCGATGGGGATGTGCTGTTTTGGAATGACACATTAAATACTGCTATCGTCGTTCAAATCCAGCTACGCGACGTCATGGTTATTTCTCTTAATGAGTTAAAAAAACGTTCATTCGATGAGTTAGTTAAGACCTGCTTTGAGCTGGGGCACGCATTAGGTAATCAACATTGGAAAGCCGTGACTAAAAACAATGAAGTTTATGTACCACTGACCGTGGCGACTACCATGATGGATTCGGTGATGAAAACTCATGGTTTCCAACATCTGCCTTATCATTTTGCTAAGGGTGCAGAAATTCTGCCATTGCTCTCTAATTCGGAAGCTCGCCTGTTATTTGGTGGTGCTGAGGATACGGATACTCATGTTCATGTCAGCCGGGGGGAAACTTCATCGCCAATTTCTGGTTTACATATTGAAAGTATTCACACGCACAATCATGAACATAGTCATGGCGATCATATACACGAACATAAAAGTTAACTTGCATTGGAGGCAATTCTCGTGAATGCATCAGATCTCATTCGTATTATGCAGTTCGGTGACTCCGTATTACCCGTCGGGGCATTCACTTTTTCCAATGGCGTAGAATCTGCCGTCCAAACTGGCATTGTTTATGATGTAGCCACATTGAAAGGGTTTGTTTTAACTGCATTAAAGCAGTCTGCGAGCTGTGATGGAATTGGTCTCATCGTGGCTCATCGCGCAGTAATTGCAGGTAACCTTGAAGAAATAATTCATGCAGACTGGGCAATAAACAACCGCAAGCTTAATGAAGAAAGCCGTCTGATGTCGACGCGAATGGGGAAAAAGTTAGCGGAGATGTCTATACATGTCATCGAACATCCTTTGATTAGTTGGTGGCTAGCGCAGATCAAACAAGGCGAGACTGCGGGGACTTACCCGGCAACTCAAGCGCTGATTATGGCCGTGCAGGGAATTGCAGAGCGAGAAGTTGTCGTGATGCACCAATATGGCGTAGCAATGACTATTTTAAGCGCGGCTATGCGATTAATGCGTGTCACCCATTTTGACACACAGCGTATTTTGTTTGAGTTAACTCAGAATATTGACGCGTATTGTGATATTGCCGAAGTTGGCGATATTCAACAAATGTCTTCTTATACACCGATAGTGGATGTACTTGCTGCAGTACATGTTAATGCGCACGTACGATTATTTAGTAATTAATGATAACTGGGAAAGATACACATGAAAAACCATGTAGCAAATTACTCTTCGAACAAAAAAATAGCGCGTATTGGAATTGGTGGTCCTGTTGGATCTGGAAAAACGGCCATCATTGAGGTTATTACGCCAATCCTCATTAAGCGAGGGGTCAAGCCTCTTATTATCACCAACGACATTGTAACTACTGAAGATGCCAAACAGGTTAAGCGAACGTTAAAAGGTATTTTAGATGAAGAAAAAATTTTAGGAGTCGAAACTGGCGCTTGCCCTCATACAGCTGTGCGTGAAGACCCGAGCATGAATATTGCCGCTGTAGAAGAGATGGAAGAACGCTTTCCTGATAGCGACTTGATTATGATTGAAAGCGGGGGAGATAACTTAACGCTCACGTTTAGCCCGGCACTAGCCGATTTTTACATCTATGTTATTGATGTTGCTGAAGGTGAAAAAATACCACGTAAAAATGGCCCAGGGCTGGTACAGGCCGATATTTTAGTTATCAATAAAATTGACCTTGCTCCCTATGTTGGCGCTAGTCTTGATATTATGGAAAGTGACACTCAAGTGGTTCGAGGTGGACGTCCTTATATTCTAACTAACTGTAAAACAGGGCAAGGTGTAGAAGAGTTGGTTGACATGATTATGCGTGATTTCTTATTTACTCACGAACCACCAGAGGGAGAGAGCGCATAATGTCACGGGGATCTGATTGCATAAATAGAGATTCACTAGGGAGTCATCATGCATTAGGTGCTCATGCTCCAGAGTTAGCGCAATACCAGAGTGAACCAGCGCAAATGCGCAGTGGTGCCATTGGTAAAAGAGGTTATCTCAAGCTTAGATTCGCAAAACGTGAACAGCGTAGTATTTTGGCAGAAATGGAACGGCGAGTTCCGTCTCTGGTGCAAAAGGCATTGTACTGGGATGAAGAAATGCCTGAACTACCTTGTGTCACGATGATTTCAACATCGGGATGTATTTTGCAAGGTGACCGATTAGAGACCGACGTACATGTGGAACGGGGAGCTTGTGCTCATATTACCACACAGTCAGCGACTAAAGTTCACATGATGAATGCCAACTATGCATCTCAGACACAAAAATTTACTCTCGAAGAAAACAGCTATATGGAGTTTATGCCAGATCCACTTATTCCGCATAGAAACTCCCGTTTTATCACTGATACGTCTATTTGTATTCATCCGACAGCGACAGCTATTTATTCGGAGATCTTAATGTCGGGACGGAAGTATCATCATCCTGAAGAGCGCTTTGGTTTTGATGTTTACTCATCTAGAGTAGCCGCCTACGACTTGAGTAATAAGGAGTTGTTTGTTGAGAAGTATATATTAGAACCTAAATCAGAAAGCCTTGATGCTATCGGCATTATGCAAGATTTTGAAGTCTTTGGTAATGTGACATTATTAACGCCAAAAGAACACCATGATCGAATCTTAGCCCGAATACCAGCTCGGTTTGATGTTGATCACCAAATAGCTTGTGGTGCAACAAGATTGCCTAACCATTGTGGCTTAATATTTAAAGTATTGGGCGTTAACAGTTCGGGTGTAAAAGCTGAAATAAGACAATTTTGGCGAGTTGCCCGTGAGGAAATTTTAGGTATTACATTACCAGAGAAATTTATATGGCGTTAGGACTAACCTACCAGCTATATAATGTTATGCATTAACTTTCATTTGAGAAATGATTACATGATGAATACAAATAGAAGCAATCCAACTTTTTGGATGAAACTTGTCGAGTCGAACATATTCATTGAATTCATTGACGTTACCTTACGTGGTTGCGCGCAGGTTATGTTTCAAAATAATCCCTTAACTGGATTGTTTTTTTTTGCAGCTATTTTTATCGGTGCCTATGGTGAAGGTCACCCCGCCGTTGCTTATGGCGGGGTGTTAGGAACAGTCGTCGCGACGTTAACAGGTCTAACAGTTCGTGACCGTAAGTCATGGCGAGTGGGATTATATGGCTATAACGGATGTTTAGTTGGCGTCGCGCTACCAACATTTTTAGAAATGAGTCCGTTGGTTTGGGGATGTATCGTCCTTGGTAGTATCATTTCAGTTGTTTCTACACTCTGTATTGCTGATATATTAAAAACATGGAAAGTTGCTGCTTTAACTGCACCTTTTGTTTTCACCACGTGGATTATTCTGCTTTCGAGCTATGCCTTCTCAAGCTTGCATAACGGTGGACTACCGCATCCCTCGTTCCCCCACCAATTTATAGTAGAAACGAATAGCACTGAGAATCGCCACTACGTTTTTGATAGCCTCTTTAATGGTATCTCGCAAATATTCCTTTTCAGTAGCCTCATTGGTGGCATCTTATTTCTTATTGGGCTAGCCATTGAATCTTTATGGGCTGCTATCTTCGCTGTCTGTGGTTCGTTTTTAGCAATACTTACTGCAACGTTTTTAATGGCGAATTACGATAGCATCCATCTTGGACTGTACTCGTTTAGTGCTGTGTTAACGGCCATAGCTCTTGGCTCTACTTTTAATAATCCAAGCTGGCGAGTCCTAGCTTATACGTTGATTGGAGTTATTTTTACCGTGATCGTGCAAGGAGCATTAGATACGCTACTTTCTCCGCTAGGTATTCCAACGCTAACGATGCCATTCGTTTTAGCTTCATGGCTTTTTCTTGTGCCTAATAAAGAGATTATGCCAGCACATCGGCAATGACCCACATCGATTAATGTTTATCTGTTGCCTATTGTCAGGTCTTAGAAATATTCTGGAGAGCGAGTATGGTTAATATCACCCAAAAAAGAATCATGCATGGTTCTCTAAGCACGAAACGCCGAGCGATTTTTTTACTTGTCGGCTTGCTAGTTGTGAATGGATTAGCATGGGCATGGGCGTTTCTTGAGTTCAAGGATAATGCCGTGCTTATGGGGATGGCTCTGTTAGCTTATAGTTTTGGGCTACGTCATGCGGTCGATGCTGATCATATCGCTGCCATTGATAATGTTACACGTAAACTCATGCAGCAGGGAAAAACCCCCATTGCCGTTGGTACTTTTTTCTCCCTTGGGCATTCTACCATTGTGATATTAGCCTCATTGGCTATTGCTGCAACTGCGATGGCATTTAAAAATGATATGTCCTGGTTTCATGAGACGGGGGGCTTGATTGGTACGCTGATTTCATCGGCATTTTTGTTATTATTCGCATTTCTTAATTTGACGATCCTTCTTTCAGTATATAAAAGATTCAGACAGGTTAAGGCCGGCTATAAGTATAAAGATGAAGATTTAGATCTTCTGGTTGCGAACCAAGGAGGTTTTTTAGCTCGCTTATTCAAGCGTGTATTTAATTTAGTCAACAAAAGTTGGCATATGTATCCGGTTGGGTTTCTATTTGGCCTAGGTTTCGATACGGCAACCGAAATTGGTGTGCTAGGGATTGCTGCAGCGAGTGCAACACATGGAATGAGCATGTGGGCTATCATGGTTTTTCCCATTTTATTTACGGCTGGAATGGCTTTGATCGATTCACTAGATAATTTTGTGATGATTGGAGCATATGGCTGGGCGTTTTCTAATCCAGTGAGAAAACTCTACTATAATATTACTGTGACCGCTGCTTCCGTTATCGTTGCCTTTTTTATCGGTGGTATTGAAGCATTGGGGCTTATTGCAGAAAAAATGAATTTAAGTGGTGGAGTTTGGAACGTAATTAATCATCTTAGTGACAATCTTGGTGAGATCGGTTATTGGGTTATCGGGATCTTCATTCTATGTTGGATATTCTCAGCAGCAATATATCATGTCCGTGGCTATGATAGCTTACGTATTAATCGATAAAGCGGTGGCTCACAGTTTCTTATGGAGTCTAATAACAGGCTTTAAATGATTTAGATTAGATGAATTCATCATAAAATTCATTGATTCTTCATGTCAATATTATTAATTGCGCCAAATTTGACGGTAGAGATTTTTGAAAGAACATTTGGAGTGAGACATGGTATAAATAAATCCATGAGCAAATCGCTAATATGAATATAGTCAATTGTAACTACTTTTCAGTTCTTTATGTTGACAGATTATTCATTTGGCTAAGCTTCAGATGAAAAGTCATTTATGGCATGGAGGATAGTATTTAAACAACAGGGCTGCAGCAATTGAATATTAATTGTGTCTGAATACAACTTTAAAAATAAGCTACTATAGTAAATAAACTTGCAGTAGTTTAATTTGTGACTATCGTTTATAGATGAACACAATGTTATGTATACCAATAAAACTGGAGAGATAAGAATGAACAAGAAATTATTATTAATCAGTATGGTAGGCTTAGTAAGCTTTTCTGCAATGAGCAATGCTGCAGAAAATAGTAAGCCAGTGAAATCATGGACTTGTGAGGATTTTATAGCATTGAATGAAAGTTTTAAGCCTACAGCTATCGGCTTTGCTGAGGCACTCAATAAAAATGACAAGCCAGAGGATGCGGTCCTAGATATCAATGGCACTGAAAAGGTAATACCATTAGTCATCGAAGCTTGCAAAAAAGCCCCAAAAGAATCCTTTATTGGCAAGGTCAAATCTGAGTGGAAGAAAGTAAAACACGATATGTGATTTATGTTATGAACCCACAGTCAGCTCATCGATATGTGCTATTGTATTAGTAAATTAATCTTTGAGCTTATTTATTAAATGAAGTGTAAATAGACTTTAGCTTTAAAATTAACTCTTATCAATAGTGTGTTAATGTAAATGAATAAATGTCGTTATATATATTCTTAAATGATTAAGTTAGTCTCCGCTGCCTATATGAATTTAAAAAATGTCAGATAGCAGCGGTTATGGAAAAAACACATTAAAAATAAATAGGTATGTTAATTATGAAAATTAAACAAACATCTTTAATACTTAGCTTGTTTTCAGCCTGTCTTCTAACGACCGGTATGGCTACAGCTTCACAAGATATAACGCCAAGCAATATGACATGCCATGAATTTCTCGACATGAACCCTAAGTCATACACACCAATTGCGTTCTGGGTTTTGAACAAAGATACCGATTTCAAAGGTGGTGATTACGTGGATTGGAGTGAAACAGAAACAATTGCTACACCTAAGGCCGTTGAGCTATGCAAAAAAGAGCCAAAAAGAACGCTAGAGTCATTGAAAGAAGACTTGGAAAAAGCGGTGAAAAAGGTTGAATAATGCTTACAGTTATTATCTAGAAGATATATAGTTGTTGCTGAATTATACGAGCTTGTACACATAATTATATACAAGCTCAAAAAGTTATTGTTTAATTTAGATAGAAAGAATCAGTAAGTATGTAGGGTGTTTTGACGGAGCATCACTCACAGCAGGTTATTGATAATAAGCAATATTCTGGATAGGTTGATCTTTGCAATTTATTGATATTTCATTGAATTTTGTTTATTATTTAACATAATTATGATTATGCGAATCAATGCTGTCAGCACAAAGCGATCATGTTGTGTTTTACCAAAGTTAAAATGTCGTCTTTCGGTTAATCTGTTCTCACAGGCAAACTATCCGGAGCGTCTATGTTGGCGACCATGAGCCAGAAAGAACTGAACCGCATTCCCGTACTGCAGCAAATTTGCGACAAACTCCTGATATATCTAGAGCTGGCATAGATATGCCAGCTTTAACAGTTGGGGTAAACCACCAACTTTTTTCCCTCATTGACTATATGGCATGCCTACATAATAACGGTCTGAATAAAGTTTATTATTAATCCAAAGCTGGTAATGACTCCAACTTATTGATAGTGTTTTATGTTCAGATAATGCCCGATGACTTTGTCATGCAGCTCCACCGATTTTGAGAACGACAGCGACTTCCGTCCCAGCCGTGCCAGGTGCTGCCTCAGATTCAGGTTATGCCGCTCAATTCGCTGCGTATATCGCTTGCTGATTACGTACAGCTTTCCCTTCAGGCGGGATTCATACAGCGGCCAGCCATCCGTCATCCATATCACCACGTCAAAGGGTGACAGCAGGCTCATAAGACGCCCCAGCGTCGCCATAGTGCGTTCACCGAATACGTGCGCAACAACCGTCTTCCGGAGCCTGTCATACGCGTAAAACAGCCAGCGCTGGCGCGATTTAGCCCCGACATAGCCC
Organism: Hafnia alvei; assembly: GCF_034424155.1. Taxonomy (NCBI): domain Bacteria; kingdom Pseudomonadati; phylum Pseudomonadota; class Gammaproteobacteria; order Enterobacterales; family Hafniaceae; genus Hafnia; species Hafnia alvei. The sequence continues at coordinate 77,107 of NZ_CP139993.1, read as the reverse complement.
CACTGTTCGTCCATTTCCGCGCAGACGATGACGTCACTGCCCGGCTGTATGCGCGAGGTTACCGACTGCGGCCTGAGTTTTTTAAGTGACGTAAAATCGTGTTGAGGCCAACGCCCATAATGCGGGCAGTTGCCCGGCATCCAACGCCATTCATGGCCATATCAATGATTTTCTGGTGCGTACCGGGTTGAGAAGCGGTGTAAGTGAACTGCAGTTGCCATGTTTTACGGCAGTGAGAGCAGAGATAGCTCTGATGTCCGGCGGTGCTTTTGCCGTTACGCACCACCCCGTCAGTAGCTGAACAGGAGGGACAGCTGATAGAAACAGAAGCCACTGGAGCACCTCAAAAACACCATCATACACTAAATCAGTAAGTTGGCAGCATCACCTCCAAAGCTTACCATCGAATTTATCTAATTTAGTTGCGTAAATACTGCCAAATAAAGCGGTTGTTTGTTTAGATTCGATATTGAATTGACCTTTGGTACCATCCTGATATAAAACTGTAACACTAAACGGTGACATTGGCTTAGTGTACAGAACCATATCTTCACGTGAATTTTCAGAATCAACCATGTGTGGTGTAGCATATAAAACACGCTCTATCTTTCCTGTGTAGTCATAAATAAAACCTTTGATAGGTTTTATTATAATTCCTGCATTTTTCAAATCTTGCCCTGAGCGCAATCCTACAAGAAGTTCATTACTGGTAAATCCCATAGTATGTATGGTTAAGTCAGGATAAATTTTAGCCAGAAAAAAATCAGCTGGTAATTCGTTTACAGGAAGTTTTTCAATATTTTTTATTTTTTGGAGATCTATTTTATTTTCATTAATGTCTAGTAATTCCTGAGATTCCTTTAGCGCGGTGATTACCATTTCTTTGGATGGCGTAGGGTGCTGCAATCTAACATTTGCACAACCTACAATTGTGAAAATCATGAATATAAGTATGGAATTTTTTGTATTGAAAAACACTTTTGTCTCGACGGTGTATTCATTAGGTTTTCAATGATAATTAATCACTATAAAATTAGATATGGAAAAATTGGCTCTTTACCTTCTGACATTTCAACCGTTAAGCACAGTTTACCCACCATCGCCTCTATATAACGCTTTAGCGTTCGACGGTATTCTTTCAGGCGACCAAAGCACCTTTCTACAACGTTGCGATTTCGGTAGGCTTCACGAACGAGTGGTGAACGACCATCTGCGGCCATTTTTTCATTGGATTTACGCGGGATGACAGCTTTTATCCCTCTTCTTTTCAGTTCTCTACGTAACGCATGTCCGGAGTAGGCTTTATCAGCCAGCACTGCATAACCACGGCGCTTCATACTCCCGTTCTTGCGCTGAACTCCGATACCGTCCAGGAGGCGTTGTGCAAACTGGCTTTCGTGGGCCTGACCGGGACTCAGATCGCCTGACCCGTCTGAGCAACAGCGACTGGATGACGCTTAAAAAGCAGATAGAACATCACGAGCTGCGTATTGTCAGCTTGGATGTGCCCACCTCATGGCAGGCTTTGTCGGATAAAGACCCTTCGCAGGCTGACCCAATCACCCGCGCCGTGATAACAGCCATCAATAACATGCTTATCGACCTGATGGTCGCGATGTCGCATAAGGACTGGCTGAGCCGCCGCCTGCGTCAAAAGCAGGGAATTGAACTGGCACATACACTGGGGAAATACCGGGGTAAACAGGCCGATCAGGAGCGACATCAGAAAGTCTTGTACTACCGACAGGTAAAGAAACTGAGTATCCAGGAAACGGCTGATGCTACGGGCTACAGCGCGTCACAGGTTTGCCGGATACAAGCGCTTCATAAAACCTAAAAAGCTGAAATAACCGTGTTTATTTGCAATCATGGCGTAATAGTTAACTCCCTGTGACTAGCAGCCTGACAAATCATCTATGTAAGTAAAGTCCGCTATGTGCCAGAAGCGGACGTTAGACAGAAGTAGTGTCCCTTTTTATAAGTGCTTTATTTTTAATAAATGAAAGCAACATCCTTAAGTCACTTGGCCATAATACCAGCGTTCTCCCGTGAACCATTCATCACGATCCTCGCTTCCATAATATTCGAGAGTGATACCTATTTCCTGTACGTTATCTGGCAGAACGAGTCCCCATTCAGCAGCAAGGCTACGATCTTTGATCAAAGCAGAAGCTCCATTTTCAGAACGATCTTCAGTTATGAAGCTTTGATAATATTCTTCGGAGCGATAAAGACAGACCTCACTTGTAAACATATCCGGAAGACATACCACAGCGGTAATCCGAGGGCTGTAATTTATACCAACAGTAGCCGTTATGAGGTTTGAACATGCATTAATTAAAGCTTGCGCACAAGCCGCTTTGGTTTTAAGCGTGCTGCACTTCCCCTCAACGATATTAATGTCTACTGGAATTTTGAAATTCCAGTAATGCTCATCTTCTGAGAAAATGCTACGTTCAGGATTACGAAATGTACCAGCCCAACGGTTAAGCGCTTTTAGGCGTCGGGGAATATTTCTGATTTTGGTTCGATAATCTCTGTTTAGTCGTCTACTCATGAATAGTTTACTTTTAAGCTCGTCAAAATGTTCAAGTTGTGTCTCTACACAAGAGCACTCTATCCTAATTTGTTCAGTTTATCGTTATGCATGTAATCTAACGTACCGCAATCGGCTTGTGAGAAATTATGTCAGATCTTCGCTCATAAGGGACAACCATACTCAAATTTCCCACATTGCAGGAGATTTTAGTATAAACATGTCACCGTGGAACAAAGACCGTATCATCGGCCAAAAAAGACCACTTCAGATATCTCATATCTGGGGTATCTGAATCAGGCTTGAACTGGAAGGTAAAACGCGCGATTTAGCTTTGTTCAACATGGCCCTGGACAGTACGCTTCGAGGCTGTGATCTGGTCAAACTCAAAGTTGCATATGGTAGCTCTGTTTCAAGCAGAGCTACGGTTCTACAACAGAAATCCGGCAGCCCTGTCCAATTTGAGATAACCAAAGGGACAAGAGAAGCTGTTCCGCATTGATAAAGCTTGGCAATTTACGCAGTAAAGACTATTTGTTCCGATCTCGGGTCGGTACTAACCAACACATATCAACCCGGCAATACAACCGAATTTTTCATGGGTGGGTAGCAAAACTTGGTCTAGGAGATTCGCTTTACAGTACACATTCCTTGAGAAGAACAAAACCTTACCTGATCTACAAGAAAACCAAGAATCTCCGGGTGATCCAACTTCTGTTGGGTCATAAGAAACTGGAAAGCACAGTCCGTTATCTGGGCATTGAAGTGGATGATGCGTTAGAGATCTCTGAATCGATTGAAGTCTAAGGTTGTCAGGGCTTCAACAGCAGCCCTATGCCAGAGGCGGACGTTGCTAACAACAGTCTGAGTTGATCAACAGAGAGCAGGTCAGTATCTCTGCTCATCACTTTCGCAGACTAAACCTTATAAAATTATGAGGGAATAAAGGCTTAATCATTATCTTATCGTTAAAAATAAATAGGTTAGGTGATATGGCGATAACATCGTAGATATTATCGACAATAAGTTGTAGATGGGTTCTGAACACGGGGACATCGGCATCATCTGCTATGACAAATACAGTTTCATTGCCTAAGTCGCTCCCATTTAACATCTCATGAGTGAGTTCATAATCGCTGAAATCCATTTCTGACCATATGAGATTACCGCTATGCCATGGATATTGATGAAAAATATCCATTACCATGCTCAAATCATCCCCTTCCACAACATCAAAATCTGCCCTGAGCAACTCCTTACATTCATCAAACAATGTCATGTCCACTCCCTTTGTGGCTGTTTATTTTTATCATAACCTCCCAGGTGGATTGTCTAAAGGAATTATGAACAATAGCCGCCTGCGGCGGAGCTAAGACTCTGTAAGTCAATGGCTGTTTTCAGTAACCATCTCCCGTTATAATCCGGTGCATGTATATTCCTCGCCCCGCAAAACTCCTCTTTCAGATTGATGACGGCTGGGATCGTCTTCTCATCAATCGCGGTCATACTATCCCCGAATGGACCAAACTGGTCATTGAGCGCATGCTCGCCTGCGGCACCGGTGCCATGGGGATACGCCGTTATTGCTGTGAGTCTGCTCACTGCACCCACACCAAATATTTCTGTCAGAGCTGCAAAAGTAAAGGCTGCAGCGCCTGCGGCATGAAAGCCACCGAGCAATGGATAGCAGAGCAGCAACACATCCTCCCCGACTGCGAATGGCAGCACATCACCTTTACCATGCCCGATAAACTCTGGCCGGCGTTTAATCTTAACTGGCCGTTACTCAATCAGTTGTTTGCTTGTGCTGCCTATACCCTCCTGAAATGGGCGGAAAAGATGGGCATTGAAATCGGGCTATTTGCCGCCCTGCACACTTACGGACGCCAGCTTAACCAGCATCCGCATATCCATTTATCCGTCACCCGTGGCGGGTTATGCCGCAAACACGGCGTCTGGCGCTCAGTTTTCTTTAAAAAAAAGGTGGCTGAGCGTTACTGGCGTCAGGCTGTCATTGCCCTGCTTCGTCAGCACTATGCTTCGCTGGATTTAGCCGCCGCAGGCTACAGGCATATCCGCGACTACAGGGAATGGTGCCAGTTTTTAGAATCACAATATCAGCGGCGATGGAAAATTCACTTTGCCAAGAAGACAAAGCACGCACGGCAAAACGTCAATTATCTCGGCCGTTACCTGAAACGGCCACCTGTTGCAGCCTCCAAATTACGCCACTACAGTGGCCGGACAGTGGTTCATCATTACTATGACCACCGGACAGGTCAGCATAAAATCCAATATCTGAGCCAGGAGGAGATGCTGATGCGCTATATCAGCCATATCCCCTCACGACATTTTAAAATGGTGCGGTATTACGGCTTTCTGGCCAACCGGAAACGGGGGGCTTTACTGCCGGAGGTGTATGCGGCACTGGACATAAAGGAGAAGGAGAAACCGCCAAAACCAGGCTTTGCGTCTTTGATGAAGCAGTTTACCCGGATAGATCCGTACCAGTGTGTGCTGTGTGGCAGCAGAATGGTCTTCAACTGTGCGGAAGCGGGTATCAGGGCAGATAAATTACTGGAGATGCGGCGTCAGGAATTTAAGAAACGACGATGGTTACAACAGGCGGCATAGGGAAGATCTGCTTAAAATTCATAAAATTGAATAATAAACCACCGAAGCACTGTGAATTTATACAACCGCAGCCGGATAAAACAGAGGATCGCTCATCAGCATAAGAAGCTAACGCCCTGAAAACAGGGTAAAAACAACTTTCAGTTTCCTAACCATCAAGAGTGCGGTAGCCTTTTTTGATATCGTATTCTGTTCCTCCAGGCGGCGAACCTGCTTTTCCAGCTCGCGAATACGTTGCTGCTCTGCAGTAATGGAAGTTGCAGAGGGCGTAATCCCCTGACGCTCTCGCCTGAGCTAGCGCACCCAGCTCTCTAGCGTGGTAGAACCGATATTCATCGCGTCACTGGCTTGTCGATATGAGTAGCCCTTATCAACATTATGTTGTGGTGAGAATATCACCTTTAATCAGGTGGCCAAATTTACTGTGCCACTACTGATACTTGACGCTGGTCTCATCAGACCTGTCAATATGAGTTCACCGGAAGCTTACCGTTGACTGATGGCCGGAGGGAGATAAACGTTTATAGCGGAAGCTCTCCGTGCACGCCCGTCAAGGCGCACGGAATGAGAATGGATTAAAAGATGGCGGGATACTGGATACTCCCGCCATCTTTCCGTACAGAAATTAAAACCCGATATTTTTAAAAGCTGTATTTAACGCCAAACGTTACGGTTGTATCGCTGTAACCTTTACTACCGACCTGCTGACCCACGTTCCCCCACACATTGAGGCGTTTGTTGACATCCCCCTCTACGCCCAGTTTTGCCTCAGCAACGTTAGCTGTGCCCCCCTGTTTAAAGGTATGGCTACCGGTGGTTTCATGAGACATATTCACCGCAAAGTCTTTGCTGTTATGGATCCATGTAGCTTCAATATACGGTTTGAATACCTGAGCCTGGGCCTCTTTTTCCTGAGAAGGTTGGGTCATAAACGCTTTTATGCCCAGGCGGGTCTGGACATTGCCATTCCCCTCACTTGCCACCCGCGTTTTCGATGCCTCCATATGATCATCCGCTTTAACTCCCATCCAGATGGCCTGCACTTTAGGTTGGAGGTAGAAGTTATAACTGCGGCTTGCCCCTGCCAGGAAGGCATACCCGCTTTCAAGCGATGCCGTGAAGCCTTTGGAGTTATATTTTTCCTGAGCCAATGCCTCACCATTCACTTTGTTTTTAAACCAGCTATATTGCAGCCAGCTATCCACATAAGCTCCGGTATGGGTTTCGTCATTAGCAAACCATGTTGCGTAAGTCCCTACACTATAGCCTTCGGCAGACCCTTTAGAATGACTACCAGAACCCGATGAAACAGTGTTATTGCTGCTATTGGCATAACCCGTCATTAGTCCGACGCGCCACAGGTCATTTTCATTGCTGGTAAAGCGCAGCACATCGCCCCCCAACTGCATCACAAAACGATTATCCTGCGTTTTGAAAGCGCCACTGTCATCACGGGAGCGATTGTGGCTGCCGGTAGTACGAAGCCACATTGAGGTCGCTTTCTTCTCACCCGTTATCGCATCGGTGTACCAGGTTTCACCCGAGCGGTTTTCAAGGCTGGTATTGAACATGGTATTGGCCGCCGCCAGGTTCGCAATGTAGCTTCCCGCTTCTGGACGATCCGGATTATCGGTACGCAGATACCAGTTGCCGTCGTTCGAATTCGATACCCCTCCCTGGTATAATTTATATTCGTACGCACCGGCCACGACGCGCCCTTCTAGCTCAAAGTTAGCGCCAGATTTCCCGGAAATATCCACAATCTTAATACCGTTACTGGTGTAAGAACCCTGGCCACCAATATTGTTCACGCGAATAGTACTGGCTCCGCTGGTATTGCCATTAACCACCAGGCGATCCGTTGCACTGTTATCGCCGGCAAGTACAGTATCAAAGAAAATCCGACTGCCTGCCTGTCCAACGTAGTTGCCGTTGATGATAAAGTCTGCGTACCTATCCCCAGTCAGCGCATGGGACATTATCAGGCGACCGGCGTTATCAACATTACCGGTTACACGCCCGAATCCGCCAAGCGCACCGTTTTGCTGAATAGTGACATTACTGTTAAGCACTACCGGCGCAGTGGCAGCCCGGGTCTGGCTGGCTGCAGCGGTGGCCGTTTGCTCATTTTGGTTCTTCACTTTACCCTCACCCAACTGGATAAGGCCATTTTCGATAATGGTGTTGCCCGCCGTAATGACATTTTCAATAACCGTCAGCGTGCCGCTACCCTGTTTAATCAGGTCACCACTGCCGCTGAGCAGGTTTTTGAAGCTCCAGTCACTGGCAACATCCAGAACCAGTTTACCGTTATTATTAACGCGTGCCACACCCAACTGTTCTGACTTATTGGCGGCAAGCGTAGTGCCGTTTGCCAGAGTGAAGGCACCGATATACTGGGTATTATTACCGCCCAGCTGAATCACCGCCTTGTTCTGCAACTGTACGTTACCCGCCTGGCTCAGGCTATTGGCGAAGATGCCCTGAGCTCCTTTGAGCGTCAGAGTTCCCCGGTTGGCAATATTTCCAGCCCCCAGGCCCGCCACATCCGCCAGCACCGCACTGGCTGCACTACCAATTGTGATGGTACCGGTAAAGGCGTGGTTTGCCTGGCTGACGTTAAGCGTACCCGCGGACAAACTTAGCTGCCCCGCCCCCGCGATAGCCCCATCAACCTGACCGCCATTTTTAATCGTGACGTTACCGCCATTAAGATTAAACAAGCTATTAGTCTGTGTATTCAGCTGGCCAAGCGTCTGGCTAGTGCCGTTAATATCTACCTGCGTACCTATAGAGATCGCCAGCGCTGAAGTTCGCCCAAGCGCATTACTGGCATCAAGCCGTAACCCGCCTTTGCGCACCCATGTGGCGCCAGTATAGTCGTTATTGCCATTACTCAAAGAGAGGATTGCCCCCGCAGTAGTTCCCTCAACGGCCAAATCACCGCTACCAGAAATTTTCGCCGACATGCCGTTTGATTGCAGACCGTTGTTAGCCTCCAGAGCCTCAAATTTCAGGGCGTCAGCGGCCTTAGCCAGCAGCTCTATCGCTTTAAGACCATAATTGACATACAGGCCATCCTGGCGGGCGCCCGTAGTTAAGCCATAGTCAAACGATCCCACGGCCGATGGGGCAGCCGCACCCTCGTTGGTCAATGCGGCTTGAACAGACTGCGTTATCGGCCGACCGTTAGTATCCGTTAGCGTCAGCTCCTGACCAGTTCCCTTAGCCTTACCGTGGGCTAAATCAACAACAACGGCCCCTTCATCGAGGGCTAACAAAGACTTACCTTCAAGGCCTGGGGTCACGTTGGTCGGCAGGTTCACCTGAACTTCACCGCCGCCAGCAACATCAATATTGCCCGCCTCAATGGTTCCCTGAGAAATAAACGCTCCGTTGTTATCAATAATATTATCGAACTTCAGCGTGCCGTTATTCATCGTCAGCCCACTGATACTCTGCACGCCATCAGAGACATCAACCAGGCTGTTTTGAGACAGCACCAGATTAGCGTTAGTCAGTGCCTTAGTATTACTATTGCCTAATACCATGCCCGTGTCTGATAAATCAACCTTACCAGCAAAGGCGGTACCTACCGACTCACCAAACGTGAATGCCGGGCCTCCTGATATCACATTCAACTTACCGCTGCCGATAAGCGCATGGTCAACGTTACTCAGACCGGAAAGCGTTAATGCGCTATTGCCGTTAATGTTAATACCAACGCTGCGATCGACTTTGTAGCCAGTGCCAAAGGTAATATTTGCCTGATCTGCCAATGTCAGGACGCCATTCCCAACGACGCTATTACCGAATATCCCCTGGTAGCCCGACAGGATAAGCCTATCGAGTGCGCCTGTAAGGGATACGCCGGCATTCTTACCTAACTGGCTTGAATTACTCACCGTCAGCGCACTGTTACCATCAAGCGCATAGCGTCCTGCAAAGCTGTCGTTATTGCCGATAAGCTGCACATTAGCATTTTTCGTCAGGGCAACGATGCTGCTCTGTACGCCGGCCAGCGCATTTTTAATTGCTCCGCTTACCCCATTCATCACTAAGGCTGCACCGTTTTCGTCCAGATGAACCTCGGACCGATCGGCGCCAAGATTATTAGCCTGATTGATAGTTAATGATGCACCGCCGCTAACGTGATGCTCGCCGGTAAAGGTGCTGTTGCCAGTGAACGTAGTTGCAGCATTAATATTCACACGTCCATCACCGCTCAAGGCATTGCCAAGCGTTGACCCGTTCGCATTAACGTTCAGTACCCCGTCAACGCCGACTTTACTGTTGCCAAGGTTGCCGCGATCGCTGAGCGTAATGGACGCGCCATTAGCAATGTTGGTCTTGCCGCCAAGATTGTCATTAGTACCCGATATGTTCAGATTACCACCGGCGACAGTAAGCGTACCATCGCCTTCCAGGCCGCCATCAGCGCCAGACTGACCACCGTTACTTAACACCAACTCACCGTTAGCCAACGAGACCATGCCGCTGTTATCCAACGCCCCGATGGTCTGCTTAAAGCCATTGAGGAATACGCTCGCTCCTTGCTGGATATTTAGCTCAGAGGTCTGTCCTAAGGCACTATTCGCCCCTAACAGTAGCGCGCCCTGACTCACTATCGTTCCACCGGTATAGCTGTTATTACCATTGGCGATGGTTAATGCTCCGTTCGCGGCATTAATATTCAGCCCTCCCTGACCGGATAACACTGCATTCAGGGCTTGATTAGTGCCGTCCCCGGCGGTTTCCAGCAACAGGGCATCCGTACCCTGCGTAATTAACTGCAGGGCCGTCAGGCCATATTTAACGTAAAGCCCGCTGTTATCGCCATTGTTACTGGTTAAGCCGTAGTTGTAGGTTGCATTGGCCACCGTTTTATCACCCTGAGTAATCGCAGAGAATACCGCCTGGTCGCCCGAAGTAACCGGTACCCCATTAATGCTCAGGTTCATATTATTGACATTACCGCTTACGGCTCCGGCATTCACCAGCGCCATGAGAACCTCACCTCTATCTTGTTCCAGAATAGAGACGCCTGGCTGCGCCGGAATACCCGCGTTGTTCCATGTGGCGTTACCCGTGACAGAAACATTGCCACCGTTTAACGCCAGCGTTTCAGCATTCACAGTGCCGTTGGCTTTCGACTGCGGTGCATCCGCTTCAAAGACCAGTTCACCACCATCAACATCCAGATTTTTCAGCGTGCTGTCTGTGTTACCGGCATACGTAGTACTGCCTTGGTTTAACGACAGAGTGGCGTTCTTCAGGGCGCTCTGGTTGTTTTGATTGAGGGCAAGGGCAGTATTTGTCAGCGTAACATTACCGGCAAAAGCGCTGCCGGTATTCGCGCCAAAGTTAAACGCCTGATTTCCGGTATTCACATTTAGCGCGCCATTGCCGCTTAACGCCTGATTAAAGACGGTCACATCGGACAGCTGCAGCTGGCTGCTATTATCGATGTTCATGGCGACATTGGCTCCAATGTTCGCCATGCTGTCCAGTGCCACCGCTGAATTTCCGGTTAATGCAATAGTTCCCAGGCCATCAACCCGATTAACAAAATCTCCGCGGTACGTTAAGAGATTCAAGGTATCACCGATTTCTTCCAGTGATACGCGAGCATCTTCACCCAGCTGGCGGTTAGCGCTGGCGGTCAGGGTACTGTTACCGCTCACGTTATAGGTGCCTTTAAATGCACTATTCTGCCCAGTCAGCATCGCTCTGGAACCATTAGCGACATTAATCTGGCTACCCGCCCCCCCCGAAAGCGACTGGCCAACCTCTCCCTGCAACGCATTCAATACCAAGGTAGAGGTCGGGTCCTGAAGGGCGACATTTGCCTGATTGCTCCCCAGGCTAGCGGCCCGAGATACCGTCAGCTTGCCATTGGCATTAATGAGATGTGTCCCACTGAATGTACTCTCTGCGCTAAGAGTCACATTGCCATTAGTGTTGATATTCCCTATGCCGCTCAGGACATTGGCCAGCGTCTGGTTAACGTTCAGGTTCAACGTACCATCCACAATCACATCAGCATTACCCAGCGTTCCCGCCTGACTGAGAGTGATCGTTCCGGCGTCGCCAATCGCCGTAGTACCGGCAAGATCCACGTTGGTCTGTGACAACGCAAGCTCCCCACCAGACACCACCAGGCGACCATTACCGGTCAGCCCACCGACGGCCGTTGAGGTTCCGCCATTATTTAACGTCAGCGTACCATCGCTAATATCGATTACGCCCGTATTGGTAAAATCGCCAGTGTTGTTAATCACATTATCATGATTAACGATCAACTCTCCCTGTGTTCCCACCTTAATTGTGCCGGCGTTAACCAGCGCGCCCAGCGCCTGGCCCTTACCGTTAAGATCGAAGATGGCATTGCTCAGTACGCTCAACCGCGACGTATTCCCCAGCGCATGGTTACTGCCGGCGATAAGGATGCCACTGTTAATCAGCGTACTGCCGGTATAGTCATTTTGCTCATTGCTGAGCGTCAGACTACCGGCGCTCCCATCCAGTGAGAGATTACCGTTACCGGTGAGTTGGGCGGTAAAAGTTTTAGCCGCCGGCGAAGTATTGGCTGTACTGAGTGTCAGCGTCTTATCGGCGAGCAGCGCCAATTTCACCAGCCTTGCCATAACGCTTAACCCGCTGTCGCCGCTGAGCGCGAAGTTATAGAAGCCCTCAGCCACCGTGATGCCATTCTGAACGGCATCCACTTTGGTATCGTTAGCCAACGATTTGCCATCCAGATCCTGTAATGAGAGTTTCCCCAGGTCTTCAGCATTTAATGCATCACTTTTTACCAGTACGCGCGATTGGCCGTAACTTTGCTCCAGTAAGTTATCGCCCAGCGAGAGGTTGTTTTGCACCTGAATAATGCTTTTATCGGCTACCTTCAGTGAGCCAGACTCAATAGATCCGGTAGATGTAAATTGAGTAGTGCCTCCATTGAGCGTCAGGTTCCCTATTGTCTGTGGCCCTGTGCCTACCTCAAGACGCGATCCTCCGCCCACGCTCAGCGTGGCCGATTTCAGGCTTGCCGTATTATTACCAGCTAAAGCAAACTGGCTGCCCGCCAGATTAACCTGACCGGTAAATGCACTTCCGGTGCTGCTGGCAAAGCTAAAGCCGTTGCTGTCGGTGATATTCAGCGCACCGGCCCCGGTGAGCGCCTGACCGAACCCGTTCAGGCCCGCCAGCGTCAGCGCACTGTCGCCGGCAATATCTACCCCGATACCCGCCGCCAGATTAGCCGCGCTGTTCAGGGTGACGGCCGCGCTGTCGGTCAGGGCCAGCAGGCCCGTGCCCGCCACCTGATTACCAAAGGTGCCGCTGTAGTTCGCCAAATTCAGAGTGTTGCCCGCGCCGTTCAGCAGCACGCCGGCGTTCGCCCCGAGACTCCCGGCGCTGCCCACCCGCAGGGTGCTGTCACCCTGCACCGAGTAGGTGCCGAGGAAACCACTGTTATCGCCCCCCAGCGCGGCAAGGCTGCCGCCGGTCACGCTGACCGTGCTATCCGCCACCCCTGACAAGGCGTTATTCACCGCGCCGTTCAGTCCGTTCAGTACCAGTTGCGCCTCGGCATCGTTCAGGTTGACCGTTGCCGCCACGCCGCCCAGATTATTGGCCTGACTGATGGTCAGCGCCCCGCCTTTGCCCACGTTATGCGCGCCGCTGAAGGTGTTGCTACCGCTCAGGGTCACGCTGGCCCCAGTGTTGATATCCCCGCCGCCGCTCAGGATGTTCGCCAGCGTCTGGGCCGCATTCAGGTTCAGCGCCCCGTCACCGGCAATATCCACCGCCGCGCTGCCCAGCGTGCCGGTATCAGTAAGGGTTATCGCCCCGCCCGCTCCGATGGCGGTGCTTCCCGCCAGCCCCGCGTTGGCTTTCGAGAGCGTCAGCTCACCACCGGACACCACCAGTCTGCCGTTACCGCTCAGCCCGCCGGCCGTACTGGACGTCCCGCCATTGTTCAGCGTCAGCGTGCCGCCGCTGAGATCGATGGTGCCGGCGTTAGTCAGCGCGCCCAGCGCCTGCGTTTTGCCGTTTAGGCTGAAGGCGCTGCCGGCCAGGGTGGTCAGCAGGGAGGAGTTGCCCAGCGCATTGTTACTGCCGGCCACCACCGTTCCGCCGTTAATCACAGTGGTACCGGTGTAGTTGTTAGCCACGTTGCTCAGGGTCAGCGTCCCGCCGCCGGCGTTCAGCGCCAGGTTACCAGCCCCTGTTATCGCGGCGCTGAGGCTGTTCGAGGTGGCCCCCGCGGTATCAATCGTCAGGGTTTTGCCCGCCGCCAGCGCCAGTTTGACCAGCTGTGACATGACGCTCAGCCCGCCGCCTAGCCCCGACAGGGCGTAGTTATAGGTCCCGGTCGCTACCGTGCCGTCGCCCTGGTTGATGGCCACTTCCACGCCACTCGCTATCGACTGGCCCTGCGTATCCTGCAGGATCAGTTTGGCCAGGTCTTCTGCGCTCAGCGTGTTGCTGCTGTTAATCAGCTTGCGCTGCGTGCCCTCATCCTGGTCCAGCAGATTGCCGGTGGTCACATCACCCGGGGTGACCTGGATGGTGCTGTTCTGCGCCACGGCCAGCGTGCCGCTGGTGATGCTGCTGCCATCGATAAACTGCGTGGTGCCGCCATTGAGCGTCAGGTTGCCTATCGCCTGTACCCCCGTGCCCACCTCAAGACGCGATCCTCCGCCCACGCTCAGCGTGGCCGATTTCAGGCTTGCCGTATTATTACCAGCTAAAGCAAACTGGCTGCCCGCCAGATTAACCTGACCGGTAAATGCACTTCCGGTGCTGCTGGCAAAGCTAAAGCCGTTGCTGTCGGTGATATTCAGCGCACCGGCCCCGGTGAGCGCCTGACCGAACCCGTTCAGGCCCGCCAGCGTCAGCGCACTGTCGCCGGCAATATCTACCCCGATACCCGCCGCCAGATTAGCCGCGCTGTTCAGGGTGACGGCCGCGCTGTCGGTCAGGGCCAGCAGGCCCGTGCCCGCCACCTGATTACCAAAGGTGCCGCTGTAGTTCGCCAAATTCAGAGTGTTGCCCGCGCCGTTCAGCAGCACGCCGGCGTTCGCCCCGAGACTCCCGGCGCTGCCCACCCGCAGGGTGCTGTCACCCTGCACCGAGTAGGTGCCGAGGAAACCACTGTTATCGCCCCCCAGCGCGGCAAGGCTGCCGCCGGTCACGCTGACCGTGCTATCCGCCACCCCTGACAAGGCGTTATTCACCGCGCCGTTCAGTCCGTTCAGTACCAGTTGCGCCTCGGCATCGTTCAGGTTGACCGTTGCCGCCACGCCGCCCAGATTATTGGCCTGACTGATGGTCAGCGCCCCGCCTTTGCCCACGTTATGCGCGCCGCTGAAGGTGTTGCTACCGCTCAGGGTCACGCTGGCCCCAGTGTTGATATCCCCGCCGCCGCTCAGGATGTTCGCCAGCGTCTGGGCCGCATTCAGGTTCAGCGCCCCGTCACCGGCAATATCCACCGCCGCGCTGCCCAGCGTGCCGGTATCAGTAAGGGTTATCGCCCCGCCCGCTCCGATGGCGGTGCTTCCCGCCAGCCCCGCGTTGGCTTTCGAGAGCGTCAGCTCACCACCGGACACCACCAGTCTGCCGTTACCGCTCAGCCCGCCGGCCGTACTGGACGTCCCGCCATTGTTCAGCGTCAGCGTGCCGCCGCTGAGATCGATGGTGCCGGCGTTAGTCAGCGCGCCCAGCGCCTGCGTTTTGCCGTTTAGGCTGAAGGCGCTGCCGGCCAGGGTGGTCAGCAGGGAGGAGTTGCCCAGCGCATTGTTACTGCCGGCCACCACCGTTCCGCCGTTAATCACAGTGGTACCGGTGTAGTTGTTAGCCACGTTGCTCAGGGTCAGCGTCCCGCCGCCGGCGTTCAGCGCCAGGTTACCAGCCCCTGTTATCGCGGCGCTGAGGCTGTTCGAGGTGGCCCCCGCGGTATCAATCGTCAGGGTTTTGCCCGCCGCCAGCGCCAGTTTGACCAGCTGTGACATGACGCTCAGCCCGCCGCCTAGCCCCGACAGGGCGTAGTTATAGGTCCCGGTCGCTACCGTGCCGTCGCCCTGGTTGATGGCCACTTCCACGCCACTCGCTATCGACTGGCCCTGCGTATCCTGCAGGATCAGTTTGGCCAGGTCTTCTGCGCTCAGCGTGTTGCTGCTGTTAATCAGCTTGCGCTGCGTGCCCTCATCCTGGTCCAGCAGATTGCCGGTGGTCACATCACCCGGGGTGACCTGGATGGTGCTGTTCTGCGCCACGGCCAGCGTGCCGCTGGTGATGCTGCTGCCATCGATAAACTGCGTGGTGCCGCCATTGAGCGTCAGGTTGCCTATCGCCTGTACCCCCGTGCCCACCTCAAGACGCGATCCTCCGCCCACGCTCAGCGTGGCCGATTTCAGGCTTGCCGTATTATTACCAGCTAAAGCAAACTGGCTGCCCGCCAGATTAACCTGACCGGTAAATGCACTTCCGGTGCTGCTGGCAAAGCTAAAGCCGTTGCTGTCGGTGATATTCAGCGCACCGGCCCCGGTGAGCGCCTGACCGAACCCGTTCAGGCCCGCCAGCATCAGCGCACTGTCGCCGGCAATATCTACCCCGATACCCGCCGCCAGATTAGCCGCGCTGTTCAGGGTGACGGCCGCGCTGTCGGTCAGGGCCAGCAGGCCCGTGCCCGCCACCTGATTACCAAAGGTGCCGCTGTAGTTCGCCAAATTCAGAGTGTTGCCCGCGCCGTTCAGCAGCACGCCGGCGTTCGCCCCGAGACTCCCGGCGCTGCCCACCCGCAGGGTGCTGTCACCCTGCACCGAGTAGGTGCCGAGGAAACCACTGTTATCGCCCCCCAGCGCGGCAAGGCTGCCGCCGGTCACGCTGACCGTGCTATCCGCCACCCCTGACAAGGCGTTATTCACCGCGCCGTTCAGTCCGTTCAGTACCAGTTGCGCCTCGGCATCGTTCAGGTTGACCGTTGCCGCCACGCCGCCCAGATTATTGGCCTGACTGATGGTCAGCGCCCCGCCTTTGCCCACGTTATGCGCGCCGCTGAAGGTGTTGCTACCGCTCAGGGTCACGCTGGCCCCAGTGTTGATATCCCCGCCGCCGCTCAGGATGTTCGCCAGCGTCTGGGCCGCATTCAGGTTCAGCGCCCCGTCACCGGCAATATCCACCGCCGCGCTGCCCAGCGTGCCGGTATCAGTAAGGGTTATCGCCCCGCCCGCTCCGATAGCGGTGCTTCCCGCCAGCCCCGCGTTGGCTTTCGAGAGCGTCAGCTCACCACCGGACACCACCAGTCTGCCGTTACCGCTCAGCCCGCCGGCCGTACTGGACGTCCCGCCATTGTTCAGCGTCAGCGTGCCGCCGCTGAGATCGATGGTGCCGGCGTTAGTCAGCGCCCCGCTGATCAGCGTGCCGTTCTGCCCGAGCGCGATCTGGCCGGCGTTGGCCAGCGCGCCCAGCGCCTGCGTTTTGCCGTTCAGGCTGAAGGCGCTGCCGGCCAGGGTGGTCAGCAGGGAGGTGTTGCCCAGCGCATTGTTACTGCCGGCCACCACCGTGCCGCCGTTAATCGCAGTGGTACCGGTGTAGTCGTTGGCGGCATTATTAAGCGTCAGCGTTTCACCGCCGGCGTTCAGCGCCAGGTTACCAGCCCCTGTTATCAGGGCACTGAAGTTCTTCGAGGTGGACCCCGCGGTGTCAAGTGTCAGGGTTTTGCCCGCCGCCAGCGCCAGCTTGACCAGCTGTGCCGTGACGCTCAGCCCGCCGCCCAGCCCCGACAGGGCGTAGTTATAGGTCCCGGTCGCCGCTGTGCCGTCGCCCTGGTTAATGGCTATCTGCGTCCCGGCGCTCAGCGCATCGCCTTGGGCGTTCTGCAGCCGCAGAAGCGCCAGATCTTCGGCGGTTAAGGTATTGGCACTGTTGACTATCTTACGCGCACTGCTTTCATCCTGATCCAGCAGATTACCTTTCAGAATGGCATCCGGCGCGACCTGAACATCACTTTGCTGCACTACGGCAAGCGTATTAGTATTAATATTACCCGTGCCAAAGACCGTCTTCCCGCCGTTCAGGGCCACATTACCGACAGTCTGATCGCTTGTGCCAACGGTCACAATGCTTCCGCTACCACCGGTCAACGTTGCATTTTTTAACGCTGCTGTATTAGAACCGGATAAGGCAAACGCCGTATTATTCAGGTTAACATTACCGGTAAACGTATTACCTACGCCACTGCCGAAATTAAAGGCTTGATTGGCGCTGTTAATGTTTAGCGTACCGGTGCCGGTCAGAGCATTGTTCAGGGCAGTCAGCCCATTCAGATTGAGTACGCCGCCCAGCGTAAAGCCTCCACTGCTGGCAATTTGGTTAGCGCGATTAGCGGTAAGTGAGCCACCGCTATTGATAGCCCAACCTCCGGTAAAGGCATTATCCCCGATGCCGGCCAGCGTCACATCGGCACCATTGTTTACGATAACGCTGCCGTCACCGCCGGCAACATGACCAAGGCTTGCACTGAAGTTACCGTTATAACCGCCGCCAAACTGCAGCTTACTGCTGCCGTCCAGCAATACCGTCCCGCCAGTAATATTATTCTGTGATGCCAGCGTAAGATCGGTGCCTTGCGCCAGATTAATATTCGTAAACCCCTTCAAAGAGGTATCCGTCTGAAGTGCGCTTTGTGAGCGGCTCATATTCAGCGTATTCGTCCCAGTCCCGGCATCAATAGTGCCCAAATAGGTATTGTTACCACTAAGATCATTAAGCGTGAAGGTATCATTCCCACTGCCGGTGGTGATGGACTTGACCCGTGCTCCATTATTGATGGTGACATTATTATTGCCATTGCCAAAGCTAATGCTACCAAGACTTTGCGAGGCGCTTCCCAGCACCAAAGTGTTATTACCATTTCCCGCCGTCAGCGTACCGTCTAAAACACCATTATTGGTAATGGTGTTTACCACATCGCCGGTAAAGTTTACCGCCCCTTTGACTGTTCCCTGGTTAACGAAGGTCTTAGCCGCATTGCCGGAAAATTTAATTGCCGTGGCATCGGTAGCATCTAATACCACCTTATTACCGATGGTCGTGGTATTGGTGCCACCATCAGCGATCGTTAGCGCTGTACCGTTGGAATTATTTACCTTGATACTTAATCCCGGGTTGGTCAAATCAGCGCCACCGCCGGTAGTTGCCACCCCAGTGCCAGCGCCATTTACGTTGATTTGCAGCGCTTCACTATTAAGATTTGAAATCGCTGTATTGGTCGTCGCAATACCTGTTCCGGTTCCACCAACGTTAATAGTGTTAGAGCCATTATCGCTACTCAGGAATCTGAGGCCGGCCAGGTTAGTGAACCCAATACGGTTATTAATATTTAATGCCACATTGCTCAGATCGACGATCACCGCATCGGCTTTATTGAGCAAGTTTCCCGTGCCGAGGAGGTTAACCGTGACATCATTAAGACGATGAATTGCCGTATTCATCGCATTAGTAAAGGTTACCGCATTAGCCGCATTTGAGGCATTAATCGTGCCTCCAGTTAGGTTTAGTACGACTTTATCTGTGGCTGAGTTCCCGACGCTAATACCGGTACCGGAGACCGCATTAATCACGCCAGACGTGTTATCTGACGCCCTTTTACTCATATCCACACTCATATTGTTACCTGAGGCGGAGCTAAGGGTAATACCCGACGTTGTGGTGGTAAGCTCCCCGGTATTCCTGATATCAACTTTACCAGTGCCATCGTGCACAATATTCATCCCGGTGGCCGCATTTATCTGCGTTTCCGAACGGATGTAAATGCCACTGTTATTAACCGTAGTAGTCGCCTTATCTAAATCGTCATTGAGATACTGGCTTTTAAGAACATTAATACCTATCCCGGTCACATTAAACTGCGAGTCTTGGGCAAGGTTAAAAATAACATCACCGCTGTTATACTGACCGTTATTTATAACACTGTGGGTATACAGGGAATTGGTAATTCGGTAATTTTTACCCCCGAGGTTAGTCATGCCGTCCCCAGCAAGCTGGGCACCATTGACTCCGGCATAGATAATTTTTGCCCCGGTGCCAAATTCCCCCGTATCTTTATTATAGCTACCGACCTGCAGGCCGACGTTATTGCCGGTTACGTTGCCAAAGACGTTCTGCTGGCTCCAAAGTTTAAAGCTCGAACCATCTTCGAAAACATAAGAGTAACCCTGTCCATTACCATCGCCGGTCGTCAGTTTAGTTCGAGAATCAAGAGTGAAGGAAACATCCGATCCGGTTTTAAAGGTCAGCTGGTTCTGCAGTAAGTCGTTAGTATTATTCCAGAAAACATAAGCATAATTACCATTATCACCGGTGCCGTAAAAATCCAGCTTGCCGGTAAAGTCAACTTTACTGCCGTTGACCCACTGCTTATAAGTTACGCTGTTAAACGGATTGCTGGCATTATTATCTAAAAACGTGCCAATTGTGACTTTACTATAGATGTTTTGGTTATAGGTATAGCCGCTTTTATAGTTAGCATCAATCCCGTTTAAGGTATTACCGGAACTGGTGGTCGCATAAGTGCCATTAGCTCGACGATAAGCCACGCCATCACTGGCCCCTGAGCCGTAGCTCATTAGCGCCAGCGTCGAGTTAGGAATATTTTTGATATTGTCAAAGACCACATTGACATTAGACGCACTATCGCCAATGGTGGCAAAAAAGTGGTTGGCGTTATTTGCCGCCGCCGTAGTCGTCAAGTTCGCATTCTTAATGGTAAAAGTGACCTGGTTACTCGGATCACCGCCACGCACCGCAAAGCGGTAAGCCTGATTATTGCCATTACTGATGCCATACTTGTTAGGCCCACCATCGATGGTGATCGCCGTACGGGTCCCAAAATCAAATTTAGTCGTGTTATTGTTTAATCCTGTGCCGCCAGGAACATTGCTGGCCCCAGGATAGAGCGCGCCATCAGTATAGGTCGCAAGATTGATATCGGCGGTCAGCGTAATATCCGTGCAGTCATTATTATTTAGGGCAGCACCTAACTCTTTTGCCGTACCGGCGGTGCATACGCCGGCGGCCAAAACTGGCTGGGCTGCGAACACCCCTGCCAGCACAAAGGCATTGGTCAGGCGCTTCGCCATCTTTCTTTCTACACGACTTCCCTGCCCCTGGCTGGAGGATTTTTGCTTGCCTTTAGCAAGTTCGCTGGCTACAACCCATATACCTTGCTGGATATTCCAGATAACTCTATAGACTCTGTTCATAAGTGCGCCATGTTTTTAACAAATTAGAATTTTATGACATAATTTGTAGTTAATTCTAATACCTTGGATGGAGAAAATCTTAAAAAAAAACGGGTAATGACTCCAACTTATTGATAGCGTTTTATGTTCAGATAATGCCCGATGACTTTGTCATGCAGCTCCACCGATTTTGAGAACGACAGCGACTTCCGTCCCAGCCGTGCCAGGTGCTGCCTCAGATTCAGGTTATGCCGCTCAATTCGCTGCGTATATCGCTTGCTGATTACGTGCAGCTTTCCCTTCAGGCGGGATTCATACAGCGGCCAGCCATCCGTCATCCATATCACCACGTCAAAGGGTGACAGCAGGCTCATAAGACGCCCCAGCGTCGCCATAGTGCGTTCACCGAATACGTGCGCAACAACCGTCTTCCGGAGCCTGTCATACGCGTAAAACAGCCAGCGCTGGCGCGATTTAGCCCCGACATAGCCCCACTGTTCGTCCATTTCCGCGTAGACGATGACGTCACTGCCCGGCTGTATGCGCGAGGTTACCGACTGCGGCCTGAGTTTTTTAAGTGACGTAAAATCGTGTTGAGGCCAACGCCCATAATGCGGGCAGTTGCCCGGCATCCAACGCCATTCATGGCCATATCAATGATTTTCTGGTGCGTACCGGGTTGAGAAGCGGTGTAAGTGAACTGCAGTTGCCATGTTTTACGGCAGTGAGAGCAGAGATAGCGCTGATGTCCGGCGGTGCTTTTGCCGTTACGCACCACCCCGTCAGTAGCTGAACAGGAGGGACAGCTGATAGAAACAGAAGCCACTGGAGCACCTCAAAAACACCATCATACACTAAATCAGTAAGTTGGCAGCATCACCGAATTCGGTATCGATGCGCTTAAGCTACTGGCGGACATTAATATCGCAAAATAAGGTTTCATCAAACGCACCGCCCTGACTACGGGTCCACGTAATGAAGTCATTCATGCCAGCAAGGTATTACAGCGTTAAAAGGAAAATTGATGCCTAAACGTCACCCGACAAAGCCTACGAAAGCAACGCTGTTTTGTTTCTCAACCACAGCAGAGAAACATCACAAGCTTGCCCTTTCCCTTGAGACTAAGGGGGCATGGCGCAGAGCAGCCAGACAATGGTTGGATTTGTTTGATTGTGTCAGCGAAGACCATGAACGAGAATATGCCGCCATGCGCCGAGAAAAATGCTTAATGGCCGCCGAAGAGTCAACTCGCCTTGCGCAAAGAGAGGCAAATAGGAAAGACAGTCTATGATTAGTTGTCTCTACGGCGTGAAATGAATACCGGCCAATGACAAGTGGATTAAGTGTCTGTCCGTGGCATAAATTTCAACACGGTAAAACCTTTCTCTTCAGGCAACAGATGTACTGAATTCATGTTCAAAAGACGCGTCTGCGTCAAGGTCTAGAGTTGGCTAAGAAATCAGAGAAGCTAAACGAAGTACGCTATCGACAGGGGCTGCGAGAATGATCTTGACCCGCCATCTCCGGACAGCTTTTGTATCTTAAGTTAACGATGCACGCTGCCGCCGGTATTCCCTCGGGGAGTGATATCCCAGCGCGCTGTGCGGGTGGTTTTCATTGTAATGCGTGAACGCTGCAGCAAGGTTTCGCAGTGCTGTTCTCACATCCGGTTTTGGCATGAACGCGATATAGTCTTCCTTCATCGTTTTCACGAACCGTTCGGCCATGCCATTACTCTGTGGGCTGCTCACCGCTGTTGTGCAAGGCTCCAGGTTCAGCTCTCTGGCGAACCTCTGCGTTTCATGCGCGGTATACGCTGAACCGTTATCCGTCAGCCACTGCACCGGTCTGTCGGGCAACCTGTCGCCGAAGCGCTTTTCTACCGACCTCAGCATCACATCCTGCACGGTCGAACTGTCATAGCCTCCCGTGCTTGCCGCCCAGTCTATGGCCTCTCTGTCACAGCAGTCCAGTGTGAACGTGACCCGCAGTTTTTCACCGTTGTCGCAGCCGAACTCGAAGCCGTCTGAGCACCAGCGCATATCGCTTTCCGCTACCGCGATTTTACCCTTATGCTCACGCTTCGGCCGCTCCGGTTTATCATGCAGTAACAACAGGTTATGTTCGCTCATTATCCTGTAAAGCCGTTTGGCATTTACCGGCGGCAGCCCTTCTGCGCGACGTCGCTTACGCAGGATGCCCCACACTCGTCGATAGCCGTAGCTGGGCATGTCGCTGATGATATCGAGAATGTCCGATAGTATTTCAGCGTCTGCTTCGTCATTACGCCGGTGACAGCGCCTGTCCTGCCAGTCGGCAGAACGCTTAACCCGCAGTGACAACTGCGCACGCGACACGCTCATGGCGCGGCTGACCTGTGCTATTCCCCGTCCTTTGGCAACAAGGGCGCGTGCGCTATCCATTTTCGCGACTGGCCGTACTCCACGGCTTCTTTCAGGATCTCAACTTCCATCGTCTTCTTGCCCAGCAGGCGCTGAAGCTCCCGGACCTGCTTCAGAGCAGCAGTAAGCTCAGAAGCAGGAACGACTTCCTCTCCGGCCGCAACGGCTGTGAGGCTACCTTCCTGATATTGCTTCTTCCACTTGAACAGCAGGCTGGGCTGGATACCATGCAGGCGGGCGACATGGGAGACATTCATGCCCGGCTCCATCGTCTGCTGGATAATGGCGATCTTCTCCTGAGGAGTTTTACGTTTACGGACTTCTTGCCCTAACAGGATCCCGGTCATCTCAAAATTGGCGTTAGTGTTAGACATATATTCAAGCCTATCTCTTATCTGGAGATACAGCTACTGTCTGGTGTTTCAGGGGGCTACATCACCACTACGATTACAGCACTACGTTTATACCCCTTTATATGGGGCCTTAAACCATCAAAATGTACCTTAACAATTCCCACCGCCTAAAATGTAATAAATTATTTCATAATATGACGACATTTCTCCTATGACCGAAATTTTACCGTTTATATCCGCTTTTGATAATTCGTGCTTTCTCTCTGAATATTAAGAATATTCTTTAATATTTGACTTAATCACTGATCGTCATAATCGATCAATTACCAAATAATTGATTGATTATACAGATGGTTATCATGTTATTGATCGCTTTTGCTGATCAATAACACTTGTGTTTTAATTAGTCACCTTCCGTGACTGACTAATTAATCATTGTCCCTGCTTATGAACTCCGCGTGAGTTCTCGAGCAACATTGCTTCTGTTTTCAGGCACGGTATTTATATCTTGGAGCCGAAAACCATGCATCCCTTAGTCCATTGCAATGTATCTCCTCCACTAGTCAGGTTGTTTACTGCTTCTCCCCTGTTTTCAACTGGTCTTATGGAACTGATACCTGAGGCCAAATGGGATATTGCCCCCTTACCTCATGATTTCAGCCATTATCGCGTGGAATACGCGGCATATTGCATTATCGCGCTGGTCGATTGCTCTCCGCTCGAAATAACGCGTAACCTTCAGTGGCTGCAAAGCGTCTCTCATCAGTTGCACTTTCCCGTCCTCCTTTTAGTTGATGAAGAGACGCCCATCATTCACCAACAAACCCTTGGGACGCATGCCGTCGTTCTTGTTACCAAAACAAGCCTGCACAGTATGCGTGAGTCAGTGTTGTCATGGATGAACGGGACGTTACAGCCTAGGAAAGGAAATGACACCGGTGTGTCTCTATGCGTGAAAGAGTGGACTGCTTTAAATCGCTATCTGTTAGTTCACGATATGCATGCGGTGGCCGCATGGATGAATATATCGACAAAAAACGCTTACTACTGGCGTAAACGCGCGCTCAAGAAATTGGGCTTTCAACACATCAACGATTTTGTCCGTTTTTATACACCACGTAATCCATTCCCCTCGTCATTAAAAATGCATCCGAATGCGGGCATACGCCTCATTTAGATTTCACCTAATCCACATCTAACACAACGATATAGAGAAATAATACAGTGAGCTCACACTCCATTAATCCACAACATAATAAGAAAATACTTAAGTGCCCGCGCAAGACGCAGGTGATAGCGTGGGTGAATATTATCACCCAAATAGCTTTCCCACTGGTAGGTGCCTTCACCCCGATGATGGCGGGTGCGGGTAGCGACCGACACTTTTTGGAAAGCACCGATAGCCATGCGCCAATGCCAACAAAGGTCTACACCCTCTCATCAGGAGAAAGCACTGAGTCAGTAGCAAAAAAATACAATATAGCGCTATCGGCACTGCGCCAATTAAATCAACTACGTACTTTTTCGCATGGTTTTGACCATCTACAACCGGGGGATGAACTCGACGTTCCTTATGCGCCGCTATCCACTATCACGTGGGATAAACAACATCGCCGTGCTGCTGACGCATCCGGCACGCCTAACGACGATGTACAAAATCAAAAACTGGCTGGGATGGCTTCACAAGCGGGCACATTTCTAAGCCAGAGTCCAAACGGCGACGCGGCGGCATCGATGGCTCGCGGGATGGCCTCCGGGGCGGCCAGTAGTGAAATTCAGCAGTGGCTAAGCCGGTTTGGTACAGCAAGAGTACAACTGGATACCAATAAGCACTTCTCCCTCAAAAACTCTCAGTTTGACCTGCTTGTCCCTTTGTATGAACAAAAGGACAGTCTTGTCTTCACCCAAGCCAGTCTGCACCGTACGGATGACCGCACCCAGTCAAACTTAGGGATGGGATATCGCTGGTTCACTGATACGTGGATGTTGGGAGGGAATACCTTTTTGGACTATGACCTTTCACGTGACCATGCTCGCATGGGGTTGGGACTGGAGTATTGGCGCGATTTCTTGAAGTTGGGTGTCAATGGATATCAACGTCTGACTAATTGGAAAAACTCGCCTGATGTTACCGATTATGAAGAACGGCCGGCTAATGGTTGGGATGTTCGTGCGCAGGCTTGGCTCCCAGCGCTACCGCAGTTGGGGGGGAAACTGACCTATGAACAATATTATGGCCAAGAAGTTGGGCTGTTTGGTAAAGACAATCGCCAACGAGACCCCCACGCCATAACGGCGGGAATAACCTACACCCCCGTGCCGTTAATCACACTCAGTGCCGAGCAAAGGCAGGGTAAATCGAGCGAGAATGACACTCGCTTTGGGGTTGACATGAATTACCAACTCGGTGTGCCGTGGCAACAGCAGGTTAACCCTGATGCCGTGGCGGCTAT
The DNA here is from genome assembly GCF_034424155.1 of Hafnia alvei. Classification (NCBI taxonomy): domain Bacteria; kingdom Pseudomonadati; phylum Pseudomonadota; class Gammaproteobacteria; order Enterobacterales; family Hafniaceae; genus Hafnia; species Hafnia alvei. The sequence goes on along the minus strand of NZ_CP139993.1, from coordinate 51,478 downwards.
GCGCAGCTTAGCGGGTAGCCGTTATGACCTCGTCGAACGCAACAATAATATTGTTTTGGAATACCGTAAGAAAGAAGTGATCCGTCTCAAAACGGCAGATTTAGTCACAGGCTATGCCGGTGAGCAAAAATCACTTGGGGTCTCCGTGACAAGCAAATATGGGCTCGAGCATATCGACTGGTCAGCGTCAGCACTGATTGCTGCGGGAGGCAAAATCTTGCAGAACGGCAGTGGCTGGGCCGTTGTCATGCCGACATATCACTCCGGTGCGGGGGGCATTAACAGCTACACCGTGAGCGGTGTAGCCGTGGACAAAAAAGGGAATGTTTCTAGCCGGGCTGACACTCAGGTTACCGTCACCCAAGCGGCGATTGATACCACGACCAGTTCACTCTCCCCCTCTACCGCGACACTGCCTGCAGACGGGAGTTCGCAGCAAGAGCTTATCCTGAAGGTGAATGACAAAGAAGGACATCCTGTTGATATTGCTGAAAAAGAAATCAGCATTGATAAAACATCTAAACTTCGCGGGAGCAGCAATGCAACCGTGTCGACATTCACCCGACGTGCCGCGGGCGAATATGTGATGAAAGTTACAGCAGGAACCCTACCGGAAGCTTTCACGCTGACACCATCAGCCCGAAACGTCCATTTTGCATCGGCTAATGTAACGCTGACAGCAGACAACACTACCGCCCTCGTTGATGGCCTAGACGTGATTGAAAACAATGCTATTGCTGATGGTCAATCGCAGGATAAGTTCCGAGTGAGGGTTGTTGACGCACAAAATAACCCCGTACCCAGTCAGACCGTCATACTCAAAGCAGATAATGGTGCGACTGTGGCAGGAACGGCTATCACTGAGTCCGATGGTACTGTTATCGTTCCCGTGACCTCACAGCATGCCGGTGAAACAACCATGACGGCCAGTATTAACGACAAAGGAAATAAGACACTGAAGCTTTCATTCCGTCCTGACCAGAATACGGCGCGGATTGAGAAAAAGAATTTCAGTATTATTCCTGAAGTTTCACTGGCAGATGGTAAAACGCAAAAAACAGTGACAGCCCGCGTTACCGATGCGCAGGGAAATGCCGTACCAAACATCTTGGTCACACTTGATGCAGATAACGGTGCCGTACTTGCAGAAAAAACCGTTAAAACAGATATTCAGGGTATGGCCACCACCACCCTAACCAGCACCGTTGCCGGTCCTTCGCATGTGGCAGCCAGCGTTAATAGCCGGTCAGTCTCAAAAGAGACCACATTTACTGGCAATAACGCGACCGCCATTGTCACCTCTGTGGATACAACTGCGGCATCCGGTATTGCTGACGGCGCCACTGCGGTGACATTCAGAGCGCTTATCAAAGACCAGAATGGCAACCCGCTTTCCGGTATTCCGGTAGACTGGAAATCCAACAAGGACAGCAGCATCGTATCCTTTAAACGTTCACAAACCCTGACCTCTGAACAAGGGATAGCAGAAGCAGAAGTCACCAGTACGCGCGCCTACAGTGACGTAGTCGTGACCGCATCTACAAATGCGTCATCAAAATCAACCTCTCCGTTCACCTTTATTGCTGACAAGCAGAGTCCTGTTATTAAAACGCTGACCAGCAATAAACAGACGCTGACGGCTAATGGTACAGACACCGCAACACTCACCGTCAGCGTAACAGACACCCACGGCAATCCACTTTCTGGGGTGGAAGTGACGCTCAGCAACGGCAACAAAGCGGAGATTACCCCAGCACGTCCGGTAACCGATCCCGATGGTATCGCTTCCGCCTCACTGAGCACCCACTATGCGGGTCAGGTGATTGTTTCCGCCTCTCTTGGTAAAGACACTGAGAAATCATTGTCCCTACAGGCACTATCTGATGAGCAGACAGCCAATGTGACTGTCGTTCCAGATACAACATCGGCAACGGCAGGACAAATTCAGCCAGTCACACTGACGGCCACCGTGCTTGATGGGGATAATAATCCCGTTTCCGGAACGAGCGTGGCATGGCAAACCAATCACAACCAGTTGAGCGATACTGTCAGCCAGACCAATGAGAAAGGTCAAGCGACGGTCAAACTGTTGGGAACGCAGGCGACACTGACGACGGTCACGGCTGTACTTTATAATGGACACAAAGGTTCGACGCAGGTTGATTTTGGACCTGGGGAGCCAGTCGGCGAGCATAGTCAGCTTTCCGTTTCTCCGCAATCTATTACCGCAGACGGTCAGTCAAAAGCTTTAGCCTCACTTATTCTTCGGGATAAATGGGATAACCCAGTAGCAGGAAAGCGTATCGACTGGCAGGCAGACAGCCAATCAGGTATCCACTTTACACAAGTTGAAAAGGGAGAAGGCGTCTATCAGGCGGCAGTTACCGGAACGACCGAAGGAATATGGACACTGACGGCGAAAAGCGGTGCGGTTAACCTGCAGACGCCACTGGCTCTTTTAGCAAACCAAGATTCTGCGCAGATTGACAATGTGACAATATCCGGTGCTGACACGGCTAAGGCCGATGGACAGGAAACCGTGACTATCCGAGCACAAGTTAAGGATAAAAATGGCAATACAAAACTTAAAGGCGTTGCTGTAGGTTGGAATACCACTCTAGGCACGCTCCCCTCAAGCCTGAGCAGTACTGATGCGAACGGCGTGGCTGAAATTACGTTAAGTAGTCGCGCTGCGGGTACGGCGTGGGTGTCTGCTATGCTGGGTGGAGGTTCGCCTGTTAAGGCAAATAAAGCTATCAATTTCACAGCCGGCGATATCAGTGCAGATAAATCCTCACTCAGTCTCTCCCCTTCTCGCATTATTGCAGAAAAAGAAACGGCCACTCTCAGAGTCATTGCCCGAGATACTGAAGGCAACTTGCTGACCGGTCTCAAGGATAAGGTAAACGCGAATTTTGCGTCAGACCTGAAGATGAACGTATCCGCCTTCAAAGAGGTATCGACGGGCGTCTACGAGGCAACTGTATCAGGTAAAAAAGCAGGCACCACACAGGTCAGCGCGGATGTGAGCAATATCCGCATCAACCATACGGCTTCACTCACGCTCAGTGCCGATAATAATACAGCTAAAGTCAAAGGCAGCATTAGCGCGACACCGACGTCTGCCACAGTAGGTGATGTTGTAACCTATACAGCGGTACTGACCGATGCTAACGAAAATGCACTGGGGGCGGGTATCCCGGTCACTTGGAGCGCAAATGAAGGGAGTACGCTCAGTTCACAGGTGACACGTACAGATGACTCCGGCACTGCCCGCGTCACGCTAACTCGAGCGCTCGTAGGTACTGCCAAAATGGAACTCATTCTTCCGTCAGGCACTACTGCGGCGCCAGATGTCATATTCAGTGCCGGTGATGTGGATGAAAATCGCTCAGAACTGACACTTGCCCCTTCGGCCATTGTTGCCGGAAAAGAAACTGCAACGCTGACGCTGACGCTGCGAGACAGTAATGGCAATTACCTTGCTGGGAAAAGTGTCAGTGGTCACAGCGATAACCGGAATGTGAACATCAGCGAAAGTCAGGAGAACAGTAATGCGCCTGGCCGCTATACAATGACAGTGACCAGCGATAAGGCGGGCAGCGCCATACTGACGACTAAAGTGGGTGATATTACGCTGAGTAAGAGTCGGACACTGACGGTGAAAGGGGATACAGACAGCTGGACGTTATCGGCTGTCAGCCCTAATAAAACCACACTGGTTGCCGGTGATACTAAGGGAGTGACCTACAGTGCCACGGTAACTGACACTCAGGGGAACCCATTAACAAATGTGGTGGTTTCCTGGCAACTTCGTGGTCAGGCGGAAAGTTATGAGCCGACGTCGCGCACCGATGAAAACGGTGTCGCAACCACAACGGTGAAAAGCCACACTGCAGGCCAGCTCCAGATGACCGCCTATCTTGATAGCGATAACCATATGCAGGCAGACAACGTTGCCGTGGTCGCAGGAGAGATAAAGAATGCGGCCTTTGGTGCAGATAAAACCAGCATAGGCTCCGACGGTAAGGATACGGTAAAATTAACAGCCAGCCTTGAAGACAGCTACGGCAATCCGGTGACGGGGAAAACGGTGGCGATTAAGGGGGCGGATCTACTGGCGGGCTTTAAGCTCAGTCAGGTTCAGGACCAGCAGAATGGTCACTATGTAGCCACCGGTACTGCGACAACCAAAGGGTCGGTGACTCTTAATGCACAAGTTGACGGTAAAACGGTGGGGAACCTCGTTACGATCACTGTGGGCGCTATTACACCAGATTTACGGTTTGATAATGCTGAACAGCCAGTGACATGGACGAGAAGCTTCACTGCGTCTCAGGTGGTACGCGGTATGCCTGAAGGTGTAGAGCAAAAGTGGTCGAGTTCAAACACCGGTGTGGCCACTGTTGACGGGAGTGGGAAAGTCACCCTACTGAAAGCCGGTAGCGCAAGAATATCGGTCTATACGCCAGGGAATGAGCAATACAATCAGGCGATGGCGTCATACACACTGAATGTGTCTAAAGCGACCCCTGGGTTAAAAGCCGGAACAGGTGACCCTATTACTGCTGTATGGGCTGATGGTAAGGAACGGAATATCACCGCTACGTATACCAATAGCGATGTACAGAATGAGCTTACCGCTACGTATTCCACTAAAGATACATCGGTAGTTAGCGTAGACAATACCGGGAAGCTTACGGCAGTAAAACCGGGAACAACGACCGTTACGGTCAGTACCCCAGAAACAGATCAGTTTATTGCTGCCTCGGCGGATGTGGTATATGTACTTAACAAAGCGACCGCTGACGTGAGTTTCGACACATCCTTGATGAAAACTACGGATGAAGATGTTTTCACTCTTCAAGAACCGGTCACCACGTTGACGTCGCAGGCCGATATTAAATGGACGTCAAGTAATACAAATGTAGTAAATATATCCGGTTCAGGTACTGTTCAAGGAAATATAAGCAAGGGGCAAACCAGGCTGACGCTTACGGTGCTTGCTAATGACTATTACAATGCCAGTTCTGGGTATTACGATGTGATGGTGTATTCGAAGCCATCTATTAGTCTGGGCGATGTCTCTTACATCAGTAGAGGAAGTAAGGGCAGTTCCGGCACATGGACGCCAGTATTCACAGATGACACACTTACAGTGACCTGGAGTGCGGATACCTCAGATGAGTTCAGTAAGCCTGAGAGCGTGACCGTCTATCTTTTAGACAGTAATAATAATGTTCTTGCCAGCAAAGAGGAGCCGTCGCCATCTGGGAGTAAAACGACTACTGTTAATCCGAATGCTAATCTATGGGGAAAAACAGTACATGTAAGACTGGTTGCTAAGGGATATGGTAATCTTGAGAGTAGTAAATTATCTTCTGCTGTCATTGTAAAAAACTTAAACCCAAATCAAATATGGACTTCGCTTACCGTTCGTTCCCATGTCGAAACAGTGACATTAAGCGGAACCGATGATGCATGTAAAGAAAGTGCGTTCGGAAACGAGCACTGGAATAATGCCGTAGCGACAGGTGACAGTATAAACTTTAGTGGGAAGAAACTTATTTCTCCAATGTCTGTGAAAGCTAAGGTAAGCTCAACTCAAAATAGTAGCGACACATCAGGGCCTTTCCCTACTTCTTATAACACCGTTAGTTCAAATCAAAACATTCAGTTCGGTACAGTACAAATCGCAAGTAGTTGTTGGCGTGACCATACGGGTGGGTATCGCGTTGGCGTTGTTATTAATTATAGTGATAAAGAATTCACCTATTGGGCTTCAGAAAGCCATGGGTGGGGGGCAACGGGGACGGGATGTACGTGGATAGAGTCGATAGTTTTTGATTCAAAGTATGGACGGTCTACGCGACTCTAAAAAGCTTTAATATCAGAAAGTAAGGTGCTAATTAATCCTCGACATGAGTAACGCTTATTCATGTTGGGGATTGATTAGTATGACCATACTAATATGCCTATTCTATAGACGTAACAAATTCTAACAAGTGACCAAGGATTAAAAAGTTTGATCAGGGGTTATAAGTTAAAAAGTCTAGGTCCCAAAATTTATCTGTGTCGTGTGCTGGCGTTATTGCAGACTAGCCAACTGTTGCCTTGGAAGATCGAAACCCCATCCTTGTAATAATCAATACGGCCTTTGGCTGACGCTTACATGATGTCTATCATGAGTGTATATATCGGCGAAAGGATATATACTCATACTGCTAAGCACTACGCTTGAAGTAAACAATAAACAGCTTGTACACAAGAATGACGTATTCATTTCCACTTTCAAATGATGTAGAACCAACTTATAACTTTCTGCGAGTTTGACAGAACCCCCGTCTTTAACAAAAAATAACTTAATAAAATTTTAGTATTTTAGGCTTTTTTATGAGGCCTATGTTAATAGGCCTCGGAATCATTATTGTTTAGTGAAATGTAATGAAGTTTTTGCACCAAAAAAACCAGCAAAAGTACTGACTAGGGCACCGAGTAATAGCGCAAAGAATGAAGCAAGCGATATTTTAGCCGCCATTTCCGCAGCCCTATCGGCACTTTCACGTGCTTGTTTTTTCAACTCAGCATAATTTTTCTTAGCTTCATCAATTTTTTGCTCAGCATCTGTGAATCGTTGGTTAATAACTTCTGATGCTTTGTTTTTTGCTGAGATGATATTTGTTACCGCTTGATTGACTTCATCAGGAGTCAAATCTGAATTTTTACTGATAGCGCTAGTTAGAGACGTTCTATCTACATCTTTAGTCAAAGTGTTTACACGTATTTTTAGTTTGTTTTTCAACTGGTTGATGATTGTATCGTTATCTTTTGGTGAGACTACAATTTCATTAATCGCTTCAGTAATATCATCTTTAGCACCATTCATTTGTTCATCAATATACTCTGGTTGTAAAGACTCTATCCCACTTTTTTTAATCAAATCAGTCAAGTTTGATGTCATTCCCTGTTGTTTTAAATTTGTGTTGATATCGATATTATGAAATATCTCGCTACCTGATTTAGCAACACTAGAAACACCATTCCCGCCTCATCAAACGAAGCATGTAACAAAGCTTTTGGCGTATAGACCGCACTGGCCGTTGAAGAGGCTTTTCTGTAGTTTTTCCATTCTTGTGGCGATAATAAGTAATCCAGCCACCCCATCGCTTTTAGCGTTTCTACAAAATAGGTAAACCTGAATAACGCACTTTTGTCCGCTAGAGCACCTGATCTAGATCGGTAGATATATTCAACCTTGTTGTACAACTTAGCCCCATAGCCATATTTCTTTCCCTGGGTCATAAACCAGACGATATCGTTGGCCACTATCTTGGGAAACAGATGTCGTTTCAGCGCGGTGGCCAGCCACTGCATGATAAAGAGATGCTCTTGCAAGTCTGACGCTATCTTACCGGCACGGCGTGCCATTTTGACAGCAACTAACAGGCACCAACACATATGGGCTAACTCTTGGGAGGGATTTTTTTGATATAAAACGGTCAAAACGTATCTCCATACACAATAAGCGCGGATAATATCACACGCAGCATATCAGGCAAAAAATCCCGCGTTTTATAAGTGTGATATCATAGACATATCAATATTGAGAGTCTGTATCGATGAAGAAGAAAAACAGCACGCCTACGCCGCATGATGCGACCTTCCGCCAGTTCCTTACACAGCCGGAAATCGCACGGGATTTTATGGAGATCCATCTTCCGGCAGAGCTACGCGCAATATGCGACCTCAGTACGCTAAAGCTTGAATCAGGCTCCTTTGTTGAAGATGATCTTCGCCAGTATTTTAGTGACGTGCTCTACAGCGTAGAGACAGTTGAAGGAACGGGCTATGTGCATGTTTTAATCGAACATCAAAGCTCACCCGATATTCATATGGCCTTTCGCATGACCCGCTATGCCATTGCAGCTATGCAGCGCCACCTCGACGCAGGCCATAAGAAACTGCCGCTGGTGATACCGATACTATTCTATGTTGGCAAACGCAGCCCGTATCCTTATACGACACGCTGGCTCGATGAGTTTGACGACCCTGAACTGGCGGCAAACGTCTACGGCGGAGCCTATCCGCTGGTTGATGTCACTGTGATACCAGATGATGAAATCATGGGTCACCGCAGTATGGCCGCACTCACCCTGCTGCAAAAACACATTCATCAGCGCGATATCGCCACCCTGACGGACCGACTGGTGACGTTACTGATGGCAGATTATCTCTCTTCACCGCAGGTGATAGCGCTGATACACTATCTCGTACAAGCAGGCGAGTCCGCTGACTCTGAAGCTTTTATTCGCGAACTGGCACAGCGTGTGCCGCAACACGGAGACGCACTTATGACCATCGCACAACAACTTGAACAGAAAGGCATTGAGAAAGGTCGAATGGAAGGCCGCATGGAGGGCATCCAAATCGGCGAGGAAAAAGGTCGCTACGAAGGCAAGCTCGAGGGCAAACTCGAAGTTGCTCGTACCATGCTACAAAATGGTCTCGATCGCGGTACCGTGATGAAAATGACCGGTCTTACCGCTGACGAACTGGAACAAATCCGCCACTAATCAATGGCCGCGATGCCTGTCTAAACAATAAACCCCCGTGAGTATCCTCTTACGGAGGTTTTTATTTGTCGCGATAGAGCGCTTAACGCGGTCGATACGTATTCTTCTTGTGCTTAAGGTCATGACGTTCACGGTTATCGTTGACTTCATTGCGCTCAAGCGAGGCCAAATAAGTTTCTTCATCAACGATACGATGCGTCGCCACAAATGCATCATCGCGCACTTCAGCTTTATCGTACCCCGCCATAACTCGCTGTTGTGGTTCTGTTAACGGTAGGATCTTCTTACCCTCTTCATTAAACCACGGCACTAAATCACAAGCTGACTCAACAAATTCTGTATCCCCACTAAACAACATTTTCTCACCCGATTTTTCTACGGCAAGAACCATTGCACCGGCAATATGCAGCCCATTCTGGGCATATGGATCAGCAATCTCAAGGCGACTACCTTTATCCTGAATCTGGATAATACCATCCTGCTTATACTGTATCGTTCCATCACGACTCACGGATTTTTCGTATCCCTGAATGTTATATGGTTTCGTGTCATCAGCCACTGCACAAACTATCGCATTTTCTGAGAGTGGCGGTGTTAACGCATCACGCTTATAACGATAAGACCATCCACGTAGACACGAAATCGCAGCCTGATCTTGTTTGAGCGCTTGCTGGCCAACCCACTCCTGCTTTGTCAGTTTTCGGTTCGAAGGATGACTGTAGAAAGCATTTCTTTCCTGTTTAATTTGCGCTTTTAAAGACTCAAATTCTTTTTGTCGTTCCGCTTCAAGAACGCGGTAAACAGCCTTACGAATTAACGGATCGTCAAAGACAAAGCGAACCTGCTCTTTCTTCCATGCGTAACGATTCGATAGCGCTTTAAACTGAGACGTAGCCTCAGTCCCTTCCATCTTCGGACGCTTGTAACCGTTGCTATATTTTTTATAACGATCGAACAGCTCACGTCGTGCAACCGCGCGGGCTTCACGCCGAGCGGCTCTCGCATCCTCATCACGTTTATGCAAATGGGGTTCATAGCGATACATATGAATAAGCGCATCATCGCCTTCATCATTTGTATCTAGAGTATATCGCCCTGCATCTTCCAGTTGCTCAAATGGACCAAGATCGTCCTCCAAACAATTGAGCGTCAAGTCAGGATGTAAGTGACTTGCTTTGATCGGAGTGATGTCCTTCTCATCAAGAGAATAGATAGCGAGTCCCTTGCCTTTTTTATCAAGTTTTAAACCTTGTTTGACCAACAACTTGTGGAGTTCAAACCAAGTTAGTTCATCTTTAACAATCAGCTTTTCCAAATCATCAGAACACGTTCTCATGGCATAGCTATGGAGGCTTTCCTGATCGGCATAATACTCCATTGCTACCGAACCTTGAGGTACTGGCGGTTCATCTCGTTTTTTGTAAACGATCTGCTTATTCTCGTCCACGACATAACATCCATTAGTCGGGGTCCAGTCGTATTTAAGCTCGAGCTCTCGACAGGCCCGTTGCAACTTGAGACGAGTAAATGAATCATCAGCAGTGTCATAAGTGACAGGATGAACTCTGTTAACCGCTATGTGGCAGTGAATATTATTAGTGTCAGTATGTATAGCCGCGACGTACTGATGCTCATCCATTCCAAAGGATTTTAACGTGTGTCTGACGCTATCAAACACTTCATCCTGATTTGGATTATCACTGGTAGGCCAAGAAAGAATATAGTGAAAAACGGGGTCTTTACAGCGTGTATTTTGCGAAGCGACAGCATTCATTTCAACAGCCGCTGTCGCTAAACTGAAGTTGTTTGTTTCGCACAAAACACCATCGAACAGAACACGCTGTCGGCCATCATCGTCAATATTTAACGTATGCATAGCCCCTTCATCACCACTTCTACTAACGTAGTCAACCAACCTATTGAATAGTTCATCTGTAGATTTAGGACGACGCCAATCTGGATGTTCAGGTTCGAGTGGCATGTCCGGTTTATCTTCATCCCGAATGACGACATACGAGACAAGTTTTAGAAAACTACTTTTACCATCACGGCGTTTAGGAGGGATTCGTCCAATCATCGCTAGCCCCGTCCGACACGAAGAAGCGCATTCTGTAGTGCAACGAGTACCTGAGAATACTCTTTACTCATCAGCCCCTCGCCCTCTTTAAAAAGGTGCTTTTGCAAGCCACCGAGACGACGAAGCTCCATAATCATTTCGGTATCACATTGAGCATCTATACGGCGACCTAGCGCAGAACGACGCAAAAACTCCCCGAGGCTTAGCCCGGCGGCTTTCGCTTTTTCCTGAATGGCTTCCTTCTCTTCGGGAAGGCATCGCACACTAGGAAGAAGTGCTGTTCTGTTTCGCTTCTCACTCTTGCTCATGTGACTCTCATCGCCCTTACTCTCGGTGTTCGGCTCGGTTTTATCGTATCTGGGGTGTCGGGGCTTCGCCCTGACCAAGACGTTTTGTAGGAGCCGACTGCGTGCAGGCGGTGCTACAAAACACATCTTGTCCCTTATTTTGAACTGGATTTCATCTATTATGCCCCGCAAGGTCTGGTTTGTCACGACACCATGATGAGGTAAATTGGATAACCTAAAATGACGCATTATCGGTATAATTACGGAATGACTCTGTTTAAATAGTGAAACAAGGTGGATTAGCATGGCTGCAAAGAATTTTTACACGCATGATCAGATTGAACTCGCGAAAATGAAGCTCGATGAATTGCCCGATTTATCCAAAGATAAAATATCGAGTAAAGATGCACTGGAAAGTCTTCACGCGCAAATTGTTGCGTTAGCGACACAAAAAGGCTATTCAGCGAAAGAAATTAAATCCGCATTGGAAACGTGTGAAATTGTAGTCAGTGAACGCGCAATTAGAGACTTACTTTCAGCAAGCAGTGGTTCGAAAAAGAAAGCAGTAGTGGGGAAGAACAAAAAAAGCGTCAATCAATCTCAAAACTAGCAGGTTGGCGCATCGGTTGCGTAATGGTTCAATACCATTATGCAATCGCAGGGCAATAAAAAAGCAGAGCATCAACTCTGCTTTCGCGTCTATCATACGCGCTCTTGTAGCATGTCAGGGTAGTGGCGTGAAACAATATCGTTAATTTTATCCACCAACTCTGGGCGCTTAAATACAATGTGACCATTACCATTTTTATGGTACTTCACAAAAAAATATTCCCCTTCATAGACTTCACCAGAGAAACCATGATTGTCATAAAATAAAGTGAAATTTGCACCATCTGCAACGCGGTAATCTGGTACTGGTTTTCCCTCTAATACGTAGAATGGTTTCGCCAAATCATCCAGTTTTGCAACGCTGCTACAAGTTGCTTTTGTGTAACCTTTCCCCCACGTTTCAAGCAGACGTGAAACAATAATTTTCTTACCTAAACGACACGGATTATTCGTTTTATAGTCCCATGATAACGCGCGAAACACGTCAATAACACCTTGCTCAAACGTATCACTTTTGCTTGCATTCAACTGTGCAAAGGTTGCGATAACCGTCTCAAGGGTGATTTCTGGCATGTCATCACTATGTAACTGCTTTTCCCATGCATCTTGTTGCTTACTACTCATCAAAGTGATCATGCCTGTTTCATTCATGAGGTATTGCCATATATCAACATCAATACCTTTTTTAATCACCTTGTCGTCACGTTTTGGATTTGATTCCCAGCGAACGGCATCGAAAACGCATTGCCCAAAGTTAACAGTAGAGAGATCACCACTGACCGATAAGAACAACGCCTTGGCGTCATGCAACATCGCCAGTCCATCCGCATACTTTTTCAATCCTTCGGCACGTATAGAAATAATACGGTCGATTTCCACTGAAGGGATCAAGCCACCCGCCTGCTCTGTGCTGGAATCCATGTAAATCGAATCAGTTACACCATGATGAAGGGATAAAACCGTATTTTGCATAAATAATTCCTCTATTCGTCGTGTCAGAGAACCGCCTCATGCTTATGCATGAGGCGGAAAGTTAAATCAGGCGAAAGCCCGTTTTAATTCGAGGGCGCGCAACAATTGCCCCCAATCACTCCCACGCATAGCGGGAACCCTGACCGACTGGCGGCGACGCTGTTGTTTCACAATGTGCCGCCCAAAGGATTTCAACGCGGGCGCAATGGCCTGCGGTGAAATGTCTTCGTGGTAAACACGTTTTTGCTGTTTTTGCTTTACATGCGCCGCACAAGGCGCAATAATCGTGACTTCAGTTTTCATGGTTAAATCTCCATGTATTGATTGAAGCTGGTTTATCTTTGATACGGTCAAAACCAGCATGAGAGAGCAGGCGAAAGCCTGCTTTTTTTACATCTGTACGTTCGTATTTTTCGCTAATACCTCCTGTGTAATACGTTGAAGAATGGCCTGATGGGTGCAGGATTCGCGATCACAAAAATGGAAGTAACGCGCCCCCACTCGCACATAAATATCCGTCACATTCCCGCACACCATGTCAGCACTCATAAATGATTCGCTGTCTGTGTTCTCATCAAAAAAATACATCCAGTTAGCCGATAAATAGCGCCCTGCGGCGTCGTGAAAGGCCGCTACGCTGATTTCTACGGGCGCAGTAATTGATTTTTTTTCTTGCGCAAGCCAGTAGGCATGTTCGGCCTCGGCATCCCACAACATGCGATCGGTATTTGTGTAGTTGAGCGTCTGATACATAGATTTCTCCTTTGAAGCCTCTGGCTTCTTTCTGGTGTCATTCCGAACCGGTAGAACCGGCTGCGGGGCGTTTTTGCAGGAAGACGGTCAGCGACACGCGCGGCGTGAAAGTCCACAGGGGACGTGTTCATTTTTGAGACGAACTTGAGAGGACAAAAATTAATACGGCCAGCGCTTGCGCGGCCTGTTGACTTTCAGGTCCCGTGACGCAGGCTGATCTGCAAAAAGGAAACGTAGACGGCGCAAGGTGGAAGGTGACACAGAAAAGCCAGATTCATCTGGCTGCCTTAGCGCCCGACAGATAACTGTCGGGCAGTGAAAGCGGCTGGCCGCAAGGCCATGCAAGCGACGGGGTTGCGTCATGCGAGGGAAGCCCGTATGGGCAGAGACAGGCGCAGACTGGCTCTGTGCGTAGCACGAGCGCGCGGTCCGAAGGAGACGCCCTAGGGGGTAAGTCTTTAAAAATGACGTCGCACATAACGAATTATCATATTAATTAAGTGTCATTTTGGCACTTTACAATGCATTAAAAATTGCAAATCACATTAATTGAATTAGTATAAAGTGCCAAAATGGCACTTTTAGAGAGACTAAAATGACGGGTTTTGAGCTTCGTTTATGGCGTCGTGGTTTTGGATGGGATCAAGAAAGAGCAGCCGAAGAATTGGACATTAGCCTAAGAACTTACAAGCGTTATGAAAGTCGCAAAGAAATAGAAAAGATAGTTGAGTTAGCGACTGAAGCGCTGACGTTAAGAGAACAAAATGGTCGACTTTAAGACATCCCAATATCGTCTGTGCAATAGCTGCCCCTAAGTATAAGCTTGCTAGGATGTATAATTTTAACAAACGATTATTAACTAGCAGACTATTGCATCCAAATTAATTATGACACAGGTATAATTTGTTTGTTTTCGTTGCTTGCATTCCTATGAAAACAATGCCCCCCCTAGATTAACGGGCGTTATCACAGGGGTCTTCATGTGATGGAGTGTCTATATGAAGCTTTTTCATGGAAGTAAAACTTATTTCTCTGAATTTAGTACTGATTACTTAGGAACAGCAGAGTCAGGAGACATACACGCAATATGGTTCGCTGATAACTTTAATGCAGCCCGTAACCACTGTTATAAGATCCGCTCTCTTGCTCATCGTTCTGTGTGGGTCTATGAATGCGAACTGTTGTCAGATACCGCTGTACTGAATACAAATCTACCTTTCGCCCAACAGCCTGATATTCAAAAGAAGTTGGATGATACTCTCCCTGTTTGTATTTCAGTTCAGTCACACTATGACGTATTATTCTGTGATTATCACCGCTATTCAAAGGGGATTATCAACGGAGTCAAAATCACTGCCGATCATAAAATAAATTTATTGCGGGCTGCGGGTATTGATGCAATATCCGATTATGAACGGGGCATGCAAGATTCACATTTGCATGGAGATACAACCGTCGTACTTACTCCTGAGAAAATACGAATTCTTCGCATCCATGAGGTGTAGAGCGGCAATAGATACGACTGCTCTGTATGCTTCTGCATCTTTACCTTAAAAGCCCTGACAGTTGCGGTAAGGGCTTTTAGATTTCGTAGCCTAACCTGACTTCTGTGATAACTATGCCAGCGCTATTAGGTATTAGGTATTAGATGTGAAATATGCGCCCATTACCTTCTGGCATTTCAACAGTTAGGCTCAGTTTGCCGCCCATAGCCTCTATATAACGTTTTAGCGTTGCTAACTTAACGTCGTTGCCGCGTTGCTCAATCTGAGCAATTGCTGGCTGGCTAACCCCCATTGATTGAGCGAGTGCTGTTTGAGATAGGCGTAGTTCCTCCCTCATCATCTGTAAGCCTGTCTCTAAAATCATTTCATCTGCCATTTCTTTAATTCGAGCTTGGCTTTCAGATGTGCGTGCGGCAATTTTGTCGCGTAGTGTTTTCATTTATTCTCCTCCATCACAGTAAGATGAGCTGAAAATTCCTCATCTGCGATACGAATCATTGTCTTGTAAAACCGTTTGTCGTTGCTTTTGTCGCCTGCACACAAAATGATTGCACGTCTAATGGGATCAAATGCAAAGAACGCTCTAATTGGGCGACCATCATGCTGTATACGTAGCTCTTTCATATTCGGATATTTTGAGCCATTCACCGTATCGGCATACGGGCGAGACAATGTTGGTCCATACGCTTCAAGATTACTTAAATCAGCCAAGATTTTTTCTTGTGCATCTTCATCTTGCTCATCAAACCACTGGTCAAAACGAGTAGTAAAAATAACAGTCCACAAAGCTCATTCCTTATAATCTATAGCTTATATTTACAGTATATAATCTATAGATTATAACCTCAATTATTTTTAAGATTTTAAACACAAAAATGATGAGCTCCCTACGCAGAACAGTTTACCCATCATTTTTGAATCACAATGATCAAAAGTTGCAGTTTTTTTCCTTCAAAACGTCATCTTCAATTAAGTTTATTGGGAAGTGATAATTCATCCAGCCATCGCTCAATAGGAGTTCAGCTCTCGAGTTCGTCATGCATATCGTTGAGCACCGCCCACAAAGGTTGTCCTGATAAAAATACCTGGCTACGTACACCGCAGAAACGTTGACTCCAGGCATGGACGCATTCAATGAGATCGTCATCGAAAATCCCCTGCCGTTCTTGGCGTTTATACCACGCTGCTAGCTCACTCGGCGTAGTAAACGCCAGTTCAATCTGTGCCTGCGCCACCTGTGTTTGATAGCGGCGGCGCTTTTGCTGGCGCTGTTTAGCTTCAATTTTATCGACACGGGCAAACCGCAGTTCCCATTGTCTATTTTTTCGTTCTGATAGTCGGTAATGCTCATCGGGAAAATACTGCTTAACCGCGCTGCCCGACAGCGGCAGCGGGCAATCCATCCCTCGCGTCTCTATCAGTTTGTCGAGGGCGGCGATATAGTCCGACTTGGACGCCCCGCCCCGCTCTTTTGGCGAATAGTCACCGGCTGCAAAGCGAATATCTTTGGCCGTGATCCGCATTGCGCCGCCGCGTAAGTGCCGGAATAAAGCTCGCGCATAAGGATGTTGTCCGAGTTGCGTGCCGCGCAGCTGCTTGCGTTCGACATCGATGATGGCCTGCGTTGCCGCAAACTGATGGACGTTATGCGGAATGAGTGCAAGATTATTAGGGATCACGCTGCCACCTCCTGATAGTGCTGGGCTTCTTTTGCCAACAGAGCGTTAAGATGATCGGGCTGAAAATGTACATCAAAGTACAGGTCAACGACTTGACCGGCGCTATCAACTCGGCAGACAGACCATCCATCACACTCTGTTCCTGCACTCGATACGTACCACTCCGCCTATGGCGACTCGCCTTTTGGCGCAATCCGTAGCGTAACGGGGTATAGCCCGCCAAACTCGCTGCCGTATTCAGCTTCAACGACACATCCCTGCGGTACTTTTAAAATATTCAATACAGAACACGACAGCACATGCCGATAATCCTGACCGCGTTCGGCAAACTGTTCCAGTTCGACAGCGCTCATCGCGTGTAACTCGGATTTTCTTAACAGCGTCCCAATAAATTTCATGTGTTAAACCGCTGCCCTTTCGGGCAGCGTCTCCAAGTTAGGCGGCGTTCGCGATATGAGTATCAACGTCGTTCTGTGCATCAGATACGCTGTTTTGTGCATCAGATGGGGCAATTTCAGACACTACGGGCGAATTTTTCGCATCAGATGCGGGCTTTTGTGCATCGGGCGTACACATCCAAGCAGGAACCCAGCGATTACTCCCCATTTTGCTTTCAGCCAGTTCGGCGGCATCGCCTTTTTTCATCTTGTCGGCGTCACGCGCGGCACCTGTCTGCCCTGCTTCGTTCAAGGCATCAATGATTTGCGGTTTTTTCAGATGATCGAAGAAGTTTGCTTTCGTCGGTTGCCACCAATCGCGCATATGGAAATCAAGAGCAGTTTCTAGCGTATCGAGCGGACTGCGTGATGTATGCCCCATGTCGCGGGTCTGAACACCATCAACCGAGCATGCGGTGCAATATGCCATCAGCGCCATGAGAACTGAGTTATCCAGCGTAAAGAAGGTGGTAAAGTCTTTCTCCCAACCTTCTGGTAAGAGCGCTTCCAGCCGTGCTTTTTCTTGCATCAACGTAATGTAGGCCATTCCTTCCTCACCCGATGGCGCATTATCCGTCAGAGAATAATGTGACACGGTCAAGCCGATCACGAACGGGTGGCGAGTCGTTGTGCATCCTAGATACACATGCGTACAGAACAATAGCCGCCTGCGGCGGAGCTAAGACTCTGTAAGTCAATGGCTGTTTTCAGTAACCATCTCCCGTTATAATCCGGTGCATGTATATTCCTCGCCCCGCAAAACTCCTCTTTCAGATTGATGACGGCTGGGATCGTCTTCTCATCAATCGCGGTCATACTATCCCCGAATGGACCAAACTGGTCATTGAGCGCATGCTCGCCTGCGGCACCGGTGCCATGGGGATACGCCGTTATTGCTGTGAGTCTGCTCACTGCACCCACACCAAATATTTCTGTCAGAGCTGCAAAAGTAAAGGCTGCAGCGCCTGCGGCATGAAAGCCACCGAGCAATGGATAGCAGAGCAGCAACACATCCTCCCCGACTGCGAATGGCAGCACATCACCTTTACCATGCCCGATAAACTCTGGCCGGCGTTTAATCTTAACTGGCCGTTACTCAATCAGTTGTTTGCTTGTGCTGCCTATACCCTCCTGAAATGGGCGGAAAAGATGGGCATTGAAATCGGGCTATTTGCCGCCCTGCACACTTACGGACGCCAGCTTAACCAGCATCCGCATATCCATTTATCCGTCACCCGTGGCGGGTTATGCCGCAAACACGGCGTCTGGCGCTCAGTTTTCTTTAAAAAAAAGGTGGCTGAGCGTTACTGGCGTCAGGCTGTCATTGCCCTGCTTCGTCAGCACTATGCTTCGCTGGATTTAGCCGCCGCAGGCTACAGGCATATCCGCGACTACAGGGAATGGTGCCAGTTTTTAGAATCACAATATCAGCGGCGATGGAAAATTCACTTTGCCAAGAAGACAAAGCACGCACGGCAAAACGTCAATTATCTCGGCCGTTACCTGAAACGGCCACCTGTTGCAGCCTCCAAATTACGCCACTACAGTGGCGGGACAGTGGTTCATCATTACTATGACCACCGGACAGGTCAGCATAAAATCCAATATCTGAGCCAGGAGGAGATGCTGATGCGCTATATCAGCCATATCCCCTCACGACATTTTAAAATGGTGCGGTATTACGGCTTTCTGGCCAACCGGAAACGGGGGGCTTTACTGCCGGAGGTGTATGCGGCACTGGACATAAAGGAGAAGGAGAAACCGCCAAAACCAGGCTTTGCGTCTTTGATGAAGCAGTTTACCCGGATAGATCCGTACCAGTGTGTGCTGTGTGGCAGCAGAATGGTCTTCAACTGTGCGGAAGCGGGTATCAGGGCAGATAAATTACTGGAGATGCGGCGTCAGGAATTTAAGAAACGACGATGGTTACAACAGGCGGCATAGGGAAGATCTGCTTAAAATTCATAAAATTGAATAATAAACCACCGAAGCACTGTGAATTTATACAACCGCAGCCGGATAAAACAGAGGATCGCTCATCAGCATAAGAAGCTAACGCCCTGAAAACAGGGTAAAAACAACTTTCAGTTTCCTAACCATCAAGCGGTACTGCGCAACCATCGCATCGTGATCTCGGCCATCACCTACGCAGAGATGCGCTTCGGTGCCATTGGGAAAAAGGCCTCGCCCCGTCATGGCCAACTGGTCGATGCGTTCTGCGCTCGCCTCGACGCTATCCTGCCGTGGGATCGTGCCGCGGTAGATGCCACTGCAAGTGTCAAAGCGGCGCTAACCGCAGCCGGTACACCCATCGGTCCCAACGACACGGCGATTGCTGGGCATGCGATTGCGGCCGGCACCATTCTGGTGACGAATAATGTCAGAGAGTTTGAGCGGGTGCCAAATTTGGTATTAGAAGACTGGGTGAAGTAATGGAGTCAGGCCGCTATCCGGCAGCCTGACCATTATTGTGCGATGTTAGTCGTATTCAATTTCTGCGTTATTAAAAGGCTAATTCGGCTTATCAAACACCTGGACATGAAGATATCCGACTTTTACTTTTTTTCGTATCTTAATGAAAGAATAACGTATAAACCTTAGCCAAGTACAATACCGACTTAGGCAAGTAGCACAGACTGTTCAGGCGCTAGGACGCAGAGTAATGACGAAGAAACTCCCTACACAGTACAATTCCCGCACCGATCAAGCCACCTAGCAATACAGATAGGACTAATATTAGTGTCTTTTTCGGCGCATCCTTTATGACGGGCAACGACGGTTGTTGTGAAAATGAAAATGCTTCTAACGTTACACTCCTATCATCTCTGATTTTAATCTCGCCCAGCGCGCGTAATGTCTCTAGATTTGAGTAGTAGCTATCACTCAAATACAATGGCCAAAAGCTTTCATTGGCAATAATAGTTTTTAAAGCAGGTACACCTAGCATAAATAACATCTCATCAGAAAGTTCATTTGCCTCTTTGAGCATAATGCTCTTGGTATTCGTAGCTTCAGCAATTTTTAATGCCTCTGACAAGACACTTAAGCGCCGTACTTTTTTCTCCTGAGCAGTCTTTACCTGAGCATCTAATTCTGTAGTGATAGTCTGTATTTTTATCTCGAGTGCTTTTTTCATATTTGAATAATCAGCCAACTGACCAAGTTGTGGCGGTGTAATAATCGCGATTGATGTCCATTTTTCTTTTGCAAAATTTAGGTATCCGACAGCCAACATTACCGTGAAACATACCGTTATAATGATAGTTTTCCTACCATTCCATAACTGTAATAGCAGTTCAAAAAGGTCAATTTCATCAGAATTACTTTCGTGACCACTCATAGTCATCCTCGTTAATAATTTTTATGATATTTACCAGAAAAAATCATATATCGCCATTGAGACTAAATACTCATTTTAGTGTTGTTTACGCATGTAAATATCAACAAAGTAGGATTTATAAGGGGGCTATTTCCGGTAATGACTCCAACTTATTGATAGTGTTTTATGTTCAGATAATGCCCGATGACTTTGTCATGCAGCTCCACCGATTTTGAGAACGACAGCGACTTCCGTCCCAGCCGTGCCAGGTGCTGCCTCAGATTCAGGTTATGCCGCTCAATTCGCTGCGTATATCGCTTGCTGATTACGTGCAGCTTTCCCTTCAGGCGGGATTCATACAGCGGCCAGCCATCCGTCATCCATATCACCACGTCAAAGAGTGACAGCAGGCTCATAAGACGCCCCAGCGTCGCCATAGTGCGTTCACCGAATACGTGCGCAACAACCGTCTTCCGGAGCCTGTCATACGCGTAAAACAGCCAGCGCTGGCGCGATTTAGCCCCGACATAGCCCCACTGTTCGTCCATTTCCGCGTAGACGATGACGTCACTGCCCGGCTGTATGCGCGAGGTTACCGACTGCGGCCTGAGTTTTTTAAGTGACGTAAAATCGTGTTGAGGCCAACGCCCATAATGCGGGCAGTTGCCCGGCATCCAACGCCATTCATGGCCATATCAATGATTTTCTGGTGCGTACCGGGTTGAGAAGCGGTGTAAGTGAACTGCAGTTGCCATGTTTTACGGCAGTGAGAGCAGAGATAGCGCTGATGTCCGGCGGTGCTTTTGCCGTTACGCACCACCCCGTCAGTAGCTGAACAGGAGGGACAGCTGATAGAAACAGAAGCCACTGGAGCACCTCAAAAACACCATCATACACTAAATCAGTAAGTTGGCAGCATCACCGATTTTTTAAACATATAAAATACCATCAATGAAGTGATTAAGAAGTTATAGAGTAACAGAGAATTAATAAGATTCTTTTCTCTGAGACGCCAGAATATTTGTTCTGGCGTCTGATTTTGAGTTTATTTGACTAATGAAAATAGATCATTGAGTGATTCGCTCATCGACGGATGAGTAAATATCTGATCGCGTAATATGCTATAAGGCAGCCCGGCATCCATCACCATTTTCACTATATTGATCATCTCGTGGGAGTCAACACACAGCAGTGATGCCCCTAATATACGTTGGGTTTTATTATCAACAATCGCTTTTAATACCCCACGGGTATCGTTCATCACTCTGGCGCGCGGAATTGCAGCTACAGGCAATGTCACCACCTGAATATCAGCACCACTCTCTCTGGCTTGTTCTTCTGTCATACCAACCCTGGACAGGGGCGGTGTCATAAATACGGAATAAGGCACATTTTTCCGATCATCAGTACTACGTTTGCCTTCACCCAGTAACTCATCACGTACAATGCGGTAATCATCCAGTGATATGTAAGTAAATTGCAGCCCGCCGGTAACATCTCCCATCGCCCAAATATTGTCTGCGGTGGTATGTAATCGCTTGTCAACGACAATTGCCCCGCGCTCGTTTACTGCGATACCGGCATTTTCTGGATGTAACGAAGCGGTAGCCGGTTGACGACCGGAAGCTATTAACAGTGCATCCACCGCCAGTTGGGCGTGCTCGCTATGCACTTGCACTTGATTTTCATGGTGACTGATTCGCTCCACATGGGCATTGAGGATAATATCGACGCCCTGATCGCGTAAAATCGTCGCGATATTATCAGCAATATCCCGATCTTCCCGAGGAAAAAACAGCGAAGCTGCCTCTAAAATGGTTACTTTGCTGCCAAAATTAGCGAACATAGAGGCGAACTCAACGCCAATATATCCGCCGCCCAAAATACCTAAATGCCCAGGCAATTCTTTTAGATTAAGTAATCCGGTGCTGTCATATACACCAGGCGTGGTGGTAATTCCAGGAATTGGCGGAACCACGGCTTGTGCACCGGTATTAATAAAAATTTTCTCGCCATGAATCTCCAAATTTCCCTCAGGCCGATGAACACGCAGGCTATGATTATTGATAAACTCCGCCTGGCCGTCGATCACGTCGATATTGGGCATATCCGCAAGATTATGAAAATTCTTATTACGTAAAAAATTAACCACTTCATTTTTACGCTGTATGGCACGGACAAAATCTGTGTGCTGCTGTGCGTCATGAACCAATGTTTTGGTTGGGATACAGCCGATATTAATACAGGTCCCGCCATACATTGCATTTGATTGTTCGATGAGAGCCACACGCCAACCTGCTTTTGCCAGCGTGACGGCTAATGTTTTTCCAGCCTTGCCAAAACCAATAATAACTGCCTGATATTTATTCATGATGATTTCCTGTCGAAACGCGTTCATTTGACATCATGACTATAGACGCAAAAGGTGATGCTGCCAACTTACTAATTTAGTGTATGATGGTGTTTTTGAGGTGCTCCAGTGGCTTCTGTTTCTATCAGCTGTCCCTCCTGTTCAGCTACTGACGGGGTGGTGCGTAACGGCAAAAGCACCGCCGGACATCAGAGCTATCTCTGCTCTCACTGCCGTAAAACATGGCAACTGCAGTTCACTTACACCGCTTCTCAACCCGGTACGCACCAGAAAATCATTGATATGGCCATGAATGGCGTTGGATGCCGGGCAACTGCCCGCATTATGGGCGTTGGCCTCAACACGATTTTACGTCACTTAAAAAACTCAGGCCGCAGTCGGTAACCTCGCGCATACAGCCGGGCAGTGACGTCATCGTCTGCGCGGAAATGGACGAACAGTGGGGCTATGTCGGGGCTAAATCGCGCCAGCGCTGGCTGTTTTACGCGTATGACAGGCTCCGGAAGACGGTTGTTGCGCACGTATTCGGTGAACGCACTATGGCGACGCTGGGGCGTCTTATGAGCCTGCTGTCACCCTTTGACGTGGTGATATGGATGACGGATGGCTGGCCGCTGTATGAATCCCGCCTGAAGGGAAAGCTGCACGTAATCAGCAAGCGATATACGCAGCGAATTGAGCGGCATAACCTGAATCTGAGGCAGCACCTGGCACGGCTGGGACGGAAGTCGCTGTCGTTCTCAAAATCGGTGGAGCTGCATGACAAAGTCATCGGGCATTATCTGAACATAAAACACTATCAATAAGTTGGAGTCATTACCCAACTGAAGTACAAGTTTAATGAGAGTGCTAAGTCAAAATATCCTATGAATTGATATCTAAAAAAATCTTCCATATTTCTACATTTCAAAATTTAGAGACTGTAGCTAGCTCTATACACACCATTAACATTATGCGTTGGTACTTTATTAAATGGTGATTTCAGCCTGAAATCATTAAAAACAAACTACAATCATATTCTTAATCGCATTACCTCAATGGAAAACTATTCTTGGAAATGTTTTCTCATTACAACTTGGATCATTCGATCAAGCTCCTCTTGAAAAGCTTTAGGTACACGATTGAACTCATAGCTAAATGAACGATCTTTAATACGTTTACGTGCAAAGACATCTTTTCCTTCAAAAGACCATAGTGGCTTAACAATAGCTTTAGTATTCTTTTCTTGTGAGAGGAGACTTTTAGCCTCTTGTTTAAAAAGATTGATCAATATGTTCTTCTGTTCATCTGGAGGAAGGTATTCTAATTTATCAAGCTCCCCCTTCGCCTCATGAACATTCTTGAGGAGCAAATCAATCGAGCCTCCATCCTTAAGAATTTGAGAGTGTACATCAAGTAATAACTTGTAGTCAGGGTAAGTTAATTCAGACTGGATAGGAAAAATAGCAACAATTTCAGAAGGAACAGAAGCAGCTTGAATAGCTCTAGTAACCTTTGCAGCAGATAGCCTTTCAACTTCAGCAATTTCTTTCTGACTCATGCCATTCTCGCGTAACTTAAGTAAACGTAATCCAATTTCGCGTATATTATGTTCTTTAGCTGTTTGAATATCGGCTGCTAGTTGACGTGCATCATCAATACTAAGTTCTGCTTGAGTGACTAAAACGGTTAACCCAACTTTGCTGAGCAATGCGGCAGCACGTCGACGTGAGCCATCTAGAATTTCAATTTTATCTCCGACTTGGCGCCCAATTGCCGGAAAAAATTGCTGTAATTTAATTGTTCTAGTGATATCACTTAAGGATGCTTCAGTTAACCCGCTTTGGTCTCTGCCATTGACAACAAGTTGTACGAAAGTCTTCTCTGCAACATCTTCAGCTGAAACACGCTCTAAGTTGAATACAGCTGTTTTTCCTGATGATAGTGTAAACCTCTGATTAATAATTGCTCTTTCATCATCTGTGCTGATCTGAGAGCCATTAAATGTTCTTCCAATCGTTTTTCTTTTAGTATTCATAGCAACCTCAATTTGCACGGATAAATTCGATACGATCAAATACAGCTTTAGCAAAATCCTCAGCCGCAGTTTTGGCATTTTTTAATGCTTCACTACTGCCAATATATGTCGCCGGATTTGCTGAAATGACCGTATCAAAGGATTCGCCACACCTCTCGAATCCATCTAATCTAGGCAAAGCAACATCTAGCATATCTCCGCCAAAAATTTCTTTAGCTAAGCTATGACAGAGCTTGTGATCTGTTTTATTTACAAGTTTTGACATAAAGCCTATGTTACCCATCAAACTTGTTGTGGCACCTGTTTTTTCAATCATTTCAATAAGTTCAGGCAGTCTAGTCAAATACTTAAGTGTTGAATGAAAATCAACTTGTGCAGGTGGTACAGGTGTCATCAGAATATTTGATGCTGCTATAGCATTAGAGAGAAATGCATCAAGATGTGGCCCACTATCAACAAAAATAAAATCATAATCATCATTCAATTTACTGATTATATTATCTTTTAAGACAGTATAAATATTTTGTCCTGGTAAGTGCTCTGCACAAAGATCTTCCCAACGAGATGCAATGAATGCATCTTCTATTGAAGCTGCTATTACATCAACACCTTGAACAACAGAAGGAAGAATGAACTCCTCGAGCAACTCTTCTCTAGAGACATTTTGCAACATTGCTTGAGCTGCTGTCGTCTCTACGGAGCCAATGGATTGAGCATGGTTCAAAAACATAGTCGCTGATGACTGTGGGTCGAGATCAATAACTAAAATACGTAAATCTTCATAAATTAGATGTGGGTGAGTTCTAAGTGCATGCGCTAGCGATACTGTACTTACTGTTTTTGATACGCCGCCCTTTAGATTTCCTACAAAAAATGTAAAGGCATCAGAATATCTATCTCTATATTTAGGGATCCCCCGATGATGATATAAGTCAATTATATTCTGAAGAGTCATTGCATACTTTATTGAAGAACCTGCTTGTCGTTTTTCAAATAAGTATCCATTAGCCTCCATCTCACTCACAGCATAATCCACGCTTGCTCGCGTGAGTCTGGGTAATTTGGCTACAGCTGCTTTTGCATAGACTTGGTAATAAGCAATTTCTTGTAACTCTTGTTTCTGTGACGAAATTTGTTCCGTTAGTGATTGCAACATACGGGCAGAACGCTCAGCTACCCTGTCGATCTGTTTGTAAGCATTATTCATTGCGCAACCTTACATGTAGCATTTTCGAATTAACACAATAATCCTACACACAACTACTAATGTAAAGCTCCAATACTAAAAATAGTCGACTTAAATGAAAGTTTCTGATGAAAAAAAAAGCAACGCTCGCCACAACCAATGACCGAACGAAGTGAGCGAATTGGTGAGGAAGCGTAATGACTACGGTCTATACATATTCCTAATCCACACTTATCCACATATACATGACTATTTTTAAGAGATCTTTTTTATTAATGTTTTTATATCTTTTTAGGCAAGGTGAAAGCTAGATAGACTGCGGCTTACAGAGCTTCTCCTGTGACAAACTACCCTTAATGTGTGACTCTTTGCCCTCAATGAGTCGCTTTATCCGTGACAATTTGCCCTAAAGACTGTGACAAATCACCCTCTTCTTTTATGCTAAATAACAGGGTTGTTGACAGCCGGTAGATACGGTGACAAGCTTTAACTCTGTCACATATTACGGACGAAATTATGACTGATACTCCACTTATAAATACAAAACGAAGAAAAAACAGTCCGCGAATAGTTCAGTCTAATGAGCTAACCGAGGCTGCGTATAGCTTAACTCGTGACCAAAAGCGTATGCTTTATTTATTTGTAGAGCAGATACGGCGCCATGATGGGTCCTTGAATGAGCATGACGGTACCTGTGAAATACAGGTATCACAATATGCTAGCACTTTTGGGCTAACATCGGCGGAAGCAAGCAAGGACATACGTCAAGCTCTAAAAGGATTTGCTGGCAAGGAAATTACTGTCTATCGCCCAGAAGAAGACTCAGGCGGTGAAAAGGGCTATGAATCTTTTCCTTGGTTCATTAAGCGTGCCTACAGCCCAGCTAGAGGTACGTACAGCGTTCATATCAATCCTTTTCTAATACCCTACTTTATAGGCTTACAAAATCGTTTTACACAATTTAGACTCAGTGAAACGAAAGAGATCACTAGTCCATATGCTATGCGGCTATATGAGTCGTTGTGTCAGTATCGCAAGCCCGATGGTTCAGGTATTTTGTCTTTGACAATAAGTTGGATGATGGAACGCTATCAGCTGCCTCAAAGCTACACGCGTATGCCAGATTTTCGTCGCCGGTTCTTACAACCAGTAGTTGAGGAGATTAACGCACGAACTCCCATGAAGGTTTCTTATTCTGAGAAAAAAAAAGGTCGCCAGACTACACATATTGTTTTTACTTTCATTGATGATCAACGGCTTTTGTAGACTTTGCTGAATCTTATTACTCATTTCTAACGTATTAATTTCTTCTCCTTAAAATGTAGTGAATAAGTGTGTTACTTACGGTATCTTCCAAAGATTTGTTGATTACAACTTATATGTATAATTTCATTGGTTTTTCTTCCAATACCCTTTGCTTAGTCAGGTCCACAGTTCGGGCATCCGTAAGCTGTATTTCAATTTATGCCGCACCAATAATTGATAGATACCGTGCCTTCTATTCTTCAACTGATGCCCAAGTGTGACAAACTGCCCTGTAGCTAATGCGTATTTATTGAATGCATGTGGTCATGTATCCCAATTCTCAATCTGAGCTGTATCTAATTGCTATATAGAGTTCTAATCGATATATTTAATTGAATTTAATAGGTTTTTGTATAATGACTCGGACTTTGTGGTACCAATGAAACTAATATCGGTATCTTAAAATAGCTATCACGTAGGCAATGAGCGAAAAATCTGTGACAAATTGCCCTTATACGTGGAGGCTATCTGTTGAGTTGTTCATTTCAGCGTACCTTTTAGGCCCCAAATTTCCAAAATGTGACAATTTGCCCTGATTGAGAGCATTTATACAAAATGGAAAAGTTTTTAAAGGAAATGAAGTTAAAGATGACAAGAAGATGTCATCTTTAACAAAAATACTCCACTGCAGTATCGTGCCTATCACATTGAAAGTTGTGATATTTATTTGTAAATTTCGGGCTGGAATCGCCAGTAAATTAGCTGTATGGTACTAATTTTTGAGAGATGTTCGTGACATCTAATTATTTTCCTATAAGCCCTTCCTACCTTATTAACAAGTATCAGAAGTATGATAGAGATTATTGAGGGAAAATTTCTTGATGGTTAGGAAACTGAAAGTTGTTTTTACCCTGTTTTCAGGGCGTTAGCTTCTTATGCTGATGAGCGATCCTCTGTTTTATCCGGCTGCGGTTGTATAAATTCACAGTGCTTCGGTGGTTTATTATTCAATTTTATGAATTTTAAGCAGATCTTCCCTATGCCGCCTGTTGTAACCATCGTCGTTTCTTAAATTCCTGACGCCGCATCTCCAGTAATTTATCTGCCCTGATACCCGCTTCCGCACAGTTGAAGACCATTCTGCTGCCACACAGCACACACTGGTACGGATCTATCCGGGTAAACTGCTTCATCAAAGACGCAAAGCCTGGTTTTGGCGGTTTCTCCTTCTCCTTTATGTCCAGTGCCGCATACACCTCCGGCAGTAAAGCCCCCCGTTTCCGGTTGGCCAGAAAGCCGTAATACCGCACCATTTTAAAATGTCGTGAGGGGATATGGCTGATATAGCGCATCAGCATCTCCTCCTGGCTCAGATATTGGATTTTATGCTGACCTGTCCGGTGGTCATAGTAATGATGAACCACTGTCCGGCCACTGTAGTGGCGTAATTTGGAGGCTGCAACAGGTGGCCGTTTCAGGTAACGGCCGAGATAATTGACGTTTTGCCGTGCGTGCTTTGTCTTCTTGGCAAAGTGAATTTTCCATCGCCGCTGATATTGTGATTCTAAAAACTGGCACCATTCCCTGTAGTCGCGGATATGCCTGTAGCCTGCGGCGGCTAAATCCAGCGAAGCATAGTGCTGACGAAGCAGGGCAATGACAGCCTGACGCCAGTAACGCTCAGCCACCTTTTTTTTAAAGAAAACTGAGCGCCAGACGCCGTGTTTGCGGCATAACCCGCCACGGGTGACGGATAAATGGATATGCGGATGCTGGTTAAGCTGGCGTCCGTAAGTGTGCAGGGCGGCAAATAGCCCGATTTCAATGCCCATCTTTTCCGCCCATTTCAGGAGGGTATAGGCAGCACAAGCAAACAACTGATTGAGTAACGGCCAGTTAAGATTAAACGCCGGCCAGAGTTTATCGGGCATGGTAAAGGTGATGTGCTGCCATTCGCAGTCGGGGAGGATGTGTTGCTGCTCTGCTATCCATTGCTCGGTGGCTTTCATGCCGCAGGCGCTGCAGCCTTTACTTTTGCAGCTCTGACAGAAATATTTGGTGTGGGTGCAGTGAGCAGACTCACAGCAATAACGGCGTATCCCCATGGCACCGGTGCCGCAGGCGAGCATGCGCTCAATGACCAGTTTGGTCCATTCGGGGATAGTATGACCGCGATTGATGAGAAGACGATCCCAGCCGTCATCAATCTGAAAGAGGAGTTTTGCGGGGCGAGGAATATACATGCACCGGATTATAACGGGAGATGGTTACTGAAAACAGCCATTGACTTACAGAGTCTTAGCTCCGCCGCAGGCGGCTATTGTTCAAGGGATAGAGTCCTGTACATTTTATAGGATATCTGCGGGCTGTCTCCTCCTCACTTGTTGCTAATGTGACAATTTGCCCTGAGTATCAGAAACTATCCTAGATGTCATAGATTAATAAGTGAAATAAAGGTTTTGATAGATTTTCACTCTTTTAACGAAATTAACCTCGCTATCTATCATCTAATTTCATAATCGGTATTTCAGTCCTGAATAGGTACAGCAAACCTCAATATTTTACTGAGTGGTACACGGATAAGCGCTTAATACTACCATATGTAGCAATAAAGGCTGGATGCTTCAGTCTTTACATCATCCAACGCTGTTATCAGATGCTATGGTTTTTTTCGCCATAACAGTCCCAAATGTGACAACTTGCCCTCACCTGTAGCTTGATGGTTAGGAAACTGAAAGTTGTTTTTACCCTGTTTTCAGGGCGTTAGCTTCTTATGCTGATGAGCGATCCTCTGTTTTATCCGGCTGCGGTTGTATAAATTCACAGTGCTTCGGTGGTTTATTATTCAATTTTATGAATTTTAAGCAGATCTTCCCTATGCCGCCTGTTGTAACCATCGTCGTTTCTTAAATTCCTGACGCCGCATCTCCAGTAATTTATCTGCCCTGATACCCGCTTCCGCACAGTTGAAGACCATTCTGCTGCCACACAGCACACACTGGTACGGATCTATCCGGGTAAACTGCTTCATCAAAGACGCAAAGCCTGGTTTTGGCGGTTTCTCCTTCTCCTTTATGTCCAGTGCCGCATACACCTCCGGCAGTAAAGCCCCCCGTTTCCGGTTGGCCAGAAAGCCGTAATACCGCACCATTTTAAAATGTCGTGAGGGGATATGGCTGATATAGCGCATCAGCATCTCCTCCTGGCTCAGATATTGGATTTTATGCTGACCTGTCCGGTGGTCATAGTAATGATGAACCACTGTCCCGCCACTGTAGTGGCGTAATTTGGAGGCTGCAACAGGTGGCCGTTTCAGGTAACGGCCGAGATAATTGACGTTTTGCCGTGCGTGCTTTGTCTTCTTGGCAAAGTGAATTTTCCATCGCCGCTGATATTGTGATTCTAAAAACTGGCACCATTCCCTGTAGTCGCGGATATGCCTGTAGCCTGCGGCGGCTAAATCCAGCGAAGCATAGTGCTGACGAAGCAGGGCAATGACAGCCTGACGCCAGTAACGCTCAGCCACCTTTTTTTTAAAGAAAACTGAGCGCCAGACGCCGTGTTTGCGGCATAACCCGCCACGGGTGACGGATAAATGGATATGCGGATGCTGGTTAAGCTGGCGTCCGTAAGTGTGCAGGGCGGCAAATAGCCCGATTTCAATGCCCATCTTTTCCGCCCATTTCAGGAGGGTATAGGCAGCACAAGCAAACAACTGATTGAGTAACGGCCAGTTAAGATTAAACGCCGGCCAGAGTTTATCGGGCATGGTAAAGGTGATGTGCTACCATTCGCAGTCGGGGAGGATGTGTTGCTGCTCTGCTATCCATTGCTCGGTGGCTTTCATGCCGCAGGCGCTGCAGCCTTTACTTTTGCAGCTCTGACAGAAATATTTGGTGTGGGTGCAGTGAGCAGACTCACAGCAATAACGGCGTATCCCCATGGCACCGGTGCCGCAGGCGAGCATGCGCTCAATGACCAGTTTGGTCCATTCGGGGATAGTATGACCGCGATTGATGAGAAGACGATCCCAGCCGTCATCAATCTGAAAGAGGAGTTTTGCGGGGCGAGGAATATACATGCACCGGATTATAACGGGAGATGGTTACTGAAAACAGCCATTGACTTACAGAGTCTTAGCTCCGCCGCAGGCGGCTATTGTTCCTGAAATCACACGGACTGGAGGGCAGCATGGGCCGTCGGGGTAACAGCCATGATAGTGCTGTCGCAGAAAGCTTTTCCAGTGGCTGAAGTGTTAACGAATAAAGAACAAGATCTACGGAACGCGGGAATAAGCCCGCAGCGATATTTTAGTTACATCGAAATGTTTTAAAACAGTAAGTGTCGGCATGGTTTAAGCGATCTGATGTCATTGACAGAATATGAAACCCAGTATTATCAACGGCTCGGAAGTGTTTAGTTCACCAGTGGCGATTCAGTATATGCCCTTTTCTTACATACGCTCTACACCCTGATCTTCATAGATTGTTCTGTGACAAACTGCCCTCGACTGTCTACTATCATACCCCTTGGAAAGTACTCAGATTCATTTCTGGATATAATGCTCTGACAAGTGTGACAAATTGCCTTTACTACATAGATTGTTATACCCATCGAAAGAATTTTCACATCACAGTCGTGTAACTGTGACAAATCGCCCTGAACGCAAGCTTTATGCTTCATTAGGATTATGCATAAAGGATGATTAGACGATTAACTTGGATTAGATTGAGAGATTTGCTAAATCCTTAATGAGTTTGCATTTTTATTAATGTTTTCTAATTAAATTGCCGATAGAGACTCTTAGAAAATCGATATAGTCTTTCAAGTGTAGTGTATAGCTATAACGAACATCTAATTGTGACAATTTGCCCTCACGAACATTCAATGATTTTCGCTATTAAATAGACTCCACGCTAAAATTGCAATTTATTGATTTTACATATATTTTCTTACTTTCAGTAGGCAACCACTTTGTTTCTTTTCCTAGTTTTTTAATAAGGTTTCAGGATGAAGTTATCGATAGAGTTCAGTGGACAGACAGGCATTTTGAATCCCTACAAGATGCAAAGCTCAGAACTCGCGAATCGTGTTCCTAGTTGCCAAAACTTCACATCATGGGGATAAATGATTTTTTGCGTAGGTCCCGCTTCAGTATCTACTGAATGACAAAGAACCTTTTAATATTAGGCTTACAGTGACAATCAACCCTGACCTGAAACTTATATATTTTAAGTTTGGCAAAAGTATTGGTACATAGTTGATCTCGATTTGTTTGTATGTGGATACAATTCGCCATCATAAAACTCTCTCCATCTACATGAATAATAAGAATTTTAAGTTTCCGTTTCAGTCTGAAATCGCCGTTCTAATCCCTACTTTACACGCAATTTATTTGCATATCATACTTTTATTAGCCTCTTAGTATGCAAGATTGTCTGTGACACAATAAAACCTGAAAAAGAAAAGCATAAGCAATGAATTGATATTTGTTTCCAACTACTATTAGAAACGGTCCACTCAATAGCAGTTTAGAGGGATATGGTATTTACCTAACCTTCCATTTATATGAATGTAACCTGACTTATGGATTGAAATATGCTTTCCATCAATCAACGTAATTAGCATAAAACCGAGTCATTATCTTGTGTCTTGCCTACAGGATTTATGTGTGTTGTGCTTCAATTATATATTTCTATTTATAGTAATCTTACAGTCAACTAGGCCACCAAATTTAATGCGATATTCTAATTTCACACAAAACTGATAAATCGATGATAATGGGAAACAAACCTACGTTTTCCTCAGAGTTTAGTTAGGTAATGAAAATACACAGCCAATCACTCATGTCTAAGATCTTTTACGAAAGAAACTTCGTCCCTGCGAATTTTTTGTGTTGATCACTATTGCTCGGGTAAGACCGTAAGAGCACAAAGCGCTTGCAACATTCATCTACTGAAGAACGACAGAGCATCTAGAGTCTGAAGAGTAGGTTCTATGTTTGGTTCAATTGCACGCTATATTAAAGAATTTTACCGAGCTTATGATATCTGATGGTGCTGAAGTGTTAACTTTAGAATGCCACACGGCTATCAGCCTTTGCTATTTACTGTAAGTACATGGCAGTAATTAGCAATTCTGACTAAAGCAAAAGGATAAAATAAATCAGGTACTAATTATATTGAATCGCGAAATACTCAAGTCGTATCATTGAAAAAGAGCTACCTCTTGCGAGAATAGTTTGTGAAATATTAATCAAAAATGGCAGCTTGATAAGCTGTTGTTGTTCATAGCATCTTATAAAAACATGAATATCAGTTGTTGTAATTTAGATAAATAATAAATAAATGCTGACCAGATACGTTACATCTAAGGAAGATAATTAATTCCCAGTTCGGGGTACCTGAATAATTCGGAGTAATTGGTGTAGAAGAAGATGGAATCACATATGTCATGTGTTGTTAGTGATAAATCTATCTATTCGCAAAGTTATTGGGAGAAGTTCGACATTTAATTTCTAAAAATTATAGCAATATCAGATGATTATCTGTGAAATTGTACACGCTGAGTTAGTCTACGTGCAAAATAATAGCGCAGTATTGCGCTTCTCCACAAGCCCGTAGCAGATGCCGCACCGCTTCGTTATTTACACTACTAAGTAGATTCCTAATATTAAATGTGTGATTGAATACTAAATTGCTATAGCATCATCATCCTAGGGGGAACGACCTCAGACAAGTAAAAATATGGATACTTTACTCATCGTAAAATCATGACCAAGCATTGCTTGGCCTGAACATAATGAAACATGGGCGATCATAGGAGAATTAAATATAATAGGATCAAATTCGGCGTAGAAATCAGTAATTAACGTTTATTGGTGACAGCCATTCAATACACGTGAAGAATGTCATAAGGGTTTCATGCTTCAGTAATGTGACAAACTGCCCTGAAGTCAGTCCTCAATTCGTTTGGTTCTTTTGTATTTCAGGCTGAAATCGCCATACGACTGACATTGCACCTTTCTGCCATAAGATAATCGTGACACTCAACTTTAATTGATTTCTGTAAAATGCGTAAATCGCATGTATATTCATAGTTGATTAGATTAGAAATTCATTGCTCATGAGTGCGATACTGAATGCCTTCAGTAAATACTCAAAAGACATATAACCTAAATATTTCATGCATCCAGGCCAGATGTGACAAGCTGCTCTGAAGGTAGTCCTCAATCGGACGGTTGATTTGTATTTCAGGCTGAAATCCCCATACGACTGACATCACACCTTTCTGCCATAAGATAATCGTGACATTTAACTTTCATTGATTTCTGCAAAATGCGTAAATCGCATGTATATTCATGGTTGATTAGATTAGAAAATCATTGCTCATGAGTACGATGCTGCATGCCTTCAGTAAATACTCAAAAGGCATATAACCTAAATATTTCATTCATCCAGGCCAGATGTGACAAACTGCCCTGAAGGTAGTCCTCAATCGGATGGTTCATTTGTATTTCAGGCTGAAATCGCCATACGACTGACATCACACCTTTCTGCCATAAGATAATCGTGACATTTAGCTTTTATTGATTTCTGCCAAATGCGTAAATCGCATGTATATTCATGGTTGATTAGATTAGAAAATCATTGCTCATGAGTACGATACTGCAGCCTTCAGTAAATACTCATAAGGCATATAACCTAAATGCTTCATGTATCTAAGCAAGGTGTGACAAACTGCCCTGAAGGTAGGCCTCAATTCGTTTGGTTGATTTATATTTCAGGCTGAGATCGCCATACGACTGACATTGCTCCTTTCTGCCATAAGATAATCGTGACATTTAGCTTTTATTGATTTCTGCAAAATGCGTAAATCGCATGTAGATTCATGGTTGATTAGATTAGAAAATCATTACTCATGAGCACGATGCTGCATGCCTTCAGTTATTACTCAAAAGACATATAACTAATTATTTCATGTATCTAAGCATAGTGTGACAAACTGCCCTGAAATTAAGAATCTGTTATCTTTACAATCCGCAAATGAATTTCCAAAAACAATTTTTATGTACTGTTGAAAATTTTTTCTAGCAAAAAAATTTTATCTACATGAATTTTTATGGTTATTTATTGGCGATTTCAGCCTGAAATCGCCAATGGCTGTGCCTTAGTTGATGTTTTGTATTGATAAGTTACTAGCTATCTCAACGGATATGCACGTTCTCTATCTCAAATTTTTTTTGATTTTGTATATACCACTGCCTAGAAACCATCAAAAGGCAAAAGATTGTTTAGATGAAATATACTGATTTGTAGGTTTACAAGAGGAAATATAGCGAGATTAAAATATTGGTATATTCGTTTTTGGGTAAGTATAGTGCTTACAGCTCTATGATTAATAATGATGCTTACAGTGTAACATGTCATGCAAAATATCTTTTTTGATATAATTCTTCGTGTAAAGAGGGAGGCCGAGGTAATTTTCTGTGAAACCGATAAATAATTTGAAGCGTAAAAATTAAAAAATTGAAGACATAAACCCATCACTAGCAAGCCTTAGTATAAACGGCTAAGAAGTTTAGGCGAGATTTAGTTTGTCGTGCTTTGTTAAGTTAATAGTCACTCACCATCAAATTCTCGCCAAATAAACCAGTAGGTAACCATCTGAATTATAAATGTTTTATGTGAGAATTTCAGCCTGAAATCGCCACTTAAACTAATTGTGAGGTAATTTGTACACAACTCTAAAAATTATCATGTTTACGAATTAAAATTCCGCCTCGAAAAAACAATTTCTAGAATTTTTGATATAAACGAAATAACAAGTATTGCTAGCCCTAATATTCGACACTTTTATTTTGGCTAGAATAGACAGCAAAAACTTCGCTCTTACTGCAACAATATATATCTTAATTGTAGATATATTTTTCAACTGTCAAAACTTTGCTAAATTTTAAATGTAAAAGATAGCCTTATTTAAAATATTTGCATAGCATGCCAATTATAAGAAAAACTGTTCATCAGGGTTATGATATTTAGAAAATACTTATGTGGATTTAGGTTTTCTAAGTGAAGTGTAATCATAAATAGATAAGTTTAATTCGTTATAAAAAGAAGGTGAATAGTGTGTGCAAATTCTTAGTCAATTTGATGGAAAAGCTCAAGTGTAGACGAGTACCTCTTATTGAGTCCTGAATAATTTTTAGTTTAAGTTTTCGAGTAAGCATCACAAGATCGTCTTGAGATTCTTTACTCTCAGATAAATTGTATTACGCAAGGATTTGGATTCTCAGTAACAGCATGATGCAAGTAGTTAAGTAACACTCATATTTATATATTAACAAATTTACACTCAAATAATGAGGTGTTAATGATGGATATTTATCATAGCCATTTATATGCATCGTTTGCCAGCTGGAACTTTTTGGAGTATTCAAAATTGTTAAATATACCTAACTGTTGGTAGGTATTCGAATAATCTATGACTAGTATCTTATGAGTCCGCGCTGATTACTTTGCTTCTAAACACAGGGCAAATATTTAATTACTTTCATTAGTTGCAAACCGCTATTAATATAGCTATGTTTTGACATTCATCACTACGTACATTAAGTGATTTATCATTGCTTTCGATATCCTTTCAGTTGATTCAGTAAATTCTTATCTTGTTATTCCTAAACTTTAAAATTCTCTTGGAAGATGCATCAATAATAGATGGTAATTGGCGTCGCTAATTATAGTAATTTGATTTATTCTTGGTAATGTCAGGATAATTATATTTAAGATTTCAGTAGTAGGTATCTGATTTTTAATATGAATTGTTGTAGGAAGTGTTCAATGGTCGGCATGCTTTATGAAATCAGAGTCCTCGCATCCAACAGTCTATAATAAGCAACTAGAGAGATTTGAGTCTGCTTTTCTTATTCATGAGATATTGATCTTAGTTGAGATTCACCATCATTTAGCTAGATATTTCGCATTTTTAAAAAAATAGTTATGAAAAATTTTTTTGAAATTTATTGGATTTAAGCGCTAGGTTTTTTGCATACATATCATAATTCTGTATTCAAAAGTACCTATTCCAGGTAAATTCCACCACTTTTACAATTCGTCTACTGTAACTCATTGTATTAGCGCAATAAATTACCAAGGCGAGTTGTAGCCACCATACTTCGAGTTATTATACATTTTGTGAATGTTTGAGATAGATACATAGCGCAGGGGGCTATGTGAACGTGTTGGCTGTATAGGATTGGTTGCGCTACGTGAATTCTGATTGATTTTCTGAGCTGTAATGCTGGAATTTTAAATCTCCGTACTCATACTACTTTGAATAAAATATGAGCTTTAGGAAGAGTTGGTGTTTTAGCAACAAATACTATAAAGCTGCTTATCATTCAGCCGAACGCATCCATGGCATGTTATCAAAATAAATGATCAATCAGTTTGTACAGATTAATGCTGCGGAAAAGCAAAGCGAACTGAAAAATACGAATGCATCAGTGTATCTGGTAATGACTCCAACTTATTGATAGTGTTTTATGTTCAGATAATGCCCGATGACTTTGTCATGCAGCTCCACCGATTTTGAGAACGACAGCGACTTCCGTCCCAGCCGTGCCAGGTGCTGCCTCAGATTCAGGTTATGCCGCTCAATTCGCTGCGTATATCGCTTGCTGATTACGTGCAGCTTTCCCTTCAGGCGGGATTCATACAGCGGCCAGCCATCCGTCATCCATATCACCACGTCAAAGAGTGACAGCAGGCTCATAAGACGCCCCAGCGTCGCCATAGTGCGTTCACCGAATACGTGCGCAACAACCGTCTTCCGGAGCCTGTCATACGCGTAAAACAGCCAGCGCTGGCGCGATTTAGCCCCGACATAGCCCCACTGTTCGTCCATTTCCGCGCAGACGATGACGTCACTGCCCGGCTGTATGCGCGAGGTTACCGACTGCGGCCTGAGTTTTTTAAGTGACGTAAAATCGTGTTGAGGCCAACGCCCATAATGCGGGCAGTTGCCCGGCATCCAACGCCATTCATGGCCATATCAATGATTTTCTGGTGCGTACCGGGTTGAGAAGCGGTGTAAGTGAACTGCAGTTGCCATGTTTTACGGCAGTGAGAGCAGAGATAGCGCTGATGTCCGGCGGTGCTTTTGCCGTTACGCACCACCCCGTCAGTAGCTGAACAGGAGGGACAGCTGATAGAAACAGAAGCCACTGGAGCACCTCAAAAACACCATCATACACTAAATCAGTAAGTTGGCAGCATCACCTATCGAACATACGACTATGCTGCTCTAAAAATGGCTCAATACTCTCGATTAGTTCTTCTTGTGGAGTCAGTACAGTTGCCGCAAATCCTTCTGGCTCGCTTGCTTCAGAAAATGAAATATGTGTCAGCTCTCCTCCATCATTGAATACTAACTCAGAGTGGTTTGGCGTATCGGGGTACTCCGCAAAATAATTAGTACAGCGGATTACACTACCATCTTTCATATAGATAAGAAGATCTTTACCTTGACGGATATAATGAGATACAGCCTGAGATGAACCATGTATTTCAATGACGCTTGGAGCAGAAACAGAGATTGATAAATTACCGCCTGCGGTTAGCACTGTCTTTTCTGCTGTCTTACGAACGATGACATCAACCGCCATAATTTGACTCATATTCTTCTCCATAGAAGCAAACTAATTTTGATAATTTGTACTTCAAAGGGTACAGTTACCCCCGGGGATAATGGACCCATTATTGATAAATTGTTTGGAAAAAGACTAAATTGATTAGTTTAAATCCGGTAATTTTGATGCTGCATTTTTTTCAATTCCAATTAGAGGCATTAGATTATCAATCGCGGAAGCATAATTGATACCAGCCCCCCAACTATCATAGGAAGCGATAATTTTTGAAGAGGCAGCCTGCCATACATCCTGTTCAACGCTGAGTAGATCGTTAATACTTCTTTTGCTTAACGTATATTCATTTTTATATACATTTCGTGTACGCACAGCATTTTCTAATTGTAATTGCCCAGCATGAATCCGCCCCTGCGCCCCCATCCAATCAGCTTGCGCGATGGACGCTTTTTGTAAAATATCCAAACGCGCTTGATCAAGGTTGGAGGATGCAACTGCACGAGCGCCCTCAGCCTGATTAACGCGAGCTGAGACCGCACCTCCTTGATAAATAGGTGCATCAACATTTAATTGGATTTGGTCATCCCAGTAGGAACGATTATCTGACTCATATCGAGTCCTGCCGCCCTTCAGACTCAAGGTGGGCCAATGCTGCGCTTTTGCTCGTTCAACACCATATTGAGCAGAGGTTTCCATAGATTTTGAAGCAAGAACAGATGGTATCGAAGAATATTCGATACTATCTAAAGAGTTCAATTTAAGGTCCAACCTCTTTGGCAATGGCGTAAATTGCTGTGCATCAATGCCTGTTAGTACCGAAAGCCTTGCCTTAGCGCTATGCAGAGCTGCTTTGTATTGCTCGAGTGTTGTTTGCATGCCAGCAATTCTAGTTTGGGTTTGTAATTCATCAGATGTGGAGCTTAAACCTGCATCAGAACGCAATTTCGCAAGATGTTGAACATTGTTAAGCGCATTAATATTTTCTTCAGCAGCTTTGACAAGCTCTGAGTAGCGCATCACCTCAACATAGCTAAGCGCTGTTTTCTCCGCGACGTTAGTAAGCGTTCCCATTAGCTGAAACATATAACCATCAAGTTGTGCTGAGGTTTGGTCAATTGAACTGTTAGTTTTACCAAAATCATACACTAACTGTGTCAGACTAAGCCCCCAGGCAGCCGAATTGTTGAGTGATCCGCTTGAGTCGGTCGTTTGGCTACGCCCAGTATTGCCATTAAGAGAAATTTGGGGCATCCAACCGCTACGAGCCTCATCAACCTGTGCATGTCCAATTCCTACTTGTGCTGCTTGCTGGCTTATCGAAGGATCACGGTCGAAGGCAAACAAAATGCTTTCTTTGAGTGAAGTTACTAAGACTGTGCCGGTGCTACCATAAGCTATAGCCGAAAATCCATAAATCATCAGTAAAGTCAGTGGGATGCAAACAGATTGTTTAATGCAATTTCTCATGCAAATTTTTTCCCTAAAATTTACAGCTCACTACCTTGCTGAACGTAACACTGAAATATCAGCACTGATATTGTCCCCTGAGAACTATGTAGCCTTGAAGTAAACTCGCAAAGCTAATATAAAAATCATTTGTATCTATAATTTAAACTCGTATTTGAGATAGTAAAGAATTTTATGCGGAAATAGCATAGCAAAATGCTTCAACTGAAACCAATGAACAAATAATAAAAGCTTAATGACACGGTGATATTTCACTACCCCATCTGCTCCTTAAGGTGTTTCTTTATGCTTTGCTAGTAACGAAAGATGTTGTTATTAAATAGGATATTTCCGAACAAGAGTGTACATTTTTGCGTTATTAACGTTATTTTCTTAACGCAAAAAATTTCTTTAATTCGATTTTTAGCTAGAAGATGTAGGGGCAAGCGATGCGCAGAATTTAAGTGTAGTTTAAGTAGTAGATGAATGAATAAGTGTAAACTTCAGCACACGAGATATTTAAGAGTTAAAGTCAAAGGCATTTTAGCTAAAAAAAACCATGTTTAATCTATGGTTTTACTAGATTGCGAATTGATTTTTTATGGTCATTCAAAGGTTCGAACCTTCTTGAACTGTGGAAAAATATGATTTTCACGAGAGATAACCGTTCTTATAAAGACCTTAGTTGCAAATGAAACTAAGGTGGTCATTAATTAAGGGGTTAAGGTTGTGATTACTTTTCCCTCATCAGGTCCATACCATCCCCAGTAAGG
The DNA here is from genome assembly GCF_034424155.1 of Hafnia alvei. NCBI lineage: Bacteria > Pseudomonadati > Pseudomonadota > Gammaproteobacteria > Enterobacterales > Hafniaceae > Hafnia > Hafnia alvei. The sequence goes on along the minus strand of NZ_CP139993.1, from coordinate 10,585 downwards.
CCCAAAACCATTATTCCATACATTTGGTTGCCAAAAAGGGCCATAACCATAGTCCCATTCAGCAATTGGTTGAATATATTCCGTTACATGCCAGATTTGATAGCCGTCAATGTTCATTGTCACAAAATTGTACGGAGTCTTACCAATAGTTCCTTTCTCACTACCAGTCAAACTACCTAGAAGAGTGACTAGGTGATTTCTGAAATTAGCAGGGTCTAAAAACTTATTACTTTTAGCAATAATTCTACCTTGATATTGTTTATTAACTTCAGGCTTAGCCTCTGAATTTAAAGGTAACACAGCCAACTCCAGTAATGTTTCATTACCTTTATTTATAACATTTACTACTGTGCCCCCAAATCGCACTTGCTGGCCTTCATATAGCTCCGGTTCATTATGAACTGAAATAAAATTTTTCTGGAGGATTGGACTATTACTTCCTTCAATATTTTTAGGTATTGAGCTACACCCACTCAATAAAAACATTCCACTTATAATTAAAGAAAATAAGCTGCAACTCGATTTTCTTCCACTTTTTATTTTCAACACTGACATAATTTTACTCCAAAGGATTGATTTAATGAAATTACTTTTATCACTCAAGGTTCTTATTGTCACTTCATTTTTACCTATTATCACTAATCAAGTCTAATAATGATAATAATTGGTCTCATGATATAATACGTATATAGAATAGTTAAGCACTGACAAATAAAATGATTCCAATCTGATATGCAATAACAACCCATCTCTTTATAAATCATTAAAAGAGAACTATTCCACATGCCTCTTATTTATTTTACTTATTAATACTATAGATAATCAAAAAAAACAATGCACACATATAATAAAAGACGAATCTCTTTAATTTAAAACTTAATGACCTTTATCAACATTAACCATTTATGAGCATTATTATAATATTATAACAAAATCAATCTATAGAGATTTTTAAAAGCATTAGCCTCTATATGTAAATATAGAAACATGACAATGTATTAGATATAGTCTTTTACAGTTATATTAAATATCAATTTTGTCATTGACATTCATGCCCCCCTAAAAAAAGAGCCAAAGACAGTATCTACTCCATCACTATAATCGTTATCTTCTTAAGGTTAATTATCAGTATTTTTATAATATAAATATTTTACTGAATGCAAATATAGAAAAGGTAGTCAACATTGATAATCCTAGCAAAAAACTAAAACACATTATAATAGAAATCTTAGTCATTTTAACACCTTAAGATTTGACGTTTATATAAACTTTGTTGAAAGTGAGTTCTAAAATCCTCTATAAAATATTTCTTTAGAATAATTTAAAGGAGTGGTGGAAAAATACTTTCTAAAAACAGAGATAAAGTAAGATGTGCTTGAAAATCCACACTTTACTGCAATATCATACATTGAAACATTAGTACCTTTAAGTAATACGGTAGCTAGCTGCATCCTACAATCAGTGATAATCTCTTTATAACATGTTCCTTCATCACGAAGTTTTCTCTTTAAGCAACTCGCGCTTATGCAAAGTTCACTTGCTAAATCATCTAGCCTCCAGTTTCTAGCTAAATCACTTTGAATTATAGCGGTGACTTTTGTAGTAGTAATACTTCTCACCGTTTGAATTAAAAAGCTCAAGAGATGAGCATGATGAAAAAACTCAGATAACAGCATCAAGGCATGAGTAACTAGTTTCGCATGTTCATTTTTGGTGTTAACACCTTTATTGTAGAGATGGGAAGTTCTTCTAAAAAAATATTTTGAGCTACACTTGGCCGTAAAAAACTCAGGTATTTTATTGTGTACTAAAGGATGTAGGTTCTCTTTTGATAGAAAACTGATCATTTCATGTACTATTCTTTGACTCAGTGGAAACTCAATAACTTCATCTTTCGAAAAAAAATTTCGGTGAGTGTCACTCGTCAAAATTATATCACCAGCTGATACTACTTCATCGCGATCTTTAAACTTGAAGTTAATATCTTTGCTTTCACTGAAAAGCATATAGCAGCATATACTATCATGAGAGTCTTCCATAATGGCTCCAATTGTTAAAATAGAAGTAATGATTTATAGGTAAAAAATCTTAAGTAAATAAATGAAATATATACAACTAACATTAAAGAGATAAAAAAATACCAATCTTTACTTTATCTCTTCCATTCTTAATGAATATTAAACCACCTGATGATTTTGACCTGAATATAAGCCCTTTGACCGATGCTAATGAGCAAATTATTTACTCACACCGTTTTCATGATAAATTTGAGTCTAACTTTTAATTCATTTCCTAATCAAAACATTCAGTATATATGAATCGTTTTATCTTTTTAAATCTTAACAAAAGCAACCTCAACAAAATTAAAACATTCTTTTTTTTATTGGATTAATTTGAGTTTACACGTTAGGTGATGCTGCCAACTTACTGATTTAGTGTATGATGGTGTTTTTGAGGTGCTCCAGTGGCTTCTGTTTCTATCAGCTGTCCCTCCTGTTCAGCTACTGACGGGGTGGTGCGTAACGGCAAAAGCACCGCCGGACATCAGCGCTATCTCTGCTCTCACTGCCGTAAAACATGGCAACTGCAGTTCACTTACACCGCTTCTCAACCCGGTACGCACCAGAAAATCATTGATATGGCCATGAATGGCGTTGGATGCCGGGCAACTGCCCGCATTATGGGCGTTGGCCTCAACACGATTTTACGTCACTTAAAAAACTCAGGCCGCAGTCGGTAACCTCGCGCATACAGCCGGGCAGTGACGTCATCGTCTGCGCGGAAATGGACGAACAGTGGGGCTATGTCGGGGCTAAATCGCGCCAGCGCTGGCTGTTTTACGCGTATGACAGGCTCCGGAAGACGGTTGTTGCGCACGTATTCGGTGAACGCACTATGGCGACGCTGGGGCGTCTTATGAGCCTGCTGTCACCCTTTGACGTGGTGATATGGATGACGGATGGCTGGCCGCTGTATGAATCCCGCCTGAAGGGAAAGCTGTACGTAATCAGCAAGCGATATACGCAGCGAATTGAGCGGCATAACCTGAATCTGAGGCAGCACCTGGCACGGCTGGGACGGAAGTCGCTGTCGTTCTCAAAATCGGTGGAGCTGCATGACAAAGTCATCGGGCATTATCTGAACATAAAACACTATCAATAAGTTGGAGTCATTACCCGGCCCTCGAAAAACACGCTATTAAATCTTTTGGGTATTCCCCTGCATAATCCTGATACTGTTCAAGTGCATCTAAAAGCACCTCATATCCTTTCGTAAATTCTTCTGTATCGTTCAGGAAACGATAATCGGTCAGCCATACCTGGGCATTTTCAGTTATCGATTTTGCAGCATTCAAATCCGTATAATGATAAATCATGGTTTCTCTCTCAAACCTGCCAGCAATACTGACTATGTTACCTCATTGGCCTGTTACAGTAATCTTTCACCAGAATTGGACATACAGCGCATTTTGTCCATCGCACACAAAAAAGCCGCCCCGAAGGACGGCTCAAACCTTTATAGTTTGATTATTTGGACATAACGACGGTGATGTTATTGCCTGACAAGATGTTCATTGCAGGTTTTTCACCACCGGTGACGTTACATAGTGCGGCAAGAAACGTCACGAGGACAAAATATTTGCGCATTTTCAGCTCCCGATAGAGAGCTACGGGGAACACTTTTAGGATGGAAGCCTCCACCATTCACCGGCTGTTCATCAAGTTACCAGCCATCTGGTATGCAGTATGAAGTTTCCAGACTTCATTTCTGCACAAAAAAACCGCCTTCCAGAGCGGTTTTTTTTGTATCTGAATCCCATATCCGAACTCATATCCATATGTTTTCCCTACATTGGACGTTCAAGTAATTCTGCCCAGCTGGCTACAGTGATTATCAGAACTGAGCTATCACCACTCTTGTCTTTCCTTCAGTATCTCCACCCTCGAGATCGTCTATCACACCTTTTGGGTTATTCACCCAGCCGTCAGGGTCGTAAACAAAACAGACCAACGTGTCGCAGTCCGGATGTGCACGGTAACGGGCCATATCGATGATCAGTTCTTCTCCAATTTTACCTGTGCCCAGAGACCTACGAGTTTTCTTCACCTCAATAACTATCTTTTCCTTCTTCAGTAAAAAGTCCTGTCTGGAGGACGATCCTGCATAACTTGGCGAAGCCTCTTCTGGTCTGACATCATCAAAATGCAGCAACAGAAGCGCATGAACAAGATCCTGCACATCATACTCATCATTAATTTCAAACGGCGCTCTGTCATTGTATCGTTTATTTAATTGACGACAAAAAGCTGGAAATTTATTGAGAATATTAATAATCAAATCTAGTTCTGCATGTTCTGTTGCCATAATCTGAGCAGTGGCGGAGTGTGCTAAATCTTCTCTGGCAGCATCAAAAATAGGTTTGTAATGCTTCAGCAGACTCTGATAATTACTATACCAAGCGATCTTTTTTGTATCATTAAAATCTTTGTAGTAATCAGATTCCTTTCCATAACTGTCTTCAAGTAATTTCTTTACTCTCGCAATCCAGTTATTACCTTTAGCTGAATCAATATATTCCTGGCTTCCATGACCGAATGCACTTGTTCCCATATATTTTGTCGAGATGACAGCATTGTAGTCTTGTTCAAGTACTTCAAATCTTTCTGCTAAGGTCTTCATCGTCATAGAGCCATCCGAGCTGTCATGTCTGCTAATAACATCTGTGAATACCAACATTCTACCATGTTTGGCTTTCTTCTACTCACATTGGACACAACAGTCATTCTGTAAAGTTCAATCGATGCATCGTTCTACCACCTTAAAAGATGCACCTGTAATGTACAAAAATGCTATTCATGCTGGACATTTCGGCACTATCGGAAAAAAAGTCCAGAAAATAATTCTGGCGATCGTGTTTAATTTTGTTGACCACAGCCAAAACCCCTCATCTGTTCAAAACTTGCTTTTGGACTGATGAGGGGTTGGACAAGCCCACAGGGCGCGTCAGTCAGCCACATTTAGGTATACTTCTGAGATACCGCCTTAAAACATTTCATTCCATATCAATGTGACCATATAAGTGATACCATCAATTAAATGACCACTTAAACGTTACCTTAAGGCTAAAAAATGCTCATTTTTGGTTATCTGCGAGCATCAACCTCTGAACAAGATGCCACTCGCGCAAAAAATGCACTGAAGAATTTTGCTCGCCAACATGGCCACCGAATTGCTGGCTGGTATGTCGACAATATCTCTGGTGCAACGATGACGCGCCCAAAACTGGTGCAACTGCTCGATGAGGCTGAGCCTGGGGATATTATTCTCATTGAGCAAGTGGATAGGCTTTCTCGATTGGACGACGTGGGATGGGAAGCGCTAAGAAAGCAGATAACGGATAAGCAGCTGTCTGTCGTGAGCCTTGATTTACCAACCAGTCATTTGGCACTCAATAACGCTGTTAGCGATGAATTCACTCGCAGCATGCTTAAAGCCGTTAATGGAATGATGCTGGATATGCTCGCAGCTATATCCAGAAAAGATTATGAGGATCGACGTCGTCGTCAGGCGGAAGGCATAAGCAAAGCGAAAGCGGAAGGTAAGTATCGGGGCAGGGTGGCTGATGCACAAAAACATGAGCTCATACGTACACTCCGGCTCACTCATGGAAAGTCCCTGCGTGAAACAGCCCGCCTCGCGGGAGTAGCAAAAATGACGGTGATCCGCGTCTGCCAACAAGCTGAGAAGTAAACTTAACATCTTGTATTGCTTTGATTGTGATAGCATTCACTCATCATTTTTCAGAGTCTGGACTAATGAAGAAGAAAAACAGTACCCCTACGCCGCATGATGCCACATTTAGGCAGTTTCTCACCCAGCCAGAGATTGCACGTGACTTTATGGAGTTACATCTACCCGCTGAACTACGCGCTATCTGCGACCTCAGCACGTTAAAGCTGGAGTCAGGCTCCTTTGTTGAAGATGATTTACGTCAATACTTCAGCGATGTGCTTTACAGCCTGGATACAGTAGAGGGCGAGGGTTATGTCCATGTGTTGATCGAGCATCAAAGCTCACCCGATAAGCATATGGCTTTTCGCTTAATTCGTTATGCTGTCGCCGCTATGCAGCGCCACCTTGAAGCTGGTCATACTAAGTTGCCGCTCGTCATACCGGTGCTCTTTTACGTGGGTAAACGCAGCCCTTATCCGTACTCCACGCGGTGGTTAGATGAATTTGACGACCCTGAGTTGGCACATAAACTCTATAGCGGTGCATTTCCACTGGTTGATGTGACGGTTATTCCAGACGATGATATTATGGAGCACCGCAGCATGGCGGCACTGACGCTGCTGCAAAAGCACATTCATCAACGTGATATCGCCACCTTGACGGACAGACTGGCCACATTGCTGATGGCAGACTATCTCTCTTCACCGCAGGTGATGGCGCTGATACACTATTTATTACAGGCAGGCGAGTCTGCTGACTCGGAAGCCTTTGTTCGCGAACTGGCACAGCGTGTGCCGCAACACGGAGACGCACTCATGACCATCGCACAACAGCTCGAACAGAAAGGCATCGAGAAGGGCATCGAGAAGGGCATCGAAAAAGGTCGTATGGAAGGCCGTACGGAAGGAATTCAACTCGGTGAACAGAAAGGCAAACTCGAAGTGGCACGCAGTCTGTTAAAAATGGGCATGCCAATTGAGTCGGTTAAAGAAGCAACCGGTCTTTCCGAAGACGATTTGGCGCAAATCCGCCACTAAGTGTATCCCAACGACTAGCGCTCGCTAGTCGTTCTCTTTCTCCAGTGGTGGTACCACCACAAACGGCTGGCCTTTAGCTTGGCGTATCGCTTCTTTCATCACCCGCAGTAGCAGCGCATCATTCCAGTTTGTATCAATGTGGATAATCGGTTTTCCCACGGCAAAACGGGCAGCGATTAACTCACGCAGCGTATCTTCCGCCATCAGCTGCGCGGACGTTTTGGCCGGCTTTGGCTTTACCGAACATACCGGCGGCAGCTGCGATAAACGTAAACCACGACGCGACATTGATACGTCCTCCACGTTGATACCATTTCCTATGGGTGATAATGCTTACTTCACGCCATTATAGCCATCCATGTAGGCACCTGCGGCCTCCTGAGACATCAACATACGCCATTTCTGCGTTTGTAATTGACTATAAGATTTGCCGGCAAAGTCTTCCTTCCGTTGAATACCATCCAAAAACTCATTTCCATAGAAATACTCAGCCCGCTTCTTCGCTTGGTCGTGATTGATGCCCGCCGCGTTGTCTTTCTGGCCTAACTGGTAAATCTGGTCAAAGAAGGGAACAGACGTCCTGACACTCTCCTGCATCCGAGTACGAAAGTTAGGGTCAGAGTCACTATTTGACGCATAAACAAAATGTTTAGCATGTCGTTCCGGGCTCGAAAGCGTAGAGGTACAGCCACCAAGCACTAACATGAGAGTTAGGAAGCCACCTGCGAGAATAAAAAAGCTACGTTTCAAATTAACTCCTTGATATTAAATTATTTTATTACTCTTTTGCACTGTATATAAAATTACCACACAAATTGTATTGACGATACCACCTGCTTACAATATTCTCGATAACTGTATATATACCAATGTGTTTATATACAGTTATTTAATTAAATTCAATCAAAGAGGAAAAGACTATGAGCGGTGGAGACGGTAAAGATCACAACAGTGGGGCACATGATTCCGGCGGCAGCATTAATGGAACATCAGGAAAAGGTGGACCTGATTCTGGTGGTGGATATTGGGACAACCATCCACATATTACAATCACCGGTGGACAGGAAGTAGGTCAAGGGGGAGCTGGTATCAACTGGGGTGGTGGTTCTGGTCATGGTAACGGCGGGGGCTCAGTTGCCATCCCAGAATATAACACGGGTAAATATCCTAACACGGGAGGATTCCCACCTATTGGAGATGCTAGCTGGCAGTTAGGGGTCAGTTTGGATATCGAAAATTATTGTACGTTAAGGCTATTTTTTGACCTTTCGACTTTAGCTGGTCTCAGCCGACGAAACTTACCGGAAGCCGGTATCCGGTTGCTTTTCCATATATAATCGCCTGTCAGATTGATGTGTTCCCAGCCTAACGGGGACAAATGCGACAGCAGTTGCTCGTTGATCTTCACCCCTTTGCGCTTCAGGGCATCGACCGCTCTTTCCATATAGACGGTATTCCACAGGGATATGGCAGCCGTCAGCAGCGTCAGTCCACTGGCGCGATAGCTCTGATTTTCCGGTTTTCTGTCCCTGATTTCACCCAGCCGGTGTAGGAATACCGCACGCGCCAGCGCGTTACGGGCTTCTCCTTTATTCAGTCCCGCCTGTACCCGCCGACGAAGTGCCGGATCGCGGAACCAGTCGAGCATAAACAGAGTTCGTTCAATACGACCAATTTCCCTCAGTGCTTTGGCAAGTCCGTTTTGTTTGGGGTAGCTGGCAAGCTTTTTCAACATCAGGGATGCCGTCACGGTTCCCTGCTTTATTGAAGTGGCCAGACGAAGTACTTCACGCCAGTGAATTTCGATCTCTTTCAGATTCAGGCGGGTCGTTGATATCAGTGACTGAAGCGCCGGGTATTGGTCTGCTTTCCCTTTGATAAACAGCTTTTTGTCGTGGAGATCCCTGATCCGCGGACAGAACGCAAATCCCAGCAGATGCATCAGGGCAAAGACATGATCGGTGAAACCAGCGGTATCGGTGTAATGCTCCCTGATTTCCAGGTCGCTTTCGTGGTACAGCAAGCCATCGAGCACATGGGTTGAATCCCTGACCCGGCTGATTATGCAGGTGTAAAACGGGCTGTATTGATCCGAAATATGGGTATAAAACTGACGTCCAGGCTCTTGCCCATATTTCGGGTTAACCTGCCCTGCGTAGCGGCCTGAGCTGCCTGTTCTGAAATTCTGTCCATCTGATGATGACGTTGTCCCGTCTCCCCAGAATGCCGCCAGTGGTCTTTTCCCCTGCGCGTTTACCAGCTCTGCGAGGGCGGCTGAATAGGTTTCGTCGCGGATGTACCATGCCTGGATATCTTCCAGTGATGATTTGGTGCTTCCGGGGCAGGCTTCCGCCATTTTGGTCAGGCCAAGATTGATGCCATCCGCAAGGATGGTGGTGAGGAGCTGGCGGGCATCGGGACGGGTAATGTCATTTTTTATATGCGAAAAATGTCGGGTAAACGTCGTCCAGCTGTTTACCTCATCGAGAATTTCCGTGATTTTAGGGCGCGGTAGCATGCTGTAAACCAGCTCTGCCAGCGGTGAAACCTGTACCGGGACGCAGTTATCCAGCGGAGAGACTTTTACTCCCCTGTCAGATATTTCGACATCGGGCAGCTCACCAAGGGCAGCCATGGCATTGACCTCTTCAAGTCTGGACTGAAGCAGGGTCATACGGCTGGTAATGTACTCATGATAATCAGCAGATACGGGCAGGGGCAGCGCCGGTGTGAGTTTGTCAAAGTCCTTTTCGGGAATGAGGTAATCATCAAAGTTTTTGTAGCGGCGTGAGCCTTTAACCCAGATGTCCCCGGAGCGCAATGCACCCTTAAGCTCGCTGAGCGCACAAAATTCATAGTACTGCCGGTCAATACCCGCAGGTGTAATCACCACTTTGCGCCAGCTTTCAGGGACAAACTCAAGCGGCGCTGTCGCCGGAACTTTACGCGACTGCTTCCGGTACATATCCTTGATCACAACCAGCGCATCAGCCAGAGGTTGCGCTGCCGGGGTTGCGATTAACTGTAAAGCGGACAACATGCGCGGGGCATATTTCCGTAATGTGCTGTATTTCTCGGTAATAATATGTAACGGGTCAAAATTATTTTTTCTGGCAAGATGGCGTGTTTCCTCCAGACTGGCGACAAATTCAGGCCATGGGAGTATGTTTTCTATTGCGAGCCATGGATCGCCACCGGAATCACGAGCTTCAGACAGTGCCTGGCCGACATCTATGTACTGCCTCAGTTTTGACTGGATTAGCTTTCCGGTCTGTTGAAGGCGCTCAGCCTGTGTTCTTTTGGCTTTGCTGAACAGGCTGTTCAGCATGCGTTCATGCAGCTCAATCACTTCATCTGTCAGTGTGGCTCTGGCTTCTTCCAGCACGCACACCAGGATCGCATGACGGCGGGCTGCTGAAAATCGGGTCAAATCCCGGCTACTCATCTTTCGGCCTTCCCGCGCCAGTTTCAGCAACCGGTTCTGGTGAATGGTACGATCTATACCTTCAGGTAATGCCAGCGATTCAATGCTACTGAGCCGATCAAGGTGTTGCAGCACGTTCTTACCATTTATTTTACCCGGCGGTTGCAGAAGCCATGTCAGCCTGGAAGGCTGATTATCTGAGGACTCAAGTAAACGATCCAGGGCATCCCTGTGAGCCGGAGTTAACGGGGCATTCAGGGTCTGAAATACGATTTTATCGCCGCCAGCCATGGCCTCCGCACAGGTACGCTCCACGACATCAATCGCGGGAATTATCACGTTGTTCTTCCGGAGCCAGACCAGCAGTTCTTCGGCCAGGAGAATACCTTTA
>NZ_CP139992.1:4500000-4728715 GCF_034424155.1 Hafnia alvei | reverse complement strand
GGCGGACTCCACTCGAACAAGATCAAAAAGAAATGAATAGGATACTTAGACTGACTTTTTTTGACGCACGTGATCGTTTGAACCTCGTCAAGGCACTGTTCCGCACAAAAGATGCTGAGATCTTAATAAATGAAAAGATCATAAACAGGTTACCCACAAGCAAACCATCACATACGAATCGCTTTTAAATGCGATGTATTAAATTTCATTATCTCCAATGCACCAGAGATCTGGATCGCAATCGGAATGGCGGATCATAGCCTAAATCGCACAGAAGATCCTCCCCTTCTGCACAGATTAGATCGTTTTTATCCACAGGCAACATTCAGAAAGGGAGTTTAAGCTTTTAAGCGATTTGTCCAGCGTTAAACAGCCCACAGATCCACTATTTTCAGATTTTGCGGGTGATAAAATCATCACGGATCTACACTTTATCCAGAAGGATCTTGGTTAGATCCTTGCGCTTTGATAGGGAGTCCGTATAATTTCCCACCCACGCGTTGCGCCTGAGTTCTGTTTAGTGATTTTTTTTCGTCACTTTTACAGGCCTCAAACCTATGTATCTCTTAGGGACTATTTAGGGATGCGACGGTGATTGAGGCTCACGTTAGTGAAATTCGGTTGAGCTATCTTGCGATGAGAATTGACTCAGGACTGTACAATTATTACAATCCCGCCTCTTTATATATGCGATTGAGGCGTCGGTCGTTCTCACGCCGAGTAGCCAAACGCGTTTACTGATCAGTAATTATTTAAGTTTAGGTAGAAATCGCTATGAAACGCACTTTCCAACCGTCCGTATTGAAACGTAACCGTTCACACGGTTTCCGTGCTCGTATGGCAACCAAAAATGGTCGTCTGGTTCTGGCCCGCCGTCGTGCGAAAGGCCGTACTCGTCTGACCGTTTCTAAGTAATAAAGCTAACCCTCTGTGGTTAAGCTAGCATTTCCTAGGGAGTTACGTTTGTTAACTCCCAATCATTTCAATTTCGTCTTCCAGCAACCGCAACGAGCCGGCACTCCTCAAATTACCATACTCGGCCGTATGAACACGCTGGGGCATCCCCGCATCGGTCTTACAGTCGCCAAAAAATATGTCAAGCGTGCGCATGAGCGTAACCGGATCAAACGTCTAACGCGTGAGAGCTTCCGTTTAAGCCAACATTCGCTGCCTGCCATGGATTTTGTGGTAATTGCTAAAAAAGGGGTTCAGGAGCTCGATAATCGGGCGCTGACAGAGATTTTGGAAAAGTTATGGCGTCGTCATTGTCGGCAAGCTCGCGTATCCTAATAAAGCTGATACGCGGGTATCAGCTTTTCATTAGTCCGCTGCTCGGACCGCATTGTCGTTTCAGACCAACCTGCTCACAGTACGGAATTGAGGCATTGAGCAGGTTTGGGATGATAAAAGGCAGTTGGTTGACACTGAAACGCGTATTAAAATGCCACCCATTGAACCCAGGTGGTGATGATCCCGTGCCGCCGAAAACTGACGATAACAGAGAACATTAAGATGGATTCGCAACGCAATCTACTCCTCATCGCTCTGCTGTTCGTGTCTTTCATGATCTGGCAAGCATGGCAAACGGATAACAATCCTCAGCCAACCGCTCAGACCGCAGGACAGACCGCGAACACCACGACAGCCGATGCATCTAGCCAGGCTGTGCCAGAAAGTGGCCAGGGTAAACTGATTACGGTTAAGACTGATGTGCTGTCTTTGACCATTAACACCCGTGGTGGTGATATCGAACAGGCTAACCTGTTGGCGTATCCAGCTACTTTAGGTTCTGACCAGCCTTTCCAGCTGTTAGAAACTACACCAAACTTCATCTATCAGGCTCAAAGCGGCCTGACAGGTAAAAATGGTCCAGACAATCCAGCTAACGGTGACCGTCCTCTGTACGCCGCCGATCAAACCAGCTTCGAACTGGTCAATGGTCAGGACGAGCTGCGTATTCCTTTGACGTACACGGCGAAAGACGGCGTGGTCTATACCAAGACCTTCGTTCTTAAACGCGGTGACTACGCCATTGGCGTGGACTACAAAGTTAAGAACGCCAGCGCACAGCCGTTGGATCTGACTCTGTTCGGTCAGTTGAAGCAGTCTATTGACCTGCCAAAACACAAAGATACCGGCAGCAGCAACTTTGCTCTGCACACCTTCCGTGGTGCGGCATACTCTTCAAGCGATGATAAATATCAGAAGTACGCGTTTGATAAAGACCCGCTGAATATCACCACTAAAGGCGGTTGGGTTGCCATGTTGCAACAGTACTTTGCAACCGCATGGATCCCAGAGACAAACGGTACCAACCAGTTCTATACCGCTAATCTGGGTAACGGACTCTCGACGATTGGCTTTAAAGCCGAGCCTGTCGTTGTTGCTCCGGGTACTGAGAAAAACTTGAACGCAACCCTGTGGGTTGGTCCTGAAATCCAGAGTGATATGGCTGCCGTGGCACCACACTTGGACTTGACCGTAGACTACGGATGGTTGTGGTTCATTTCTCAGCCACTGTTTAAGCTACTGCAGTTCATCCACAGCTTTATCGGTAACTGGGGCTTCTCGATTATCGTTATCACCTTCATCGTTCGTGGCATCATGTACCCGCTGACTAAAGCGCAGTACACCTCCATGGCGAAAATGCGCATGCTGCAGCCGAAACTGGCCGCAATGCGTGAGCGTATTGGTGACGACAAACAGCGCATGAGCCAAGAAATGATGGCGCTGTACAAGTCAGAGAAAGTTAACCCGCTGGGTGGTTGTCTCCCGCTAGTGATTCAGATGCCTATCTTCCTGGCACTGTATTACATGCTGATGGGCTCGGTGGAACTGCGTCAAGCGCCGTTCGCACTGTGGATCCATGACTTAGCCGCACAAGACCCGTACTACATCTTGCCAATTCTGATGGGTATCACGATGTTCTTCATTCAGAAGATGTCGCCAACCACAGTAACTGACCCGATGCAGCAGAAGATCATGACCTTTATGCCGGTCATCTTCACGGTGTTCTTCTTGTGGTTCCCATCAGGTCTGGTGCTGTACTATATCGTCAGCAACCTGGTGACCATCCTCCAGCAACAGCTGATCTACCGTGGTCTTGAGAAACGTGGCCTACACAGCCGCGACAAGAAAAAATCATAATCCACGCGATGATATGAGTTGAGTAAGGCGGTCAATTGACCGCCTTTTTTTATGCCCTGTTTTATGACCTCATTGACCTATCGTCGTCTCAGCATGAAGGTCTATGGTGGGTACGTATTTCAATTTAGTAACGAGAGAGTATGACTATGAGCCAATCCGACACCATCGTTGCCCAAGCAACCCCTCCGGGACGCGGCGGCGTAGGCATTCTGCGCGTATCAGGACGTCAGGCTAAAGAAGTCGCTATGGCATTGCTGGGTAAATTACCTAAGCCACGCTATGCAGATTATCTACCGTTTAAAGATACCGATGGCAGCGTGCTGGATCAGGGGATCGCGTTGTACTTCCCCGGGCCAAACTCTTTCACCGGTGAAGACGTTCTTGAACTGCAAGGCCATGGTGGCCCCGTTATCCTCGATCTGCTACTAAAACGCATTCTACAGATGCCAGAAGTTCGCATTGCCCGCCCGGGAGAGTTCTCTGAGCGCGCATTTCTCAATGACAAACTCGATTTAGCGCAGGCCGAAGCCATTGCCGACCTCATCGATGCTAGCTCCGAACAGGCTGCCCGCTCGGCGGTAAATTCACTTCAAGGCGCATTTTCCAATCGCGTTAATCAGCTGGTAGAAGCGCTAACTCATCTGCGTATCTTTGTTGAAGCCGCTATCGACTTCCCCGATGAAGAGATCGATTTTCTCTCAGACGGTAAAATTGAAGCGCAGTTAAACGGCGTTATGGGAGAGCTGCAGGCCGTGCGTGCCGAAGCGCGTCAGGGAAGTTTGCTGCGTGAAGGGATGAAGGTGGTGATCGCTGGCCGCCCAAACGCCGGTAAATCCAGCCTGCTAAACGCACTGGCGGGACGCGAAGCTGCTATCGTCACCGACATCGCGGGTACCACGCGTGACGTCCTACGTGAACACATTCATATTGACGGCATGCCGCTACACATCATTGATACCGCAGGCTTGCGCGAAGCCAGCGATGAAGTTGAACGCATCGGTATCGAACGTGCATGGAATGAGATCGAACAGGCCGACCGCGTACTATTCATGGTTGATGGCACCACAACTGACGCGATTGAACCTGCCAGCATCTGGCCTGAGTTTATGGCTCGTTTGCCAAAAACGTTGCCAATCACCGTTGTTCGCAACAAAGCCGATATGACCGGAGAAGCTCTGGGGCTCAGCGAAGTAAATGGTTACTCACTTATTAGGCTCTCTGCACGAACCGGTGAAGGCATCGATGTCCTGCGCGACCATCTCAAGCAGAGCATGGGCTTTACCAGCAACATGGAAGGTGGCTTCTTAGCTCGTCGCCGTCACCTTCAGGCGCTTGAAACCGCCGCAGAACACCTTGAGCAGGGCAAGGAACAGCTTGTAAGTGCTTATGCAGGTGAATTACTGGCTGAAGAGCTGCGTCTTGCTCAGCAGGCGCTCAGTGAGATTACCGGCGAGTTCACCTCAGATGATTTGCTGGGCCGCATTTTCTCTAGTTTCTGCATTGGTAAGTGATCACTTCTGTTCAAAAACCCGCCATTGGCGGGTTTTATTTTTTCGCAAACCGCTTACTGAAAACCCTACGGGTTATCTGTGTCAAAACAAACAACAGTAGGCCGCACAAGACGAGTTTTAGCGTTACATTTAGCGTAATCCCATTTTCAGCCAGTTCACTGGCCATAAACGTGAATATGAACGTTCCCGGCAGAATGGTTAAACAGGAAACGACGCTGTAGCGCCAAAAAGATATCGCCGTTAACCCATAGGCATAGTTTTGAATATTGTAGGGAAAAAGCGGAATCAAGCGGGTAAAAATCAAAAAATCCACGCCATAGCGCTGAATGCCTCGCTCAATCTGCTCAAATTTTTGATTTCCACCAAAGCGGTGTAATAGCCAAGCACGGCCTAAATATCTGGCGACTAAAAATGAGAGCGAAGAAGCCAGAGTAGCGGCAAATAATGAGATGATCGTTCCGTAAAACACCCCGAAAACGACACCTCCGGCGATGACTAACACGCTTCCAGGGAATAGGAAGAGTGAAGTGATAACAAACAAGAGAATATAAGCCAAAACGCCCCACCAGCCATGCGAACTCACCCACTGTTGTAACGCCTCAACGTGCGTTAACACGTCAGCTAGGGGGCTGTTATGTAGAAGGATAATCAGAGCCAGCAAAACCAGCAGGCCAATCCCTCGTTTAAGACTTCTTTTGCATCACCATTCCAACCCCTTGTTCTACTTGATATTTACCTACATATAATCGTTTAAGGTCATAGTCTGCGTTAAATTTATCAGCGAAATCAGTGCGCTGTTGCACAGTTCATACAAAATCGAGTTACTAAATATTCGACGAAGATAAATAATCTCATGAGCAAAAAAAGCTTACGCTATAGTTAGTACGTTACGTATATACCCTAAATAATTCGAGCTGCACTGAGGCGACAAGTCACGCAGCCAATAAAAATGCGGCTTGAAATATCACGGGTATATCCACCAATTCATCCGTAAATCAGGGAGCGACTATGGATAATCATTTTGCTTGGTGGTATCTATCCAACCAAGCTTTAAACGTGCATCGTCTCACCGACGATTTGATCACCACCTCGCTTCACTACTCGCCCAAACGCCGTGAACGTTTTTTGCATGGCCGAGCATTGCTTGCAGAACTCATGTTTCAGCTTTATGGCTATGAAAAATTACCGCGCTTGGCCGTTGCACCCAGCGGAAGGCCGTGCTTTGTTGATCCAACACTTCCCGACTTTAGCTTGGGGTACGCGGGTAGCGTCATCGCATTGATGCTTGGCACCAACGGGAAAGTCGGTATGGACGTCGAAATTATCCGAGCGCGTCAGGGCGGCTTTATTCATCTTCAGCAACAGTATATTACCAGCGGCGAAAAAATTTGGATCGATGGGCAAGCCGATCGCTTGGAAGCAACAACTCAGCTTTGGGCTATCCGTGAATCGGTTCTTAAGATCTCAGGGCTGGGTACCAGCGGTTTGCAAACGCTACGCCTTTTACCGGGCGCAGGAAAACTGCGCTCAACGGTCACACCGCAGGTCGAAACCATTAGCGCGATACAAGGCGAGATCGCGTGGGCATGCAGTAAATCACCCACGTTGGGACAGCTTAATTATTGGTTGATGGATCAAGAAGAAAACCAGCTGGTCAATATCACCGCAGAGAAGCAGGCTGAGTTAAAAGAGTCCGCATCCTATTTGCGCTTTACCAGCAACACGCCAATACAAACGGCTTAAATGATAAGTCTGATAACAACTTATCTACTCTATGATTGATTATTGATCTAAGATGAGTTCTACATATCCGGTTATATTACATCAAGAAATGGAGAACTTATGTCAGATAAACCACTGAAAATTGTCACTTTACTCGGTAGCCTACGTAAAGGTTCCTACAATGGGATCGTCGCCAATGCGCTACCGGGCTTAGCGCCTGAAGGCGTAACCATTGAAGCATTACCATCCATTCGCGATATCCCTCTCTATGACGCAGATCGCCAACAGGATGAAGGCTTCCCTGCTCAAATTGAGGCGATTGCCGAGCAAATTCGTCAGGCTGATGGCGTTATCATCGTCACCCCTGAATATAACTATTCTGTTCCAGGTGGTCTGAAAAACGCTATCGATTGGATCTCTCGTCTGCCAAATCAGCCGTTAGCTGGAAAGCCTGTGGCGATCCAAACCAGCTCAATGGGCCCGGTTGGCGGTGCGCGCTGCCAATACCATCTGCGCCAGATTTTGGTGTTCTTAGACTGTCAGGTGATGAACAAACCTGAGTTTATGGGTGGCGTGATCCAGAACAAAGTGGATGAGCAGAAGGGCACGTTAACGGATACGTCAACCATTGAGTTCTTAGGCAAACAGCTGTCTGCATTTGCAGATTATGTGCGCCGCGTCGGTTGATAGAGAAGTGATTGATAGAAAAGTGAATGGGTAAGCAGAACTAAAAAGCCCCTTCCCAGCCTCTCTCTTCTCAGGGAGAGGCTAATCCCAGCAAACGGGATATTCTAAGGGGCTTACTTCAAGCGCGATTAATGCGCATCAACAAATACAATCTTCAGCACAAACAGCAGCGCCACAATCACTACGCATGGGCTAATTTCACGCCAGCGGCCGGTGCCTAACTTCATGATGCAATAAGAGATAAAGCCAAGCGCGATACCTTCCGTGATCGAGAAGCTAAACGGCATCATGACCGCAGTGATAAACGCCGGTACAGCTTCAGTCAAATCATCCCACTTCACGCGAGACAGACTAGACGTCATCAATACGCCCACATAAATCAGCGCGCCTGCCGCAGCATAAGCAGGAACCATTCCCGCCAGCGGCGAAAGGAAAATCACCAGCAGGAACAGAATGCCGACGACTACCGCAGTTAAGCCTGTACGGCCCCCCACGGAAACACCTGAGGTACTCTCGATATAGGCCGTCACCGAAGACGTACCAATGAAAGAACCAACAACAGAGCTGATGCTATCGACATACAGCGCCTGTTTCATGCGTGGGAATTTACCGCTCTTATCCGCCAGCCCAGCTTTATCAGTTACACCAATCAATGTGCCAGAAGAGTCGAACAGGTTTACCAGCATGAAGGAGAAAATCACGCCCGCCAGACCAATATTTAACGCGCCAGATAAATCAACCTGACCCACGACGCTGGTAATATTCGGCGGCATGGAGAACAAACCGGAATACTGCACATCACCCAGTGCCCAACCGATAAGCGTGGTCACCACGATGGAAACCAATACGGCGGCATGGAAGCTACGAGAGGACAAAATCGCGATGATAAAGAAACCCAAAGCGCCCAGCAGAACGCTATGCGAGGTCAGGTTTCCAACCGCAACCAACGTATCTTTGTTTGGCACAACGATTCCGGCATTTTTCAGACCCATCATCGCGATAAACAAACCAATACCGCTGGTGATACCCACGCGCAGGCTCATCGGGATATTCGCAATCATCCAGTAACGGATGCGGAAGATGGTCAGCAACAATAGGCCAACGGCACCCCAGAAAATAGCGCCCATACCAACCTGCCATGTCAGCCCCATAGCGCCAACAACAACAAAGGCAAAGAAGGCATTCAGCCCCATAGCAGGAGCCAGCGCGACCGGTAAGTTAGCCAGCAGCCCCATGAAAATACTACCGAAAGCAGCGATCAGACAGGTGGTAACGAATACAGCCTGTGTATCCATACCTGCAGCGCCGAGGATTTGCGGGTTGACGAAAACGATATACACCATGGTCAAAAACGTGGTGATACCGGCGATCACCTCAGTCCTTGCGGTGGTGCCATGCTCCTGCAATTTGAAGACACGCTCAAACAGCCCCTGCCCTTGAGCAGAGTTTGAAGTTGAATTATTCATTCTATTAAATCCGGATGGATATTGGCTTTGGGAGAGTATCCTATACCAAAAGCGCTAAATAATGATCCCCGTCACACAGATTTCTAGATGTTTTTTTACTCGTCATTTTAGTGAGCGGTGTCACGTAGACCTATTTAGGCTCTCATATAATGCGTTTATATAGATAAAAAAATATTAATATCAATATGATAAAAACAATTTTAAGGAGCGTAAATTAACATGGAAGGGATAAATAATAAGCATACGCAATCGCTTTCGCGTGAAGAAATGATCCGCCTTCTGGCCGTTTCACGCGGCGATGAGGCAGCTGACTGCATTATTGACAATGTTCGTATCCTCGATCTGATAAACGGTGGCGAACTGCTGGGCCCTATTGTCATTTGTGGTGCAAATATTGCGGGCGTCGGTCCTGCCTATGCCGGTGCTGTAGCTCATCGCAGAATTGACGCCAATAATGCTATTGCAGTACCGGGATTTATTGATTCCCACCTGCATATTGAATCTAGCATGATGACGCCAATAACGTTTGAAAGCGCAACGTTACCATTGGGCGTGACCAGCATCGTCTGCGACCCGCACGAGATTGTGAACGTGATGGGTAAACAAGGGTTGGAATGGTTTTTGCGCTGTGCGGAGCAGGCGCAACAAAATCAGTTCGTGCAAATTAGCTCATGCGTGCCCGCCCTAGCCGGTAGCGACATCAACGGAGCCGAGTTTCCCTTAGATGAAATGCTGAAATACCGCGATCACTCGCATGTCCTTGGGTTGGCGGAAATGATGAACTTCCCCGGCGTGATTGCTGGGGACAGCGACATCATGGACAAGCTGGATGCCTTTCGCCATTTAACCCTTGATGGCCACAGCCCCATGTTAAGCGGCAAAGATCTAAACGGATATTTGGCGGCTGGCGTAGAAAACTGCCACGAAACACTCATGCTACAAGAAGGGCGCGAAAAACTGTCTCTGGGGATGGCGCTCATGATGCGAGAGGGCTCCGCTGCACGCAATCTAGATACGCTAGCGCCGCTGATTACTGAATTTAGTAGCCCACAATGCATGCTCTGTACTGACGATCGCAACCCGTGGGAGATTGCGCATGAAGGCCATATCAACGCCCTCATTCATCGCCTAATCAATCAGCACAACATACCGGCTCATGTTGCCTATCGCGTCGCAAGCTGGTCTCCGGCACGGCATTTCGGCTTAAAACGTCTGGGGCTTATTGCTCCAGGCAAAAGAGCGGATATCGTTTTACTCAATGATGTGCAGCAGGTTGAAATTCAGCAGGTGATTGCTGGAGGAAAACGGGTTGATGCCCAACAATTCACCGCAACGAGCGAACAGCGTTACCAGCAAACTCAGCCACCGACACAAAATACAATTCAACGCACGCCGGTTGATGAATCTGCGCTTACGCTTCCATTGGACATCGGGGAACGCTATCGGGCAATACAGGTGATCCCAAATGAACTGATTACCTGCGAACTGCCCGTTATTTGGCAGGGCGAGCGTTTCGATCACGATGATGTCTGCAAAATTGCGGTCATGGAACGCTACGGTCATCAAAAACCGCCCGCCTTAGGTTTGCTACAAAACTTTGGCCTTAAACGCGGAGCCATGGCGGCAACCGTAAGCCATGATAGCCACAACATCGTGGTGATCGGTCATCATGCTCGCGATATGGCTATCGCCGTTAACCAGTTGATTTCACAAGGTGGCGGCTTATGCGTCGCCGATGAGGGCGAGGTAAAAAGTCACCTTTCGCTGCCTATTGCAGGCTTGATGAGTGACAAACCGGCAGCAGAGATCGCTGACGATATCACCCATCTGAAAAATGCCTGCCGCCGCTGTGGCGTGACGCTAAATGAGCCGTTTATTCAGATGGCGTTTTTATCTTTGCCGGTCATTCCTTCACTGAAATTAACCAGCTTAGGGTTGTTTGACGTCGATCGCTTCGCATTTACTGAGACTCGCTTTTCTGTCTTAAGCGATTAAACTGGGCACTGGTTTATCTCTGACGACGGCAGCGCTAGGCTGCCGCTTGCCATGAAAAACAAGGAAGCCCAATGACATCTATCAATTGTATTTTCTTCGACTGTGACGGCACGCTGGTTGATAGCGAATATCTGTGCAGCAAAGCTTACGTTCATATGTTCGCCCATTACGGTGTACATCTGTCATTGGATCGCGTTTTCAAGGAATTCAAAGGCGTTAAGCTCTACGAGATCATCGAGCGCATCAAACAAGAACATGCTTTCGAGTCCGATCGTGATGAAATGGAGCAAATTTACCGCGACGAAGTCGCTCGCCTCTTTACCACTGAGTTGAAGCCGATTCCCCATGCAGAATCGTTGCTGTCACAGATAACAGTGCCGATGTGCACCACGTCCAATGGACCGGTCAGCAAAATGCAGAACTCATTGGGCTCAACGGGAATGCTGGACTATTTTGGTGACCGACTCTACAGCGGCTACGATATTCAGAGCTGGAAGCCCGACCCTGACCTGATGTTCCACGCAGCCAAAGAGATGGGCGTCGATATTAAAGAGTGTATTTTAGTGGATGATTCACCATCAGGCGTGCAATCGGGTATCGCTGCCGGTATTCCGGTGTTCTACTACTGCGGCGACGCCCATAATCCAGTGATT
This sequence comes from Hafnia alvei, assembly GCF_034424155.1. NCBI lineage: Bacteria > Pseudomonadati > Pseudomonadota > Gammaproteobacteria > Enterobacterales > Hafniaceae > Hafnia > Hafnia alvei. The sequence goes on along the minus strand of NZ_CP139992.1, from coordinate 4,717,534 downwards.
GAGCATCCACTGGTGACCTCTTTTGACGATCTCAGCCTGCTGCCAGAGTTATGGCGTGAACGTGGTTGGTCATTGACCAAATAGTTTTAGCTTGCCGGTAACGCAGGTTTCAACTGCCACCAGCGGCGTTTTACTACGATATTTTGCGACGTAAAACGCCGACTCAGCTGGTTGGCAGCCACATCCAGCGCAAGACACATCACGAAATAGACACCCGCTACAAACATAAACACTTCCATCGGATACACCATGCTGCGATTGTTAACCTGCGTGGCTAGGAACGTTAGTTCACTCACGCCCACGATATACGCCAGCGAAGTATCCTTAATTAATGAAATCCACTGATTAATAAACGATGGCACCATCATTCGCAGCGCCTGAGGCAACACCACATTCCCCAAAACCTGCCAGCGATTTAACCCCAGAGAAAGCCCTGCCTGCCATTGTCCACGCCCTACAGCGTGTATCCCAGCCGCAACGGCATGAGCCAAATAGGCTGATGCGATCAATGCTAACGCGCAAACCACCGTGGTGATCTCGGGGATATCAACGCCAAAGACGATCGGGAGAAGGAAGTAAGTCCAGAAGATCAGCATGATAACCGGAATAGCGCGGAAAAATCCCAGCACCGTCGCCAAGGTCGCGCCCAGCCAACCCCGCGACATCGCCAAGCAAATCCCCAACAGCGTGCCCAACACGGCAGAAATCAGCCCGGCAATCAGGCTCATTACCAGCGTTAACGCAGCGCCCCCTAAGGGACCATCGGGAAACTGCCCCCACAGCAGATAGCTGAGGTTATCGTGAATAACGGTGAAATCCATTCTAATAGCGCTCCTGCATCCGGCGACGCTGCTGGTACCACATGCCCCAACCTTCCATCAGCGCAATAATTAAGACGTACAGTAGGGTCGCAACGCCAAACGCTTGGAATGTTTTTAGCGTTTCGGTCTCAACCTGCCGTGAAGCATACGAAAGCTCCGCCACACCGATGGCCATGGTTAATGAAGAGTTCTTGATGATATTCATGTACTGCCCTAATAGCGGTGGCATAGCAATCTTCACCGCCTGCGGCAGTACGACATAACGCATGCTCTGCCAAAGGCTAAGTCCTAGCGCCTGCGAGGCCTGTTTTTGCCCGCTTGCCACACCGCGAATTCCTGCGCGGATCTCTTCAGAAATAAACGCTGCGGAATACAGCGTCAGGCCAACTAAACCGGCCAAAAACTCAAACGACGGCCATGCGAGAGTCCATCCACCAATCACCCATTCATGCGGCGTATTTAGCCACTGCATCACAACGGACGGTAGAAGTTGTCCCGCACCGAAGTACCAGAAAAAGAGCTGAACCAGCAGCGGCGTGTTGCGAAAAACCGAGCTGTAGGCCACAACGGGCAAACTCAGCCAGCGCAGTGGACTATCACGCAACGCCGCTAATATCAGGCCAAGCAAGGTAGCAAGAACGACCGTACACGCAGATATAACCAGCGTAATCAGAAACCCAGACCACAGCCAATGCAGATACTGTGGTGCCAGAATTACATCGTAAAAAGATTGTCCGTTCATCATGCTCACCGATCGCGATATTCCCAAACCACTTGGAATAACCGCCTCGATAACGGCTATTCCAAGTCATACGGGAAATGCGACCACGCCTAGACACAGCAGCGCGGCCGCACTTATTCAGAATGGATTAGGACTTGCTGATATCAACAGGGCCAATTTTAAAATCACCACGTGGCTGGGCAGATTTTGTTTCTGGGCCAAACCAGCGATCGTAAATTTTCTCAGCCTGACCATCTTTCTCCAGACCTTCCAACACGGTATTCACTTTAGTCGTCAGACGATCTTCGCCTTTTGGCAAACCAATGCCTTGATACTCTTTGGTGATGCTGAAAGGTGAGATTTCAAAATCAGCTTTTGCTGCTTCCGGTACATTGGCTAGCAGCCCAACCAGTTTGGCATCGTCTTGGGTAATCGCCTGAACGTTGCCGTTTCTCAGTGCGGCAAATGCCAGCGGCGTGTCATCGTAGGAGATCACTTTAGCGGTTGGATATTTATCGCGTAGCGTAATTTCCTGCACGGTGCCTTTATCAGCGCCGATACGCAGCTTGGCAATATCGTCAGGCTGTTTCAACACGCCTTTGTGGGCAATGAATTTTTGCCCAGTACGGAAATACGGCACGCTGAAATTCACCTCTTTGGCGCGCTCTGGCGTAATGGTGAAGTTCGCTGCGATCAAATCGACTTTTTTAGACGCTAATAGTGGAATTCGGTTAGCAGGGTTGGTAGCACGCAGTTCAACTTTCACGCCCAACGCTTTACCGATGGCATCGGCAACGTCTACGTCATAACCCACCAGCTTTTTGGTTTGTGGATCGACATAACCAAACGGCGGATTGCTATCAAAAACGGCGATACGCACAACGCCAGCCTTTTGAATATCATCGAGTTTATCGGCATGAGCCAAACCAGAAACAGCGGAAAGGCTGGCTAACAAGGACAGAACGAGAACGCGTTGCTTCATGGAAAAGCTCCTAAAGGTATTGTGCCCAGAAGTATGTTTTTGCGGCTTTATTTTTAGCGACAGGATTAAATTACGCTTAACCCACATAGAACTGGAAATACTATTAGAGGATATGGATAGATGAATTTGTTGTAAGAGGGTGAGGTTTTAGTCTGGTTAAGAGGCCGTCTATGATGGAACAGTGAAAGGTTTCGTCCGCCAGCCAGCATGAGTACTTCCATGAAGCCACTGACGTAGGCGTCCGATGAGAGTCCCGTTGCGCGGGGACTCTCAACTCACGCGCTTTTTACCGCGCCGTTTGCCCGACCGGTCTCGGAGCGTACATCCTGTACGCCCTCGACCTGCCACCAGCATCCCTGCTGGCGGCTCTAAAATGCATTTCATCTAACACGTAAAAGACAAAAGAAGTTTTTGTCTTTTTGTTTTTTCAATTAGTGAAGACTTGGTTTTGACATTGACCTTTTCCGGCACGTTACCGAGCAGCCGAGTGAATCATGTAGGTTAGGATTCGGCGACAGGGATGTCGCCGAAAGAACGGAGGAGCCAGGATGGCGATTGCCGTTCGTTCCGTTAAAACCGAAATGATGAAATGAGGGCACCCGCGCAGCGGGCTGTCGAGGTGGTGCCAAGCCGAGGCGTCGGAGGGCGGCGATTGAGCCCTCCGACACGGACGCGAACGCTGACATTACATATAAATGCAACGCTTCAAAGCGGACGTAACCCGACACTTCGGCATAAACAGGCGAACGAAACCTTACACAGCAGTTCGACTCCACCTTACATCAAGTCGGCTTATTCCCATCCTTCGCCAACAGCTGATCCAACTCATCACCGCCAAGGTGACGGAAATCCTGCCCTTTAACGAAGTAGAAAATAAACTCACAGATATTCTGGCAGCGGTCGCCAATACGCTCAATGGAACGCGCACAGAACAGCGCGGTGAGAACGCTTGGAATGGTGCGCGTGTCTTCCATCATGTAGGTCATCAGCTGGCGAACAATGCCTTCATATTCCTGATCGACCTTTTTATCTTCACGATAAATACGCACCGCTTCGTCCAGATCCATGCGGGCGAATGCATCCAGCACGTCATGCAGCATCTGTACGGTGTGGCGACCCAGAGATTCTAGGCTAACCAACAGCGGTTGATGCTGATGCGAGAACTTCTCTAACGCCGTACGGCAAATTTTATCGGCTACATCACCAATACGCTCCAGTTCGGAGATCGTTTTGATGATCGCCATGACCAAACGTAAATCACTGGCGGTGGGCTGACGCTTAGCGATGATCTTCACGCAGGCCTCATCAATCGCCACTTCCATCATGTTAACTTTTTTATCGCCTTCAATAACGCGTTTTGCCAGCTCACCGTCTTGGTTGTGCATAGCGGTAATCGCATCTGAAAGCTGCTGTTCAACCATCCCACCCATGGTCATCACCTGAGTGCGGATGTGCTCCAGCTCGGCGTTAAACTGACCGGAAATATGTTTGTTTAGGTTTAAATTATCCATGATAAGTCCCGTAATCAGCCGTAACGGCCAGTGATGTAATCTTCCGTTTGCTTCTGCGCCGGAGAGGTAAACAGGGTGTCAGTATCGCTAAATTCAATCAGTTCGCCCAGATACATAAACGCGGTATGGTCTGAACAACGGGCAGCCTGCTGCATGTTATGCGTTACGATCACCACCGTGTAGTCTTCTTTCAGTTCGGTGATCAGCTCTTCAATCTTGCTGGTGGAAATCGGGTCCAGCGCTGAGCAAGGCTCATCGAGCAATAACACTTCAGGGCGAATAGCAATTCCACGCGCAATACACAAACGCTGCTGCTGTCCACCAGACAGGCTGTAGCCGCTCTGATGAAGTTTATCTTTTGATTCGTTCCACAGCGCCGCTTTGGTTAATGCCCACTGGACGCGCTCATCCATCTCGGCACGCGACAGCTTTTCAAACAAACGCACGCCAAAGGCGATGTTATCGTAAATTGACATCGGGAAAGGCGTTGGCTTTTGGAATACCATGCCTACTTTGGCACGCAGCAGGGCGATATCTGAGTTATCAGTCAGAATATTGTGTCCATCAAGCAGGATTTCACCCTCTGCGCGCTGCTCAGGATAGAGCTGGAACATTTTGTTAAAAGTGCGCAGCAATGTAGATTTACCGCAGCCTGACGGGCCGATAAACGCCGTCACCTTGTTCTTTTCGATATCCAGCGAAATATTCTTCAGCGCATGGAACTTGCCGTAGTAGAAGTTAAGATCGCGAACCTGGATTTTGCTGTTGGTCGTGTCTGTAACAATACTCATCTCTAATCTCTCTTTTTCACGACGCTGCTTTTCTTACCGATAAGCAACGCCTGCAATAATTAATGCTTTCTGTTAGCGCTTCTTCTGAGCAAAAACGACGCGCGCCAGAATGTTTAGCAGCAGAACACATAGGGTAATCAGTAATACCCCAGCCCAAGCCAGCTCTTGCCACTCGGCAAACGGGCTCATTGCAAACTTAAATATGGTGACCGGAAGGTTGGCAATCGGCTGCGACATATCGGTGCTCCAAAACTGGTTGGAGAGCGATGTAAACAGCAGCGGTGCAGTTTCACCGGCAATACGCGCAATCGCTAACAGCACGCCGGTTATGATGCCGGACACCGATGCTTTCAACGTGATAGCAGAGATCATCTTCCATTTTGGTGTTCCCAGCGCATAGGCCGCTTCACGCAGGCTATCGGGCACCAGTTTCAGCATATTTTCAGTAGTACGAATAACGATAGGGATCTGCAACAGCGCCAGCGCAATCACTCCCGCCCAGCCGGAGAAGTGCTGCATCTTGGCAACCACGATGGTGTAAACAAACAGTCCAACCACAATAGACGGCGCAGAGAGCAAGATGTCATTAATAAAGCGGATAAAATTCGCCAACCATCCTTTGCGACCATACTCAGCTAAATAGATACCGGCCATAATTCCGAGCGGAGTACCAATCACCGTCGCCCATAGAATGAGCAAGCCAGAACCGGCAATGGCGTTAGCCAAACCTCCACCTTCACTGTTTGGAGGAGGCGTCATTTCGGTGAACAGCGCGATAGACATGCCATCAACGCCTTTCGTGATTGTCGAAAACAAAATCCACACCAGCCAGAACAGCCCAAAGGCCATCGTGACCATCGACAAAAACAGCGCAATGCGGTTTTTCTGACGACGCCATGCCTGCATTTTTCGGCGTGAACTGGCTAAAGCCTGTGCGTCATTCATATCAATCATCGCCATCTTAACGTCCCTCATTCTTATCAAGACGTAAAATCATCAGCTTGGACAACGCCAACACAATGAACGTGATAACAAACAGGATCAGGCCTAACTCCATCAGCGCCGCCGTATGCAGACCTGACTCGGCCTCAGCAAATTCATTCGCCAACGCAGAAGTAATACTGTTCCCTGGCATAAACAGCGAAGCGCTGTCGAGCTGGTAGGTATTACCAATGACGAAAGTTACCGCCATGGTTTCGCCCAGCGCGCGCCCTAACCCCAGCATGATGCCGCCGATCACCCCATTTTTGGTGAACGGAAGAACAATGCGGCTCATCACTTCCCACGTCGTACAGCCAATGCCGTAGGCAGATTCTTTCATCATCACCGGCGTTTGCTCAAAAACGTCACGCATTACGGCGGCAATATAAGGAATGATCATGATGGCAAGAATCACACCGGCAGCCAAAATACCGATACCAAACGCAGGGCCAGCAAAGAGTTCACCCACAATCGGAATACCGGAAAGCACATCACCCACCGGGGTTTGGAAATATTCGGCAAACAGCGGAGCAAAAACAAACAGGCCCCACATGCCATAAACAATGCTCGGAATAGCGGCCAACAGCTCAATCGCAACACCCAGCGGGCGGCGCAGCCAGTTTGGCGCGAGTTCAGTAAGGAACAACGCGATCCCGAAGCTCACAGGAACGGCAATGACTAAGGCGATGATAGAGGTGACGATCGTGCCGTAAATCGGCACCAACGCACCAAACTGCTCCGCCGGTGCGTCCCACTCTTTGGACCACAGGAAAGCGAAGCCAAACTTCTGAATGCTCGGCAGCGACGCGATAAACAGCGAAACAATGATGCCGCCCAGCAACAATAGGGTAATCAGCGCTGCTAGTTTGACTAGAGCACCAAAGATAACGTCACCGTTTTTGCTCGGTGGTTTTATTTTTGATTCTTTCTTGGGCAATGAAGGCTTAGATAACGGATGATCAGCCATGTGATTCTCTTCTTAAACTAGAGTTCCGCTTCCAAAGCATCGGCTCTGGAAGCGGATGAAACATTAGTACAGCGCTTTACCTGAACTGTCTTTTACGTTGGTCTTCCATGCTGCACGGATTTGCTCAACGACAGCGTTAGGCAACGGTGCATAGTCCAAGGCGCTGGCTTCTTTGCCGCCATTTTTATAGGCCCAGTCGAAGAATTTCAGTACCGCAGCGCCCTGCTCTGGTTTCTGCTGATCTTTATGCACCAGAATGAAGGTGGTGGAGCTGATAGGCCATGCATTAGCGCCTTTCTGGTTGGTTAGGTCTTGGGCGAAGGATTTACTCCAGTCAGCGCCTTTAGCCGCGTTGCTAAAGCTCTCTTCCGTTGGTAGAACAGCGTCACCATCCGCAGAAATCAGCTTGGTATAAGCCAGTTTGCTTTGCTTAACGTAAGCATACTCAACATAGCCAATGGAGCCTGGCAGACGCTGGATGAACGCAGCAACGCCGTCGTTACCTTTGCCGCCCAAACCGGTTGGCCAGTTAACGGTAGAACCTGCACCAACTTTAGATTTCCAATCTGCGTTTACTTTCGCCAGATAGTTGGTGAAAACATAAGAAGTGCCAGAGCCATCAGCGCGGCGAACCACGGCAATATTAGTATCTGGTAGTTTTAAACCTGGGTTTAATTTGGTGATCGCTGGATCATTCCATTTTTTGATGTTGCCCAGATAGATATCACCCAGAGTTTTGCCATCCAGCGTCAGTTCGCCAGATTTCAATCCCGGAATATTCACCGCCAGCACCACTCCACCGATAACGGTTGGGAACTGGAACAGACCGTCTGCGGCCAGTTTTTCATCGGTCAGCGGCGCATCAGATGCACCGAAATCAACGGTGTTTGCAATAATTTGCTTAACGCCGCCGGAAGAACCAATACCTTGATAGTTAACTTTGTTACCGGTTTCTTTCTGATAGGTATCTGCCCACTTAGCATAAACAGGCGCGGGGAAAGTCGCACCGGCACCGGTCAAGCTGGTCGCAGCGGATGCAGACATTGTAGTCAGAGAGCAAGTTGCAGCAACAATGGCAGCAACAGTCTTATGGGTAACCATTTTTTTAGTGACAACCAAGGAACGCATCGGCTTCATATTCCCTCCACAGGGAGTGTTATTCATCAGCATCAGTGTGAACAATCAAGTTTAAGTATGGTGCAGGAGGGAAAATAAGGCAGTTTGATGACAGTAAAATGTATGGAATATGACAGTTTTATTACAAATGAAATGTTTGTTGGCGGAGAAAAATGAAAAAGCCCCGCGAACGGGGCTTAGAGATGGGGTTACTCAACGGTTACCGATTTAGCCAGATTTCGTGGCTGATCGACATCAGTGCCTTTGATGAGCGCCACATGATACGAAAGCAACTGAAGCGGAACGGTATAGAAGATCGGTGCAATGACCTCTTCTACGTGCGGCAGAGAAATAATGCGCATCCCTTCGCTATCGGTGAAACCAGCGTCTTTATCGGCAAAGACATACAGCAAACCGCCGCGCGCGCGAACTTCTTCAATATTGGATTTCAATTTTTCCAACAGTTCGTTGTTTGGCGCAATCACAACCACCGGCATATCGGCATCAATCAGCGCCAGTGGCCCGTGTTTGAGTTCACCAGCCGCATAGGCTTCTGCATGAATATAGGAGATCTCTTTAAGCTTCAGAGCCCCTTCCATTGCGATGGGATACTGATCGCCACGACCGAGGAATAGGGCATGCTGCTTATCCATGAAATCTTCGGCCAGTTCTTCAATGCCCTGATCCATTGATAACATCTGTTCAATACGCGCAGGCAGTGCTTGAAGGGCGTGAACGATATCGTGCTCAACCTGTTCAGGCATCGCATGCAGGCGGCCAATACGCGCCACCAGCATCAGCAAAACGGTTAACTGAGTGGTAAACGCTTTGGTTGACGCAACGCCGATTTCTGTTCCCGCTTTGGTCATCAGAGCCAAATCAGATTCACGCACCAGCGACGAACTGGCTACGTTACAGATAGCCAACGAGCCTAAATAGCCAATCTCTTTGGACAAACGTAAAGCCGCTAACGTATCCGCCGTTTCACCCGACTGAGATAACGTAATGATCAGGCTGTTTTTGCGTACTGCAGACTTGCGATAGCGGAATTCAGAAGCAATCTCCACGTCACAAGGCACACCGGCCAGAGATTCAAACCAATAGCGCGCCACCATACCCGAGTGGTATGAAGTCCCACAGGCGATAATTTGGATGTGCTCAACCTTCGCCAGCAGCGTATCGGCTTTCTCACCAAGTTCACCCAGATCCACTTTGCCGTGGCTAAAACGCCCTTCAAGGGTATTTTTGATGGCTAACGGCTGCTCATAGATCTCTTTTTGCATGTAGTGGCGATATGCGCCTTTGTCACCCGCGTCATATTGCACGTTGGATTCAATTTCTGCGCGTTCAACGGCATTGCCTTCTTTATCAAAGATCTTCACCGTGCGGCGTGTTACTTCAGCAATATCGCCCTCTTCCAAGAAGATAAAACGGCGGGTCACAGGCAGCAGTGCCAGCTGATCGGAGGCAATAAAGTTTTCGCCCATCCCGCAACCAATTACCAGCGGGCTGCCAGAGCGAGCGGTGACCAGTACATCGGGATGGCGGGCATCCATCACGACGGTACCGTAAGCACCGCGCAGCTGTGGGATAACGCGTTGAACAACTTCTAGTAGCGAGCCACCTGCCTGTTGCTGCTCCCAATGGGTGAGATGCGCGATCACTTCGGTGTCAGTTTCAGACGTAAAGTGATAGCCACGCTCAATCAGCAACGCACGAAGAGATTCGTAGTTTTCGATAATACCGTTGTGTACCACGGCAATATGTTCAGAAACATGCGGGTGCGCATTATGTTCGGTGGGTTCACCGTGTGTTGCCCAGCGAGTATGCGCAATACCGGTTCCACCGGTCATTGGGCTTTCCGCTACGGCATCACTGAGAGCCTGTACCTTTCCGACGCGGCGGATACGCTGCATATGCCCCTGATGATCAACAACCGCCAGACCCGCAGAATCATAACCACGGTATTCTAAACGACGCAGACCTTCTAACAGGATTTCTGCAATATCACGCTGCGCAACTGCGCCAACAATTCCACACATAGTGTTTGATTCCTATAACAAGAACAGCCTTTCGTTAGCTGTTCTGTCGATGTCCGTACGATCTGATTTGGTGCCCCGAGCCTGTAGAGATTGGGGCGATTCCCCTATGGGGATATTATTGTTTACTGCTTATTTTGTTCTGTGCCTTGATAAACAAGGCACAGTGCAAAATAGATTACCAATGTAATCATCAACCGGATTTAACGGGGATAACCTATCTTATTTAGCAGCTATTTCTTTACTGGGCGCTTCCAGCCTTGGATATGCGTTTGCTTAACGCGGCTTAAAACCAGCTCTTTTTCCGCCACGTTTTTCGTTACGGTGGTGCCCGCAGCAATAGTGACACCGTTGCCAATGGTGACTGGAGCCACCAGCTGAGTATCAGAACCCACAAACACATCGTCACCGATAATGGTCTTGAATTTATTGGCGCCATCGTAGTTACAGGTGATCGTACCCGCACCAATGTTCACGTTGTCGCCAATCTCCGCATCGCCTAAGTAGGAAAGGTGTCCCGCTTTGGAGCCTTTGCCCAAGCGCGCTTTCTTCATCTCTACGAAGTTGCCAACATGCGCTTTTTCAGCCAAATCCGCACCTGGACGCAGGCGAGCAAATGGCCCCACGGTACATTCCGTCGCTAAAGTAGAGTTTTCAATCACGGTATAAGGGCTAATTTCGCAATCATCGCCGATAACGCAGTCTTTCAGCACACAGCCAGTGCCGATGCGCACGCGATCGCCTAGCTTAACGGTACCTTCGATAATCACGTTAGTATCAATGGAGATATCGCGACCATGGATCAGTTCACCGCGCAGATCGAAACGAGCAGGATCAAGCAGCATCACGCCAGCTAACAGCAACTTCTGCGCCTGTTCAGATTGATATTCACGCTCTAATGCTGACAGTTGCAGACGGTTATTAACGCCCTCAACCTCACTCAAACGGTCAGGATGAACCGCTTCGATACGGTGACCTTCCTGATGCGCTAACGCGATGATGTCAGTGATGTAATATTCACCCTGCGCGTTATTGTTGTTGAGTTTGCCTAACCAACGCTTTAGATCGCGACCGCTAGCAACCAGAATGCCGGTGTTGATTTCATTGATTTTATGCTGCTCTGCCGTGGCATCTTTGTGTTCAACAATGCCCACAACGTTGTCGTTTTCGCGCACGATGCGGCCATAGCCTGTAGGATTCGCAAGCTTAACGGTCAGCAAACCAATACCACCTTGCGGCTTAGCGGCTAACAAGCGTTGTAGAGTTTCACCGGAAATAAGTGGCACATCGCCGTACAGCATCAACACATCTTCATCATCAGAAAAATGTGGCGCCGCTTGTTGCATCGCATGCCCGGTACCCAGCTGTTCGGCCTGTAATACCCAGTTCAGCGGCTGGTCTGACAGTTTTTCTTTTAACAGATCTCCACCATGGCCATAAACCAGATGCACGTTCTGTGCGCCTAACTTTAAAGCCGTATCGATGACATGCTGAACCATTGGCTTTCCAGCCAGAGGATGAAGCACTTTAGGAAGATCGGAATACATACGAGTACCCTTGCCTGCGGCAAGAATAACAACGCTTAAAGAACTGTTAGACATAAGCAACCTGATTCATTCAAATTGATGGGCAAAGTAAACCTGTTTGGTAACAGAATTACTACATATTTCTCAGCACAAAACTTTCGTAAGTCGCGCTGGCTGCGGAATAGACACATAATAAATAACAGCGGGCAGAATGGGAAAATATGTCTGCGAACAGAGACAAATAATAGGTTAATTGCACAACGTTTAGGCGAGATTTGCTCTGGGGAAAGTCTTATTTTCAGAATAAAAAAAAGCGGCCTTTCAGCCGCTTTTTATTTGGAGTCTGCTTACATCGCTTTCTTGGTCAATTCGATAACGCGAAGTTTCGCGATCGCTTTGGACAATTCCGCTGATGCCTGAGCATAGTCAACATCGCCGTGCGAGTTATTGATGTGTTCTTCCGCTTTACGCTTAGATTCCATCGCTCGCGCCTCGTCGAGGTCTTGACCACGAATGGCGGTATCTGCCAACACGGTTACCGAGCTCGGCTGTACCTCAAGGATACCGCCGGACAGGTAGATGAACTCTTCTTCACCATGCTGTTTAACAATACGCACCATGCCAGGCTTAATGGCAGTAAGCAGCGGGGCGTGACCAGGGAAAACCCCTAGCTCACCTTCACTACCTGTCACCTGGATTTTCTGTACCAGCCCAGAGAACATTTTCTGCTCTGCGCTGACAACGTCCAGATGGTAAGTCATAGCCATATCAACCTCCTCTCAAGGCGTTACAGTTTCTTGGCTTTTTCCACTGCTTCTTCAATGGTGCCAACCATGTAGAACGCCTGCTCTGGCAGATGATCGTAATCACCATCCAGAATGCCTTTGAAACCACGAATGGTATCTTTCAGCGAGACGAACTTGCCCGGAGAACCGGTAAAGACTTCAGCAACGAAGAATGGCTGTGACAGGAAACGTTGGATTTTACGCGCACGAGCAACGACCAGTTTGTCGTCTTCGGACAGTTCGTCCATACCCAGAATCGCGATGATATCTTTCAGTTCCTGATAACGTTGCAGAATAGACTGCACGCCACGTGCCACGTCGTAGTGTTCCTGACCCACAACCAGTGGATCCAGCTGACGGCTGGTGGAATCCAGCGGGTCAACGGCTGGGTAGATACCCAGAGAAGCGATCTGACGGCTCAGTACCACGGTTGCGTCCAAGTGAGCAAAGGTGGTTGCTGGTGATGGGTCAGTCAAGTCATCCGCAGGTACGTAAACGGCCTGAACAGAGGTGATTGAACCCGTTTTGGTCGAGGTGATACGTTCTTGCAGAACACCCATCTCTTCCGCCAGCGTTGGCTGATAACCTACCGCAGAAGGCATACGACCCAACAGTGCAGATACTTCGGTACCGGCCAAGGTATAACGGTAGATGTTATCGATGAACAGCAGTACGTCACGACCTTCGTCACGGAACTTCTCAGCCATAGTCAGACCGGTCAGCGCAACGCGCAGACGGTTTCCTGGTGGCTCGTTCATCTGGCCATAAACCAGTGATACTTTGTCCAATACGTTGGAGTCGGTCATTTCGTGGTAGAAGTCGTTACCCTCACGAGTACGTTCACCCACGCCGGCAAATACAGAGTAACCTGAGTGCTCGATCGCGATGTTACGGATCAGCTCCATCATGTTTACTGTTTTACCAACACCCGCACCACCGAACAGACCAACTTTACCGCCCTTAGCGAACGGACAAATCAGGTCCATTACCTTGATACCAGTTTCCAGCAGTTCTTGCGAGTTAGACAGTTCTTCGTAGCTTGGAGCTTCACGGTGAATAGCCCAGCGATCTTCTTCGCCGATATCACCCTTCATATCAATTGGCTCACCCAGTACGTTCATAATGCGGCCTAAGGTCGCTTTACCTACTGGGACTTCAATCGGGTGCTCCAGGTCAACAACGTCCAGTCCGCGACGCAGACCGTCAGAAGTACCCATAGCGATACAGCGTACAACGCCGCCGCCTAGCTGCTGCTGAACTTCCAGTACCAGTTTAGTGGCACCGCCTTTCACCTCAAGTGCGTTATACACTTTAGGCACGGCATCTTGCGGGAACTCGACGTCCACCACAGCGCCGATAACCTGGATAATCTTTCCAGTAGCCATCTTGAATCCTCTACGTAATTCGTAAAACCTAGCTTAAACCGCGGAGGCTCCACCGACGATCTCGGTGAGCTCTTGGGTAATGCTGGCCTGACGAGCTTTGTTGTATACCAACTGCAGCTCTTTGATCAGGCTACCGCCGTTATCAGTTGCGGCTTTCATCGCAACCATTCGAGCGGCCTGCTCACTGGCCAGGTTTTCCACGACGCCCTGATAAACCTGAGATTCCACATAACGACGCAGCAAGGTATCCAGCAGCGCCTTAGGATCGGGTTCGTACAGGTAATCCCATGATTTCTTCTTCAACTCGCTATCATCAGACGGTGGCAGCGGCAACAGCTGAAGGATCTGAGGTTCTTGAGACATGGTATTGATGAACTTATTGCTCACCACATACAGTTTGTCCAGACGCCCTTCATCATAAGCCTGCAACATCACTTTTACCGGCCCAATCAATTCAGACAGGGAAGGGTGGTCACCCATACCGGTTACCTGTGCAACGATATTACCGCCCACAGAACCAAAGAAAGATGCTGCTTTGGAACCAATCAGCGCGAGATCAACTTCAACGCTTTTTTCGTTCCAGCTTTTCATATCCGTCAGCAGTTTTTTGAACAGGTTAATGTTCAAGCCACCACACAGACCACGGTCGGTAGAAACCACCAGATACCCCACGCGCTTAACGTCGCGCTCTTCCAGGTACGGGTGTTTATATTCCAGATTACCAAGGGCAAGGTGACCAATCACTTTGCGCATGGTTTCTGCATAAGGACGGCTGGCCGCCATGCGATCCTGCGTTTTACGCATTTTGGAGGCGGCGACCATTTCCATCGCTTTAGTGATCTTTTGCGTGTTTTGGACGCTTGCGATCTTACTACGTATCTCTTTTGCGCCGGCCATCTCTGCTTCTCCTCAAGACCTTACGGCCCGACAGCATTCTTTAACGAAAACCATCAGGCCGTAACGGTATTACCAGGACTGGGTTGCCTTGAAGGTATCGAGGATGCCTTTCAGCTTGCCCTCGATCTCGTCATTGTAAGCACCAGTTTGGTTGATTTGTTGCATCAGGTCAGCGTGCTCACGTTCAACATAAGCCATCAGAGCAGCTTCAAAGCTGCCGATCTTAGCCAGTTCAACGTCTTCCAGATAGCCACGTTCAGCTGCAAACAGAACCAGAGACTGCTCTGCAACCGACATCGGTGCATACTGTTTCTGTTTCAGTAACTCGGTCACTTTCTGACCGTGGTTCAGCTGTTTACGGGTTGCATCATCCAGATCGGATGCGAACTGAGAGAACGCAGCCAGTTCACGATACTGTGCCAGTGCGGTACGAATACCACCGGACAGTTTTTTCATGATCTTGGTCTGAGCAGCACCACCAACACGGGATACAGAGATACCCGGGTTTACCGCAGGACGAATACCGGCGTTAAACAGGTTAGATTCCAAGAAGATCTGACCATCGGTAATCGAAATTACGTTGGTCGGAACGAACGCAGAAACGTCACCCGCCTGAGTTTCAATGATCGGCAGAGCCGTCAGTGAACCGGTAGCGCCTTTTACTTCACCCTTAGTGAAAGCTTCTACGTAATCGGCGTTAACACGCGCAGCACGTTCCAGCAAACGGGAGTGGAGATAGAAGACGTCGCCTGGGAATGCTTCACGACCTGGTGGACGACGAAGCAGCAGGGAAATCTGACGGTAAGCAACCGCTTGTTTAGACAGGTCATCATAAATGATAAGCGAGTCTTCACCACGGTCACGGAAGTATTCGCCCATCGCACAACCGGCATACGGAGCCAGGTATTGCAGCGCAGCAGACTCAGAAGCAGATGCAACAACAACAATGGTGTTAGCCAGTGCGCCGTGCTCTTCCAGTTTGCGAACGACGTTTGCGATAGTCGAAGCTTTCTGACCGATAGCGACATAAATACATTTGATGCCGGAATCACGCTGGTTAATGATGGCGTCAACTGCCAGAGCGGTTTTACCGGTCTGACGGTCACCGATCACCAGTTCACGCTGACCACGACCGATTGGGATCATGGCATCAACGGACTTATAACCAGTCTGTACAGGCTGATCAACGGATTGGCGTTCGATAACGCCCGGTGCGATAGCTTCAACGGCAGAGAAGCCGTCGTTGTCTACAGGACCTTTACCATCGATAGGTTCACCCAAGGTGTTAACCACGCGACCTAACAGGCCACGACCAACCGGTACTTCCAGAATACGGCCAGTACACTTAACTTTCATGCCTTCGGCTAAGTCAGCGTATGGACCCATAACTACCGCACCAACAGAGTCGCGCTCTAGGTTCAGTGCGATAGCGTAGCGGTTGCCTGGCAGCGCGATCATCTCGCCCTGCATAACATCCGCCAGACCATGAACACGGATAATACCGTCGCTCACGGACACAATAGTACCTTCGTTGTGAGCTTCGCTCACCACATTGAACTGAGCAATGCGCTGCTTGATCAGTTCGCTGATTTCGGTGGAATTCAGTTGCATGCTCCAGTCCCCTTAAGACTGCAAGACGTCTGCCAAGCGTTCCAGACGACTGCGAATACTGCCGTCGATCACTAGGTCGCCAGCGCGAATAACCACGCCAGCCATGACAGACTTATCAATTTTGCAATTCAGCTTCACTTTACGTGACAGACGTTTTTCCATCGCGGCACTGATTTTATTCAGTTGCTCATCGCTTAAAGTTGCTGCTGAAGTAACTTCCACGTCAACCGTGGCCTCCAGCGCATCGCGCAGCGTATTAAATTGCTGCAACACCTCAGGAAGAACTAATAAACGTCCGTTCTCAGCCATCACTTTAATAAAGTTCTGGCCGGATTCATCGAGCTGATCACCACACAATTCAATGAACAGGTTGGATAATGTTTCCGGTGCTAATGCACCAGAAAGCATTTCAGCCACGTTCTCGTTGCGGGTCACCTCAGCGCAGAACGCTAGCATTTGCTGCCAACGGTCTACGTTCTGGTGCTCAACGGCAAAGTCAAAAGCTGCTTTGGCGTAGGGGCGAGCTACCGTGATAAATTCAGACATCAGCCCCTCCCTCCTTACAGTTCAGCGACCAGTTTATCAACGATGTCGCTGTTAGCAGCTTCATCCACGGAACGTTCGATAATTTTCTCGGCACCAGCAATAGCCAACGTAGCAACTTGCTTACGCAGCTCTTCACGAGCGCGTTTACGTTCTGCGTCGATTTCAGCCTGCGCCTGCGCCACGATTTTGTTACGTTCCTGCTCAGCTTCTACTTTAGCTTCGTCGATGATTTGAGCTTTGCGTTTGTTCGCTTGTTCAATAATCACCTGAGCGTCGGCTTTAGCTTTTTTCAGCTGGTCGGTCGCATTGGCTTGAGCTAAGTCCAAATCTTTCTTCGCACGTTCTGCACTTGAGAGGCCGTCAGCAATTTCTTTTTGACGTTTCTCGATGGCATCCATAATTGGAGGCCATACATACTTCATGCAGAACCATACGAACAAAATGAACGCGATGGCCTGGCCGAGGATTGTTGCGTTAAGATTCACAGCACAATGCCTCTTAAATAGTTAATTGGTATGTGTTTCTTTACGGTAGAAGAGCCAAGGCTCTTTTACGCGACAGCAAACATGACGTACAGACCCAGACCAACAGCGATCATTGGGATAGCATCCACCAGACCCATAACGATAAAGAACTGTGTACGCAGCAGAGGAATCAGGTCAGGTTGGCGTGCAGCGCCTTCCAGGAATTTACCACCCAGGATGCCGATACCGATCGCAGCACCGATTGCCGCTAAACCCATCATCACAGCGGCAGCCATGTACAGCAGATCCATACTCAGGTTTTCCATGACAGTCTCCAGTTTCTTTCAGTTTAAACGCAGTAGTGTTATTAAAAATATCAGTGCTCTTCAGACGCCATCGAGAGATAGACGATCGTCAGAACCATGAAGATAAAGGCTTGCAGCGTAATAATCAGGATGTGGAAGATAGCCCATGGAACATTGAGCACCCACTGTGACCACCACGGCAACAGACCGGCAATCAGGATGAAAATCAGCTCGCCGGCATACATGTTACCGAACAGTCGCAAACCCAGTGAAACCGGCTTAGACAACAGGCTGACGCCTTCCAGAATAAGGTTGATTGGAATAAATACAGGATGATTGAACGGCTGCATGGTCAGTTCTTTAACGAACCCACCGACACCTTTCATCTTAATGCTGTAGAACAGAATCAGGATAAATACGCCCAGCGCCATCGACAACGTAACGTTTACGTCAGCCGTAGGTACAACACGCAGCGCTGGTAAACCAAGGATATGCTCGCCGATGTAAGGCAAGAAATCGATTGGCAGCAAGTCCATCAGGTTCATCAGGAAAACCCAAACAAACACGGTCAGAGCCAGAGGGGCAATAACCTTGCTTTTACCGTGATACATGTCGCGCACGCTGCTATCGACGAAGCCGACAACCAGTTCAACCGCACACTGTAATTTACCCGGAACACCGCTAGTCGCGTTTTTAGCCACTTTGCGGAAGATAACCAAGAAGAGTAGGCCGAGGACAACGGAGAAAAACATTGAGTCAATGTTGATCGACCAGAATCCCGTCCCGATCTGAAGCTGTGTCAGATGGTGACCGATATACTCTTGTGGCGTAGAGATTTCTCCTGCAGACATGATGCCTCTTACCCTTTAAGTAGTTAAGTACGGTAACTGTTTTAATTTAAGGCCGTTTTACAACAGGTCAGCTATTGCGACCTATTATTGCTGGTGCCACGATCTGAACAACCAACACAGCGATATAAGTCAGGCCAAGCGGGAATAACGCCGCCTTAAACCACCCCAGTGACACGATCATAAGAACAATCGTGCTGACGACCTTTAACGCCTCACCAATAGCAAAAGACCATGCTACTCGGCCTCCTGCTGGAGTATGAGCTTGATGACGCAAAGCAAACAGCATGAAAACGACGCTAGGCAACCACGCTGACAAGCCACCGAGAACGGCTGAAAAACCCCAGCTTATCTCTTTAGCTGAAAAGCCGATGCCGAACAGAACAAAAGTCAGTAACTGCAGAGCCAGTAATTTTCGCGCTGCCTTGCCGCTATAAAGCGTTACAGACATGACGTTTGCTCTCTCCGTACCCCTCTGGGGGTATGCTGATTGAGTGACGTAATAAAACTGCCTTTACGAGGCCGAGTCAAGCTAGAAAAACGAGCAAATTATACGGTGCACAACAACAAATTCAATGGATAAGTAGCGAAAAAGTGAATAATAAATTAAATACTTTCACCTTTTAACGACAATCGCTAAGAATTGTCAGAATACCATATCTCATTGCTTTGTCCGACAATTCCACCGTTACAATATATGAGCGATCACAGATCACAAAAGTAAAAACAGAGAAGTCTTATATACCATGTGGTCTTTACTGTGTTTTAGCTAAATGAGCGCTTTAATTTATTTAAAATCATAAAGTTAAAAATTAAAAGTTTAGGCTTCATTTCACAAACCAGAAATAAACATATTATTGACAAACTAGACATCTTTAATTGTTTATTTCTACCTTTAATCCAACTAGAAATAACGCATTCAATTCATTCGAATGCTAAACATACAGTGCGTTCGGTAAGAATATCGTCTTTTAATAGCGCTAATTGTGAAATAAAAGTAAAAAAACAAACCCCATCAGGCTAATAATTTAGCTATTCAATGATTAGTTCTCAGCCGTAACTTTTTTAACTTTTTTTGACAAAAGGCAAAATTAGTTTGCCTTAAGAATAACCAAATGCCTTTCACCATCAAGAGTAGGCACATGTAACCGCTCAACGGACACCAGCTCAATGCCCGAAGGTAACTGCGCCAGTTCGTCATCAGGGCGAACCCCCTTCAACGCATAAAAGCGGCCAGTCTCTGCCTTTGGCAAATGGTGACACCAAGAAATCATATCCTGCAGAGAGGCAAATGCGCGACTAATAACGCCGTCAAACGGTGGCTCTGCGGGGAACTCTTCAACTCGGCTTTGTACCGGCTCGATGTTAGTCAGCTTCAGCTCATGCTGCACCTGACGAAGAAAACGCACGCGCTTACCTAAGCTATCGAGGAGAGTAAAATGAGAATCTGGACGAACGATGGCCAGCGGGATCCCTGGAAGACCAGGGCCAGTGCCAACATCAATAAAGCGGTCGCCTTTCAGGAAAGGGTTAACCACGATGCTGTCGAGAATATGGCGAACTAACATCTCTTTAGGATCGCGGACAGAAGTCAGGTTATAGGCCTTATTCCACTTATCCAACAAACCAACATACCCTAATAGCTGTTGTTTTTGCTGATCGGTTAGCGAAATTCCAGCTTTAGCTAGCAGAGTATCGAGTTGTTTTTGCACTGAAGAATCCTCGGTCAAACATGGGCATCAGCCTTAAAAGGCCCAGCCCAGTATGATGCAGTTAAATCGGAACAGAGTGAAGCATAGCAATAAAAAAACCGCACTGTTTGGTGCGGTTTTAGACAGATTTAAGCGCTACGTCGCAGTAAGCCCTGTTTTTTCAGCCAAATCAGCAAAATTGAGATGGCGGCAGGCGTTATTCCAGAAATACGTGATGCCTGACCAATTGAACTTGGTTTGTGATCGTTAAGCTTCGCAATGACTTCATTCGACAGCCCAGAAACCAGCGAATAATCCAAGTCAGCCGGCAACAACGTATTTTCGTTACGCAGGTGTTTTTCAATCTCTTCCTGCTGACGAGCAATGTAGCCTTCGTATTTCACTTGGATCTCGACCTGCTCAGACGCTTTTTCGTCTTCCAAGCCAGGTGCAAACTGAGCAAGCTTGGTCAGTTTGGCATAATCGATCTCAGGACGACGCAGCAGATCTTCACCGTTAGCTTCACGGGAAAGAGGCGCTTTTAGGATTTCATTCAGCGGAGCAACATGCTCAGAGTTTGGATGAACCCAAATATCACGCAGGCGCTGACGTTCGCGCTCAATATTTTCAAGCTTCTGATTGAAGTGAGCCCAACGTACATCATCAACTAAGCCAAGTTCACGACCGATAGCTGTTAAACGCAAATCAGCGTTGTCTTCACGCAGCATCAAGCGATATTCCGCGCGAGAGGTAAACATGCGATACGGTTCTTTGGTACCCAAAGTACACAGGTCGTCCACCAGCACGCCAAGATAGGCCTGATCGCGACGCGGTGACCAACCTTCATCTTCGTTAGCAAAGCGTCCCGCATTCAGACCCGCCAATAGCCCCTGAGCGGCAGCCTCTTCATAGCCGGTCGTGCCGTTGATCTGCCCAGCAAAGAACAAACCTTGGATATGTTTGCTTTCCAGCGTTGGTTTCAAATCACGTGGATCGAAGAAATCATACTCAATGGCGTAGCCAGGACGAACAATTCGCGCGTTTTCCATACCTTCCATTGAGCGAACAATTTGCATTTGAACGTCAAATGGCAAACTGGTTGAAATCCCGTTTGGATAAATTTCGTTGCTGGTTAGCCCTTCAGGCTCCAGGAAGATCTGATGAGCATTACGATCGGCAAAGCGCATAACTTTGTCTTCGATCGATGGGCAATATCGTGGCCCGATCCCTTCGATGATCCCGGCATACATTGGGCTACGATCCAAATTATTACGGATCACATCATGAGTGCGTTCGTTGGTATGCGTGATGTAACACGGCATTTGTTCTGGGTGCTGAGAAGCATTACCCATAAACGAGAATACTGGAGACGGATTATCACCATACTGGGGTGCTAACACGCTGAAATCGATAGTTCTGGCATCAATACGCGGTGGCGTTCCCGTTTTTAGACGGTTAACGCGCAGTGGTAATTCACGTAGACGACGAGAAAGGGCGATAGCAGGAGGATCGCCAGCACGGCCACCGCTGTAATTTTCTAGACCAATGTGGATCTTTCCATCAAGGAAGGTTCCAACGGTCAATACGACGGCCTTAGCACGGAATTTTAAGCCCATTTGGGTTACCGCACCAACCACACGATCGTTCTCGACAATCAGATCTTCAACCGCTTGTTGGAAGATCATCAGGTTGGGCTGGTTTTCCAATGCGGTGCGTACCGCTTGGCGATACAGAACACGGTCTGCCTGAGCGCGAGTAGCTCGAACGGCTGGGCCTTTGCTGCTGTTTAGTATCCTAAACTGAATGCCGCCGTGGTCAATTGCGGTCGCCATTAAGCCGCCTAACGCATCGACTTCTTTAACCAGATGTCCCTTTCCGATACCACCAATCGCCGGGTTACAAGACATTTGTCCAAGCGTATCAATGTTATGCGTTAATAATAAAGTTTGTCGCCCCATTCTAGCGGACGCCATTGCAGCTTCTGTGCCTGCATGGCCACCACCGATAATGATGACGTCAAAGATATCTGGATAAAACATGGTACTGCACCTCGCGAAGACCGGAAGGCTATGAACGATCGTTTTTGCCTTGGGGTGGGGATTCTACTCAAGTTTAGAGGAAGGTCAAACGGGTAGGAGAATCACTAAGTATTAAAAAGATCTTTTTATTTAAGGATCTCTTTATTAGATCTTACTACTAGGATCGCGATCCTCTGTGGATAAGCCTAATTTCAACATTAAGATCAATATCCTATCAAGGATCATTGGTTGTGGATGATCGGTGATCCCATTCCGTATAAGCTGGGATCTAAATGGCACTTTATACACAGGCTGAAAAACGTACTCCGGTTGTTATTGGGATAACTACCGGTTATCAGACCCTTTTAAGCATACTTATCCACATACCGATCGCACAATTTGTACGCTTAATTGATAACTTTGACCCATTTCGTGAGCCAAATCTCAGCGGGATCCTCTGGAATATCGTGTTTGGTAATATCGATCTCCAGCATATCGCCGATCCGCTGAGCGCCAAACGCGATCAAAATACGATCGACAGTTTTGATCCCTCCACAGAAGGTGTCGTATTCACTACTACCGAGACCCATTGCGCCAAAACGAACCTGAGTAAGATCCGGCTGCTGTGTTTCAATCTGTTCGAATAAAGGTTGGAGGTTATCGGGAAGCTCACCAGCACCATGCGTTGACGTCACAACCAGCCAAATACCTTGCATGGGAACTTCATCGAGTTCTGGGCCATGCAGTATCTCTGTGGAATAGCCCTGTTCTTCCAGCTTTTCAGCCAGGTGTTCAGCAACATATTCGGCGCTACCTAAGGTGCTGCCACTGATGAGAGTAATATCAGCCATAATGATCCCAACCTTTATAAAGGCGGCTATTGTACGCCGGGAAAGGGCTGGGATCTACCTGTGGATAATGTGGGTATGAAAGAAAATAACTTAGGGCGTAATATCGCGCATGATGGGATTCTGCAAGGAGATCAGCGTTTCCGTAGATTGGATCTCGTCGATGGTCTGGATCTTGTTGATAAGTACGTGTTGTAGCGCATCAATTGATCGTGTCATGACCTTAATAAAGATGCTGTAGTGCCCCGTCGTGTAATAGGCTTCAACCACTTCTTCTAAACTCTCCAACCGTGCTAATGCAGATGGATAGTCTTTGGCACTTTTCAAAATGATGCCTATAAAGCAGCAAACATCGTAGCCCAGCTTCTTTGGGCTCACCTGTATACAGGCTCCGGTAATAATTCCCGCCTGCTTCATTTTCTCCACGCGAACATGAATGGTGCCTGGACTCACGTTGAAGACTTTGGCTAATTCAGCGTATGGCGTGCGCGCATTTTCCATTAAAGCGTTAAGAATGCCGCGATCGAGATTATCGATCTGGTAAATTTCTGCCAATTTATCACCTCTTTTTTAGCGATTAGTTATTTTTAACGGGTTAAAAATGATGGAATAAAACCTAAAAGGCAATATTTATTGTTGGATATTGAATCTTGATGCCATTCTGTTGCTTAATCTGTTTTAACAAAGACAGGTTAATGTGAGAACGGCAATGAAAAAACAATTTATACAAAAACAACAACAAATCAGCTTCGTGAAATCTTCCTTCTCTCGCCAACTGGAAAAACAGCTTGGTTTAATTGAAGTTCAAGCGCCTATTCTGAGCCGCTTAGGTGATGGTACTCAGGATAACCTGTCTGGCAGTGAAAAAGCGGTACAGGTAAAAGTGAAGACGTTGCCGCAAGATACGTTTGAAGTTGTGCATTCTCTGGCTAAATGGAAACGTAAAACCTTGGGTATGCATGATTTTGGCCCAGGTGAAGGCTTATACACCCACATGAAAGCGCTGCGCCCAGACGAAGACCGTCTGACGCCAATCCACTCGGTTTTCGTTGACCAGTGGGATTGGGAACGCGTTATGGGTGATGGTCAGCGTACGCCAGAGTTTTTAAAAGAAACCGTACGTAAAATTTACGCCGCAATGAAAGCAACTGAAGCAGAAGTTGCCGCTGAATTTGGTATCGAACCTTCTTTGCCAGAAGAGATCCATTTTATCCACAGCGAAACGCTGCTGCGCCGTTTCCCCGATCTGGATGCAAAAGGCCGTGAACGTGCCATTGCGAAAGAATTAGGGGCGGTATTCTTGATTGGTATCGGTGGAAAGCTATCGCACGGCAAAGCGCATGATGTTCGTGCTCCGGACTATGATGACTGGACGTCGATTGGTGAAGAAGGATTTGCTGGTTTGAATGGCGATATCGTGGTGTGGAACCCAGTGTTAGAAGATGCGTTTGAGCTTTCTTCTATGGGCATCCGTGTTGACGCGGAGACGCTGAAGCGCCAGCTGGCACTGACCGACGACGAAGAGCGTATGAAGCTAGAATGGCATCAGTCGCTGGTTCGTGGGGAAATGCCACAGACTATCGGCGGTGGCATTGGTCAGTCTCGCTTGGTGATGCTGATGCTAAAACAGAAGCACATCGGTCAGGTACAGTGCGGTGTTTGGGCACCAGAAGTTCGCGATCAAATTGACTCGCTGCTCTAAGTATTAACGTTTCCAGCGCCGTAACAGGCGCCCTTTGATCCCGGTGTTAAAACGCCAGATATGATCAAAGATCTTCATAATGCCGGGTTTTCCGTGCTCAGACATAGCCACTGCGTGAAAACAGTGGCTATTGTTTTGCTGGAGCTGGCGAACCTGTTTCACCATATCCTCTGGCAGCCGTTGAGCGATAAAATCAGAGATAACCACGGCGTCAGCCTGCTTCCACGCCGATTGTTTCATCATCGCCACGGTGTACGATAAACATTGGGCTAAATCAGTCCCGCCGCGAAATCGCTGTGATAAAAATCGAATAGCCTGATCGATGCCTGAGTCTGCGGTGAGTTCATACTGCACCACGCTGCTGGAAAACAGCATGATGTAGCAGCGGCGATTGTCGGCAAGTGCCACCCGCAGCAGCGCCAAACAGAATGCTTTGGCACACTGTTCGTTAAACCCGCCCATGGAACCCGATGTATCCACGCAGACGATAAAAGGACCTCGCGGCTGTTGATGGGTTTTTTGATAGGTGATCGGGCGCTGAAATTCTTGCTCACGCCAAACGTCGCCTTGTAGGCGGTAGCTGAGTAGGCGTTTCTCCAGCAATCGACGGTAGAACTCAAACTCCAGCTCTTCCATTCCTAGCATCGAGAGTTCAGTCGGCAGAAGACGTAAAATATCGTCGCTTTGGTGAATCCCGCTGACTTCTTCAGGCATGATGGCGGGCTCACGTACCATGACTCGAGCCACTTCTTGCTCGGTGCTTTGCTTATCTTCAGCGGTTGATGCGCGGCTGCGACCGAGCTGCTCAGCCAGTTTTTTCAATTCAGGCTGCTGAGCTAAGAAATCGCCATATTGCACCATGAGCTGATAATCGCCGTGGTGTAACTCTCCTTTACTTAAGTCCCACAGCTTGCCCGCCGCGTTTTCGTTATCGACTAATACCGGCTCCAGCGCCCCGCTGATCTGCATACGCTGCTGTAACTCGGCTTGTAACAGCTCTCGCTCTTCATC
This sequence comes from Hafnia alvei, assembly GCF_034424155.1. NCBI lineage: Bacteria > Pseudomonadati > Pseudomonadota > Gammaproteobacteria > Enterobacterales > Hafniaceae > Hafnia > Hafnia alvei. Next base: position 4,691,968 of record NZ_CP139992.1, on the reverse strand, counting down.
TAATACCTGATGATGAAGCGTTAGGGTGCGGGCGATCAGGCTTAGTCTCCAACGCTGTAAGAACAACGTTTGAAAGCTAATGCTGCGCGGCGTGGCGCCATCGGGGCAAAGTGATTCGGCCTCATAGATAAAAGGCGATTCATGCTCACGTAATATGGCTAGCGTCTCGGTGAGTTGCTGAAAGAAATCTGCGCTTTGAAGCCCTAACTGATGCTGATAAAGCGTGAACTCATGCGCGAGATCCTCCGGTACGGAGGTTTCTTTGATCCTCCTTTCCAGTCGATTGCGCCAGCTTGGGATCTCGCCCTCAAGGATCGAACGTAAGCGTGGGAATTTCTCAAAGAAAACCGCCAGCTGTGGGGCGGCCATCAAACCAATGAGAAAATCCTGCATCAGTTCGTTTTCATTGACCACCAAAAAGGCTTCAACAGCTTCAAGAGTCGGCATATTACGCGCCTCTTAGCGTAGCTTTCAGCGTGCGTAGCTTTTCATCGATGCTCGCTAGACTGGCTTCAATTTGGGCTAGCCAATCGCTGCTTACGAATAGGCAAGGTTGATGAGAGGCAAAAAGGCGTCGCTGCTCGCTCAGCGTATTTTCGATCTGTTGGATTTTCTCCTGTATATCGGCAGGAATATCTCCATTTTTTTTACCTGGCAGCGAAAGCATGGTGGTTTGATAGCTAACATCCCGTATTTGTAGCTGGTGCTTGTCGTCGAGAGTGATATCAATCGGCAAAGCAAAACCAATGCCGTTAAGCTTGGCGCGGAATTCCCCGCCTTTTTGTAACCAGCGCGAGAGATCGCCTGAGTCGGTAACGATATGAGTCACCTGCATATCATGAATTTTTAACGGCTTGAACAGCATTAAGGTAACTTTACCGACGGGGAAATCATCCGGCAGAGAGTGCGCCTGTTTACGGTTAAACAGCCCTGTTTTCACCGGTAGCGTCATGGCCTGTTGCTGGCTTTGTTCTTGTTGAGACTGAAGCCAACTCGCTTCAGTTTGTTGTAACTGTAGTAGTAGGCTTTGTTGTTGATAAGCCTGATCGGTCAACATTTGTTGAATCTGCTGGTTAAGCATCTGGCGAGAGGCGAAATCATGCCATAGACAGTCTTTCAGCAAAATCAGGTCAAGCGGGGCCAGTTCGGTGCGGCCGCTAAAGAAAGCACAGGCTTGAAGAAGACGCAGCGCCTTTTTCCAACGACGGTCAGAAATGTAGGGGGCATCGTCTAAGATATTGATTCGTTGTCGCAGCTGATAGATGAGCTCAAAGCAGTGGGTCGAGAGCGCGACTTTGCCGATCTGTGGCTGCCAGGCATGAAACTCTTCGTCAGAAATGCTCAATGCCTCAGGGACTGGGTTTGCGTTCTCATCTTGGCTGCTGGTGATTAGGGCACGGAAGTTCTGCTTCTCTTGCACCTTATCTAGCCATAAACGAATAAGCATACGGTCATAGAGCGCTTCTAAGCTGCTGTCTGACTCAGGTAACTCATTCGATGCAGTGACTAACAGGCGCATTGGAATGGCTTCTTCACTGTCCCCATTTCTAAAACGGCGCTCGTTAATGGCAGTCAGAAGCGTATTCAGGATAGCGGGGCCCGCTTTCCAAATTTCATCTAAGAAAACAATTTCAGCTTCGGGCAAATAGCCGTGGGTTAAGCGTAGGTAACGCCCCTCGTCTTTCAGCGCCTGAATTGATAATGGGCCAAATACTTCTTCTGGGGTGGAGAAGCGGGTCATGAGATATTCAAAAGCGCGTGCATGGCGAAATGCAAATTTTAAACGGCGAGCGATAAGGCTTTTTGCAATCCCCGGAGGGCCGAGTAAAAATACGCTTTCACCGCATAGGGCGGCTAGTAAACAGAGCCGTATGGCCTCTTGTCGTTCGTAAAGTCCATTTTCCAAAGCATGGCTTAATCGCGAAATACGTTCGGCCAATTGGCTAGATTGCGTCATAATAGTCCCATTCATAACAAGGATTGTTTTGTTTTATCGACTTCTTGGAGCGTTGACCAGCTTTATTTCATTGCTTAGCTTGTTGATTTTTTTAAAGCTTTCTAAGCTTGTTATATGCCGGTTTTCACAGGCTCAGTCATATTTCCTTTAATCTAAATAGTAGGAAATTGTGCTGATTTATGCATACTGTGCGTTTTTTATGAGCGCTCGGTCTGTCAGTACGCGCATCGCTTATAGATGTTCCAGCAAAAGAAACAAGTTATGAGTTCAGAGCATAAACGTTCATTAACGACAGTCACACTGGCCGCTATCGGCGTAGTGTATGGCGATATAGGTACAAGCCCTTTATATACCTTACGCGAGTGTTTTTCTGGTCACTACGGTTTTAATGTTGAACCAGAAATTGTATTTGGTTTTCTCTCACTGATTTTCTGGATGCAGATCCTCATTGTATCCCTTAAATACCTGACTTTCGTCATGCGTGCAGATAACGCGGGTGAAGGTGGGATATTAACCCTGATGTCATTAGCGGGGCGTAATACAGCGCCTAAAGTGACGGCGATTTTAGTGATCTTGGGGTTAATAGGCGGCAGCTTCTTCTATGGAGAAGTGGTGATTACGCCTGCAATTTCAGTGATGTCAGCGATAGAAGGCCTTGAGATAGCGGCGCCGTCGCTTGATCCGTACATTGTTCCTCTTTCTATACTGGTTCTTACCATTCTGTTTTTCATTCAAAAACATGGTACGGGAAGTATTGGTAAACTCTTTGCGCCGGTGATGGTGCTATGGTTCCTGACGCTGGCCATTCTTGGTGCGCGCAGCATCATGGACAATCCCGCGGTGCTGACGGCATTAAATCCCAAATGGGCGATTGGGTTCTTCGTTGAACATCGTTCCATGGCGTTCTTTGCGCTGGGGGCAGTTGTATTGTCTATTACCGGCGTTGAAGCGCTGTATGCCGACATGGGACACTTCGGTAAGAAGCCTATTCGTTTGGCATGGTTCTTCTTTGTCATTCCATCGCTGATCCTGAACTATTTTGGGCAAGGTGCATTACTGCTGAAAAACCCTGAAGCGATCAAAAACCCGTTCTTCTTATTAGCACCCGATTGGGCATTAATCCCGCTTCTTGTTTTGGCGACCTTTGCGACCGTTATTGCCTCGCAGGCCGTTATCTCAGGCGTATTCTCCTTAACTCGCCAAGCTGTTCGCTTGGGTTATCTCCCTCCGATGCGAATTATTCATACGTCGGATATGGAAGCTGGGCAGATATACATTCCTGCGATTAACTGGGCGCTGTATATCTCCGTGGTGATTGTGATTGCCAGCTTTGAACACTCCAGTAATCTGGCCGCGGCCTACGGTATCGCGGTAACAGGCACCATGGTATTAACCAGTATTCTCAGCTGTACCGTGGCGGTGAAAAACTGGCACTGGAACCGCTTCGTGGTGATGATCCTGATTGCTGGACTGCTATGCATGGACATACCGCTATTTACCGCCAATGCCCTGAAGTTCTTCTCGGGTGGTTGGTTGCCGCTTGCCCTTGGTCTGGTGATGTTTATCATCATGACGACATGGAAAAGCGAGCGTTTCCGTTTGTTACGCCGCTTGCATGAACACGGTAATTCTCTGGAAGCGATGATTGCATCGCTAGAGAAATCACCGCCAGTGCGTGTGCTAGGAACGGCTGTATATATGTCGCGTGCGATGAACGTTATTCCTTTCGCGTTGCTGCATAACCTGAAACATAACAAGGTGCTGCATGAGCGAGTGATCTTACTGACGCTCCGTACGGAAGATGCACCTTATGTGCACAACGTTCGTCGTGTGACCATTGAGCAGCTTTCCCCTACTTTCTGGCGTGTCGTTGCTAGCTATGGCTTTAAAGAAACGCCAAACGTGGAGGAGATCTTCCATCGTTGCGGATTAGAAGGCCTGCCGTGCCGAATGATGGAAACATCGTTCTTCATGTCACACGAATCACTGATCTTAGGCAAACGACCTTGGTATCTGAAAGCGCGTGGCAAACTGTTTATGGCATTAAGCCGAAATGCGCTACAGGCTGCTGACCAATTTGAGATCCCGCCAAACCGCGTGATTGAGCTTGGAACACAGGTGGAAATTTAGATCGATTGGTGAAAGGTTCCGTACGCCTATTAATAGCACATACCCTCGCGGCATTTGTGTTGGCGTACGGGCAGGGGCGCCAGCGTGCGCCCCTTGTATCCTCGCGCTTTTTTCCGAGATGGTATTTCCGCAAGGTTTGGGATGCGCATCCCTGCGCTCCCAAACGCCGACGAGACTTCCTTGTCTCGTCGGCTCTCCCTACCAAGACTTAAACGCTGAAAATAATAAGCAGCTTCAGCCTCGCCTAGATGCTTATATCCGCTGAAACGCTTCTGCTATCGAAACGTTTCGATAGCGATCACAAATCTCAACTTTAGTAGTTGCCAGTCATTCATTAGCACCTAGAATTCTTACAAGCGAAACGTTTCGCTGATGGAGCAGAAAATGAAAAAAGGCACCTTACTCAATTCCGAGATTTCTTATCTCATCTCTCGTTTAGGTCATACCGACGCCATTGTGGTGGGTGATGCAGGGCTTCCGATCCCTGATTCAACTCAACGTATCGATTTGGCGTTAACCCACGGTGTTCCTAGTTTTCTTCAGGTTGTGGGTGTGATTACACAAGAAATGCAGGTTGAAAAAGCGGTTATTGCGCAAGAGATGCCGGGCAAAAACGCCGAAATCCATCAGCAGTTATTAGCTAATTTGAAACAACTAGAACAACACCAGGGAAATACCATCACGGTGGAGTATGTCAGCCATGAGCAATTTAAAGTGCTGAGCTCTACCAGTAAGGCAGTGATTCGCAGCGGAGAGTGTTCTCCGTATGCGAATGTGCTGCTTTATTCTGGCGTAACCTTCTGAGGCCGCTATGCAACCGTTATTAGCTTTAAAAGGCATTGATAAAAGCTTTCCCGGCGTTAAAGCTCTATCTGGTGCTGCGCTAAATGTTTACCCCGGACGTGTCATGGCGTTAGTGGGGGAAAACGGCGCGGGTAAGTCCACCATGATGAAGGTTCTTACCGGTATCTATCAAAAAGATGCGGGCACCCAAAACTTCCTCGGAAAAGAAGTCACATTTAACGGCCCTAAATCTTCTCAGGAAGCGGGTATCGGCATCATCCATCAAGAGCTCAACCTCATTCCACAACTCACCATTGCCGAGAATATTTTCTTAGGTCGTGAGTTTGTGAATCGCTTGGGCTGTATTGATTGGAAAAAAATGTATGCCGAAGCGGACAAATTGCTGGCTCGCCTCAATATCAGCTACAGCAGCCATCGGCTGGTGGGCGATTTATCCATTGGCGATCAGCAAATGGTCGAAATTGCTAAGGTGCTGAGCTTCGAATCCAAAGTTATCATCATGGACGAGCCTACCGATGCGCTGACAGACACCGAAACCGAGTCCCTGTTTAAAGTGATTCGGGAACTGAAGGCCGAAGGTCGTGGCATTGTTTATATCTCCCATCGTCTAAAAGAAATCTTTGAAATTTGCGATGACGTCACGATTTTCCGTGACGGTCAGTTCATTGCTGAACGCCCGGTTAGTGAGCTGCAAGAAGATTCACTGATTGAGATGATGGTTGGCCGCAAATTGGAAGAACAGTACCCGCGTTTGAATCAGCCACGTGGTGAATTACGTTTGCAGGTAAAAGGCTTGTATGGGCCTGGCGTTGAAAACGTCAGTTTCGATCTGTATCGCGGCGAGATTCTCGGTGTTTCTGGCCTGATGGGCGCAGGGCGTACCGAATTAATGAAAATTCTGTACGGTGCGTTACCGCGCAAACAGGGTTTTGTCACGCTGGATGGGCGTGAGGTGGTTACACACTCACCGCAGGATGGTTTGGCAAACGGCATTGTTTATATTTCTGAAGACCGTAAACGTGATGGTTTAGTGTTGGGAATGTCGGTGAAAGAGAATATGTCTCTTACCGCATTGCGCTATTTCAGCCGAGCGAATGGTTCTCTAAAGCATGCTGAAGAACAGGAAGCCGTAAGCGATTTTATGCGCCTGTTTAATGTGAAAACACCGTCGATGGATCAACCGATTGGTTTGCTCTCCGGCGGTAATCAGCAAAAAGTGGCGATAGCCCGCGGGCTGATGACGCGTCCGAAAGTGCTGATTCTTGATGAGCCAACGCGTGGCGTCGATGTCGGGGCTAAAAAAGAGATTTACCAACTTATTAACCAGTTCAAGCAAGAAGGGCTAAGCATCATTTTGGTCTCCTCTGAAATGCCAGAAGTACTTGGTATGAGTGACCGTATTCTGGTGATGCATGATGGCCACCTCAGTGGGGAATTCCCAATTGAACAGGCAACCCAAGAAGTGCTGATGGCAGCCGCCGTTGGCAAGCAATACGGCGTGAAGCAGGAGTAATCGCAGATGAACACCCAGACAACCCAGAAGCAAGGTGGGTTTAGTAAAGATCAGTTAAAAACATTATTGCTGGAGCAAAAGTCGCTGATCGCCCTGCTGGTGCTGATTGCGGTTGTATCCTCAATGAGCCCTAATTTCTTTACGCTCAATAACCTCTTCAACATTTTGCAGCAAACATCGGTCAACGCCATTATGGCGGTGGGGATGACGCTGGTGATCCTAACATCGGGCATTGATTTATCCGTCGGATCGTTGCTAGCGATCACCGGTGCCGTTGCCGCTTCTATTGTTGGGCTTGAGGTTAACGCCTTTGTTGCCGTATTTGCTGCTCTGGCACTCGGCGCCGCTATCGGTGGATGTACGGGGGTTATTGTCGCCAAAGGCAAAGTGCAGGCCTTTATCGCAACGCTGGTGATGATGCTGTTGTTGCGCGGTGTGACCATGGTCTATACCAACGGAAGCCCAATAAACACCGGCTTCTCGGACGCGGCAGATCTGTTTGGTTGGTTCGGTATTGGCCGCCCTCTAGGGATCCCAACCCCAATCTGGTTGATGGTGATTGTGTTCGCTCTAGCATGGTACATGCTGCATCACACGCGCCTTGGCCGCTATATCTATGCGTTGGGTGGTAATGAGTCGGCAACCCGCCTGTCAGGTATTAGCGTTGACCGTGTAAAAATTATTGTTTATTCGCTGTGTGGTTTGCTCTCTGCTCTGGCCGGTGTTATCGAGGTTGCTCGTCTTTCCTCAGCACAGCCAACGGCGGGTACAGGCTATGAGTTAGATGCTATTGCCGCCGTTGTACTGGGAGGAACCAGTTTAGCGGGTGGTAAAGGCCGCATTATGGGGACATTGATCGGCGCATTGATCTTAGGTTTCCTGAATAATGGTCTGAACTTACTGGGTGTTTCGTCTTACTACCAAATGATCGTTAAAGCAGTGGTTATCTTGCTGGCGGTTCTGGTAGACAACAAAAGCAACAAATAATCTCCCCTACAGGAAACGACGATAATGAATATGAAAAAACTGGCAACACTGATCTCCGCTGCGGCTTTAAGTGCAACTCTGAGCGCAAATGCGATGGCGCAAGACACTATCGCGCTGGTGGTATCCACGCTGAATAACCCGTTCTTTGTTTCCATGAAAGACGGTGCGCAGAAAGAAGCCGATAAATTAGGCTACAAGCTGGTGATTTTGGATTCTCAGAATAACCCAGCGAAAGAGCTGGCTAACGTACAGGATTTAACCGTACGTGGCACCAAACTGATGCTGATTAACCCAACCGACTCTGATGCGGTAGGTAATGCGATTCTGATGGCTAATCAGGCCAAAATTCCGGTTATTACTTTGGACCGTGCGGCGAATAAAGGCGTTGTGGTAAGCCATATCGCTTCTGATAACGCTGCGGGTGGTAAGGCCGCGGGTGAGTTTATCGCCAAGAAATTGGGCGATAATGCCAAAGTTATTCAGTTAGAAGGTATTGCGGGAACGTCAGCCGCGCGTGAACGTGGCGAAGGTTTCAAGCAAGCGCAGGAAGAACACAAATTCAATATGCTGGCCAGCCAGCCTGCTGACTTTGACCGTACCAAGGGCTTGAACGTTATGCAGAACCTGCTAACGGCACATCCACAGGTACAAGCGGTGTTTGCACAGAACGATGAAATGGCTTTAGGCGCACTGCGTGCGTTGCAAACTGCGGGTAAAGCTGATGTGCTGGTGGTTGGTTTTGACGGCACCGCAGACGGTGTGAAAGCGGTTCAGCGCGGCAAACTGGGCGCAACTGTTGCTCAACAGCCTGAGCAAATTGGCGTGATTGGCGTAGAAACAGCAGATAAAGTATTGAAAGGCGAAAAAGTGCCAGCCAATATTCCTGTTGAGCTGAAACTGGTTACTGAGTAATACCGTTACCTAGTAATACAATCGCGCCGCTGCAGGTTCCCTGTGGTGGCGTACATTTAAGGGATTGAGCAAGATGCAAAAAGGCAAACTGGTGGTATTGGGCAGTATTAATGCTGATCATATCCTAAATATCGAGCATTTCCCGCGTCCGGGAGAAACCGTTTTAGGTCAGCAGTATAAAGTGGCTTTTGGTGGTAAAGGCGCTAACCAAGCGGTAGCTGCCGGTCGTAGCGGTGCCGATATTTCCTTTATTGCGTGCGTCGGTCAGGATGACATCGGTGAACGTATTCGCCAGCAACTCTCTAGCGATAGTATCAATACTCAAGCCATCGAAGCTATTGACGGTGAAACCACCGGCGTCGCACTGATTTTTGTTAATCAGGAAGGAGAGAACGTGATTGGGATTAGCGCGGGCGCTAACGCCGCGGTAACACCTGATTACTTATCTAAGCATCAAAAGTTGATTGAAGATGCCGATGCATTGCTCATGCAGCTAGAGTCGCCGCTAGAAACGGTTATGGCTGCGGCTCAGTTAGCACGTAAGCATAATACTCAGGTTATTTTGAATCCGGCACCGGCTCGCGAACTGCCTGATGACTTACTCGCTAATATTGACGTCATCACGCCCAATGAGACAGAAGCTGAAAAGCTAACGGGTATTACAATTAAAGACGATGCGAGTGCTCAGCGGGCTGCTGAAGTTCTGCATCAAAAAGGGATAAAAACCGTGTTGATTACCTTGGGAAGCCGAGGCGTATGGCTGAGCCAAAATCAACAAGGTAAAACGATTCCAGGGTTTAAAGTAAAAGCCGTTGATACTATCGCTGCGGGCGATACATTTAACGGTGCTTTAGTAACAGCGTTGCTGGAAGGCACTGAAATTAACGCCGCGGTGCGTTTTGCTCATGCCGCCGCCGCCATCGCCGTGACGCGTGAAGGCGCTCAACCTTCCGTTCCTTGGCGCAAAGAGATCGATTCTTTTCTCCAGTCACACTAAGAGTCGCAGTATTAGGAGTAGCTCTGAGTGACCACCATGAAAGACGTCGCCCGCTTAGCGGGCGTATCAACCTCAACAGTTTCTCATGTCATCAATAACAACCGCTTTGTCAGCGACAGCGTGCGTGACAAAGTGTTGTCTGCGGTACAAGAGCTTAACTACGCCCCTTCAGCATTGGCACGCAGTTTAAAGCTAAATCAAACTCGAACCATCGGCATGCTGGTGACAACCAGTAACAACCCCTTCTTCGCTGAAGTGGTACGCGGCGTTGAGCGCAGCTGTTACGAGCGCGGCTATAGTTTGATTTTATGTAATACCGAAGGCGATTTAGCTCGTATGAATCAGAGCCTTGAAACTCTGCTACAAAAGCGAGTTGATGGGCTATTGATGATGTGCACCGAAAGCTATCGTCCTGCGCGCGAAATGCTTAGCCGATATCCATCGCTTCCCACTGTGATGATGGACTGGGCCGTCTTTGATGGTCCGAATGATGTTATTCAAGACAACTCGTTTCTCGGCGGGAAAATTGCGACACGTCATCTGTTAGATAGAGGCTATACCAAGATTGCCTGTATTGCGGGGCCAAAAGATAAAACGCCGGCTTGGGAGCGTTTGGAAGGCTACCGTTATGAAATGCAGCAGGCAGGCATTGCGATCCCTGATGAATACGTAATATTTGGTGATTTTGAATTTTCTGGCGGTGTTGATGCCATGAATCAGCTGCTTGCTCTACCAGAACCGCCGCATGCTGTTTTCACGGGGAATGATGCTATGGCGGTTGGGGTCTATCAGGCGTTGTACCGAGCAGGGCTTAAGGTTGGTTGCGATGTGGCTGTGGTCGGCTACGACGATATCGAAATGTCGCAATATCTTTCTCCGCCGTTAACCACCATTCACCAGCCCAAAGATGAGCTGGGTGAATTGGCAGTCGATACGCTTTTACATCGCCTTATGAATCTTGATCTCGAACCGCAAACTCTGGTTTTAACACCAGAGTTAATGGTTAGGGATTCTGTTGGGCAGATTTAGCCCCACGACTTTTTCTACGCAGCTGCGCTTTACGCCCTTTGATAAGGGAATCGCCATCGGTAGGGCGCAACATTAAGAAGATCAACGCAGAGAAAATGGTGACTACGCCCATAGTAATAAAGGTGTAGTGGAAGTGATCGACTAGTGAGCCAAATGACAGGGAGTCATAGAATCTCAACACGGCAGCGCTGACTGCGACCCCAAAGCTAATAGATAGTTGCTGGGTTACCGCGAGAACACTATTCCCCGCGCTGGCGTTTTTATCCGTTAAATCGCCCAGCGAAATGGTGTTCATCGATGTGAACTGCGTCGACATCACCATCCCTAGCAAGAATAACGGCAAAACTAGCATCCATAACGGCATGTCAGGATCTTGCAGTGAAAACTGCGCAATCATCACCCCAATAATCATCGTTACGCAGACCAACGTTTTACGATAGCCAAATCGGCGTAATACGCCGGTTACGGTTGACTTAGCAATGATCGAACCTATCGCGGTTGGCGCCATCATGCAGCCAGCAATAATGGCTGAGTATCCAAAACCGACCTGCAACATTAATGGCATTAAGAACGGGATACATCCCGTACCCAATCGGGAAGCTACGTTACCTACGATACCGATGGAGAATGTCCGCGTTTTGAAGAGCGGTAAATCAATTAGCGGCTGCGGATGGCGACGAGCATGCAGAACATAGGTAAATAGAAGCGCAACACCAGCGAATAGAATCAGCCACGCATAGATAACTGGCAGCACGTTCTCGCCAAAAAGCTCCATACCGGTAGAAAGACAAACCAGACTTACCCCAAAAATTAAGAAGCCAATATAGTCGAAGCGTCGGGTTGGGGTCTTGAAATCAGGCATATAGCGGCGGGCGTAAAAAATACCTGCAACACCGATAGGAATATTGATTAGGAATATCCAATGCCAAGTTGCCACCGTGACTAGCCAACCGCCGAGCATAGGTCCGACTACCGGCCCGATCAGCCCTGGCATCGTGACAAAGTTTAAGACCGGCAATAATTCACTGCGAGGGTAGGCACGCAGTAGTGCTAATCGCGCAACCGGCATCATCATTGCGCCGCCAATGCCTTGAAGCACGCGTGAGCAGACTAGCATCGTCAGGGAGCCTGACAATGCACAGGAGAGAGAACCCAGTGAGAACAGAGAAACCGCGAAGATAAACACTTTGCGGGTACCAAATCTATCTGCAACCCACCCGCTGACGGGGATTAACATCGCAACCGTCAGCGTATAGCTGATAATGGCAGATTGCATGGCCAGCGGGGAGCGATCCAAACTACGCGCAATAGAGGGAATAGCTGTATTCAGAATGGTTGCGTCTAAGGCTTGCATGAAAAAAGCCATGGCGGCAATCCAAGGTAAGCCAGCCATACTACGGGCAGTTTTTGTCATAGGTATACCGTTTAGTCGTGTTTTTGTCCTAGCAGAGCCTGACAGGAAATAAATGCATCCATACTGTTTCCAGTCAAAATTGCATCAACAATAGCCTGATGAAGACTGAGCTTTATAACTTCATCACCGGTGATTGCGCGGAAATAGCTTTGGTAAACGGAACTGAATAGGTTGGCGAATGATGTTAGGAAAGGATTCGCACTGGCCTTATAGATAAGCTGGTGGAATTGAACGTCTACTTTGATCCAGCGCTCGCGGTCAAAGCGGTTATTCAATTCGCGCATCTCTTCCATTAATGTATTGAGTTCAGCTTTCTGCTCTTTTGAGGCATGGAGCGCCGCTAATAGGCAGGCCTGTGGTTCTAGTGCATGGCGTAGAACTAAAAAGTGTTCTTTTACATGCTCGAAATTCTCACGGGTTAGCCACCAAGTTAATAACTCCTGATCTAAGAAGTTCCAGTTACTACTTGGCATAACACGAGTACCAATTCTTGGGCGAGGCAATACCATCCCTTTAGCTGCCAGCATTTTTACTGCTTCACGAACGGCAGTACGGCTGACACCATAAATATCTCCAAGCTCGAGCTCCCCCGGCAGGATGCTGCCTGCCTTATATTCTCCAGAGAGAATACGCTGACCGATCTTTTCTGCTAAGAGATAAGAAAGGTTGCGTTGTGCAGCTTGTTGTTGTGCGTTGAGTTGCATGGCTTTAGGTCCTATCTGGCATAATTACCTTTGTTTCACTCTTATTTTATCCTACAAAAGCAAACCGCAATGTCTTTATTCGGTTAAAAGTGGCGCGTATTTTACGTTTTTTAAGCTTAATGTTGAAATATTATGCATTCAGAAAGTTTTATGAAATAAACACTTGTCACCTGCTGAGAAGTCCCTATAATGCGCCACCACTGACCGGGAATAACGATGCAAACATCGCTTGGACAGCAAGAAGATTTAATGAGTTATGCAGTTTGTTGAAAAATAAATGCTTGACTCTTCGGGCTAAAAGCGTAGTATACGCAGCCCACGCCAATGAGGACTTATGTTTGATTGGCGTCGCTCTTTAACAATTTATCAGACAATCTGTGTGGGCACTCACAAGACAATATCTAACGTCCTCGGACGATAAAATATTAAAGTCTTGAAGAGTGACCAAGCAGTAATTCATTTAGTGAATTATTACGAAAGTTAATTTTCGAGCATCGCTTCACTTGTTGAAGCAAATCAAGCTTTTAATTGAAGAGTTTGATCATGGCTCAGATTGAACGCTGGCGGCAGGCCTAACACATGCAAGTCGAGCGGTAGCACAAGAGAGCTTGCTCTCTGGGTGACGAGCGGCGGACGGGTGAGTAATGTCTGGGAAACTGCCTGATGGAGGGGGATAACTACTGGAAACGGTAGCTAATACCGCATGATGTCTTCGGACCAAAGTGGGGGACCTTCGGGCCTCACGCCATCAGATGTGCCCAGATGGGATTAGCTAGTAGGTGGGGTAATGGCTCACCTAGGCGACGATCTCTAGCTGGTCTGAGAGGATGACCAGCCACACTGGAACTGAGACACGGTCCAGACTCCTACGGGAGGCAGCAGTGGGGAATATTGCACAATGGGCGCAAGCCTGATGCAGCCATGCCGCGTGTATGAAGAAGGCCTTCGGGTTGTAAAGTACTTTCAGCGAGGAGGAAGGCATTGTGGTTAATAACCACAGTGATTGACGTTACTCGCAGAAGAAGCACCGGCTAACTCCGTGCCAGCAGCCGCGGTAATACGGAGGGTGCAAGCGTTAATCGGAATTACTGGGCGTAAAGCGCACGCAGGCGGTTGATTAAGTCAGATGTGAAATCCCCGAGCTTAACTTGGGAACTGCATTTGAAACTGGTCAGCTAGAGTCTTGTAGAGGGGGGTAGAATTCCAGGTGTAGCGGTGAAATGCGTAGAGATCTGGAGGAATACCGGTGGCGAAGGCGGCCCCCTGGACAAAGACTGACGCTCAGGTGCGAAAGCGTGGGGAGCAAACAGGATTAGATACCCTGGTAGTCCACGCTGTAAACGATGTCGACTTGGAGGTTGTGCCCTTGAGGCGTGGCTTCCGGAGCTAACGCGTTAAGTCGACCGCCTGGGGAGTACGGCCGCAAGGTTAAAACTCAAATGAATTGACGGGGGCCCGCACAAGCGGTGGAGCATGTGGTTTAATTCGATGCAACGCGAAGAACCTTACCTACTCTTGACATCCAGAAAATTTAGCAGAGATGCTTTAGTGCCTTCGGGAACTCTGAGACAGGTGCTGCATGGCTGTCGTCAGCTCGTGTTGTGAAATGTTGGGTTAAGTCCCGCAACGAGCGCAACCCTTATCCTTTGTTGCCAGCACGTAATGGTGGGAACTCAAAGGAGACTGCCGGTGATAAACCGGAGGAAGGTGGGGATGACGTCAAGTCATCATGGCCCTTACGAGTAGGGCTACACACGTGCTACAATGGCATATACAAAGAGAAGCGAACTCGCGAGAGCAAGCGGACCTCATAAAGTATGTCGTAGTCCGGATTGGAGTCTGCAACTCGACTCCATGAAGTCGGAATCGCTAGTAATCGTAGATCAGAATGCTACGGTGAATACGTTCCCGGGCCTTGTACACACCGCCCGTCACACCATGGGAGTGGGTTGCAAAAGAAGTAGGTAGCTTAACCTTCGGGAGGGCGCTTACCACTTTGTGATTCATGACTGGGGTGAAGTCGTAACAAGGTAACCGTAGGGGAACCTGCGGTTGGATCACCTCCTTACCTAAAGATAGCGTTAAGTGCAGTGTCCACACAGATTGTCTGATGAAATTAATGAGCAAGAGCACCTGTTGATGTTGTGAGTTTTAAGACTCATGATGATACGAAACGAGAAAGTGAAAGCTTTGTCGGTATTTTCGTGTCCCCATCGTCTAGAGGCCTAGGACACTGCCCTTTCACGGCTGTAACAGGGGTTCGAATCCCCTTGGGGACGCCATTCCGATAATGAGTGAAAGACATTATCACCCGTTCTGATGAACGAAAAATCTTAAAGATGATTCTAACGAGTCGTGTTTAAGATATTGCTCTTTAACAATCTGGAACAAGCTGAAATTTGAAAGCTTAAGCAACTGTGAGAATGACTTCGGTCAAACACTGACACAGTTTGCATTAAGCAGTCTCTCAATTTTTTGCAATCTTGAATGCTGTCTTGAACCGGTTCGTAACCGCGTTCATTAAAGAGACACCTTCGGGTTGTGAGGTTAAGTGACTAAGCGTACACGGTGGATGCCTAGGCAGTCAGAGGCGATGAAGGACGTGCTAATCTGCGATAAGCGTCGGTAAGCTGATATGAAGCGTTATAACCGACGATTTCCGAATGGGGAAACCCAGTGTGATTCGTCACACTATCGTTAAGTGAATACATAGCTTAACGAAGCGAACCAGGGGAACTGAAACATCTAAGTACCCTGAGGAAAAGAAATCAACCGAGATTCCCCTAGTAGCGGCGAGCGAACGGGGAGCAGCCCAGAACCTTAATCAGCGTATGTGTCAGAGGAACGGTCTGGAAAGTCCGGCGATACAGGGTGATAGCCCCGTACTTGAAAATGCATACGTTGTGAGTTCGATGAGTAGGGCGGGACACGTGACATCCTGTCTGAATATGGGGGGACCATCCTCCAAGGCTAAATACTCCTGACTGACCGATAGTGAACCAGTACCGTGAGGGAAAGGCGAAAAGAACCCCGGCGAGGGGAGTGAAATAGAACCTGAAACCGTGTACGTACAAGCAGTGGGAGCCTCTTTTATGGGGTGACTGCGTACCTTTTGTATAATGGGTCAGCGACTTATATTTTGTAGCAAGGTTAACCGAATAGGGGAGCCGTAGGGAAACCGAGTCTTAACTGGGCGTCAAGTTGCAAGGTATAGACCCGAAACCCGGTGATCTAGCCATGGGCAGGTTGAAGGTTGGGTAACACTAACTGGAGGACCGAACCGACTAATGTTGAAAAATTAGCGGATGACTTGTGGCTGGGGGTGAAAGGCCAATCAAACCGGGAGATAGCTGGTTCTCCCCGAAAGCTATTTAGGTAGCGCCTCGTGAACTCATCTTCGGGGGTAGAGCACTGTTTCGACTAGGGGGTCATCCCGACTTACCAACTCGATGCAAACTACGAATACCGAAGAATGTTATCACGGGAGACACACGGCGGGTGCTAACGTCCGTCGTGAAGAGGGAAACAACCCAGACCGCCAGCTAAGGTCCCAAAGTCATAGTTAAGTGGGAAACGATGTGGGAAGGCATAGACAGCCAGGATGTTGGCTTAGAAGCAGCCATCATTTAAAGAAAGCGTAATAGCTCACTGGTCGAGTCGGCCTGCGCGGAAGATGTAACGGGGCTAAACTATGCACCGAAGCTGCGGCAGCGACACTTAGGTGTTGTTGGGTAGGGGAGCGTTCTGTAAGCCGTTGAAGGTGGCTCGTGAGGGTTGCTGGAGGTATCAGAAGTGCGAATGCTGACATAAGTAACGATAAAGCGGGTGAAAAACCCGCTCGCCGGAAGACCAAGGGTTCCTGTCCAACGTTAATCGGGGCAGGGTGAGTCGACCCCTAAGGCGAGGCCGAAAGGCGTAGTCGATGGGAAACAGGTTAATATTCCTGTACTCGGTGTTACTGCGAAGGGGGGACGGAGAAGGCTAGGCTATCCGGGCGACGGTTGTCCCGGTTTAAGCGTGTAGGGGGAAAGCGTTGGTAAATCCGCGCTTTTATTAACCCTGAGGCGTGATGACGAGTCACTACGGTGATGAAGTAGTTGATGCCAAGCTTCCAGGAAAAGCCTCTAAGCTCTAGGTAACATTGAATCGTACCCCAAACCGACACAGGTGGTCAGGTAGAGAATACCAAGGCGCTTGAGAGAACTCGGGTGAAGGAACTAGGCAAAATGGTGCCGTAACTTCGGGAGAAGGCACGCTGGCGCGTAGGTGAAGTCCCTTGCGGATGGAGCTGAAGCCAGTCGAAGATACCAGCTGGCTGCAACTGTTTAATAAAAACACAGCACTGTGCAAACACGAAAGTGGACGTATACGGTGTGACGCCTGCCCGGTGCTGGAAGGTTAATTGATGGGGTCAGCCGCAAGGCGAAGCTCTTGATCGAAGCCCCAGTAAACGGCGGCCGTAACTATAACGGTCCTAAGGTAGCGAAATTCCTTGTCGGGTAAGTTCCGACCTGCACGAATGGCGTAATGATGGCCAGGCTGTCTCCACCCGAGACTCAGTGAAATTGAACTCGCTGTGAAGATGCAGTGTACCCGCGGCAAGACGGAAAGACCCCGTGAACCTTTACTATAGCTTGACACTGAACATTGAGCCTTGATGTGTAGGATAGGTGGGAGGCTTTGAAGCGTGGACGCCAGTCTGCGTGGAGCCAACCTTGAAATACCACCCTTTAATGTTTGATGTTCTAACTCCGGTCCCTAATCGGGATTGAGGACAGTGTCTGGTGGGTAGTTTGACTGGGGCGGTCTCCTCCTAAAGAGTAACGGAGGAGCACGAAGGTTAGCTAATCACGGTCGGACATCGTGAGGTTAGTGCAATGGCATAAGCTAGCTTGACTGCGAGAGTGACGGCTCGAGCAGGTACGAAAGTAGGTCATAGTGATCCGGTGGTTCTGAATGGAAGGGCCATCGCTCAACGGATAAAAGGTACTCCGGGGATAACAGGCTGATACCGCCCAAGAGTTCATATCGACGGCGGTGTTTGGCACCTCGATGTCGGCTCATCACATCCTGGGGCTGAAGTAGGTCCCAAGGGTATGGCTGTTCGCCATTTAAAGTGGTACGCGAGCTGGGTTTAGAACGTCGTGAGACAGTTCGGTCCCTATCTGCCGTGGGCGTTGGAAGATTGAGAGGGGCTGCTCCTAGTACGAGAGGACCGGAGTGGACGCATCACTGGTGTTCGGGTTGTCATGCCAATGGCATTGCCCGGTAGCTAAATGCGGAAAAGATAAGCGCTGAAAGCATCTAAGCGCGAAACTTGCCTCGAGATGAGTCTTCCCTGAGACCTTGAGTCTCCTAAAGGAACGTTTAAGACTAAGACGTTGATAGGCTGGGTGTGTAAGCGTAGCGATACGTTGAGCTAACCAGTACTAATGATCCGTGAGGCTTAACCTTACAACACCGAAGGTGTTTTAAGACGCAGAGACGCGAAAACACAAAGAGTAAGCTTGTTGAACAGATTGGATTGACTGGTGAGCTGTAGAGATACGGAGCACGGGTTAATTAACAGAATATGCCTGGCGGCGATAGCGCGGTGGTCCCACCTGACCCCATGCCGAACTCAGAAGTGAAACGCCGTAGCGCCGATGGTAGTGTGGGGTCTCCCCATGCGAGAGTAGGGAACTGCCAGGCTTTAATTAAAGTAAAGAACCTCAGTCGAAAGACTGGGGTTTTTTGCTATGGGGAATTTGAAAAAATTATCAAATAAATAACCGCTAACGCGGCTATTTATTATTTTTATGTAGGTAGGTAGATCTTACTGCTGCTTTAACCACTCTTCGACGAAATCTGCGATGTGTCCGATGTTATTAATATCTAACATAGGAAGATTGCAGTTAATGTTTCCATCGCTCGCCAGCATCACTACGTGATCGTCAATTATTCCAGCAAAAGGCTTCCCGACTGATTCACGGTATAACGCGATCTTAGGAATAGGTTCATGCTTAAAGCCTTCAACCAGAATAAGGTCGCAGCGAGAGGGATCGATCTTCGAAGCCAGAAATTGTAAATCCAGAGGCTCTTCCTCTGGCGTTTCCGTCATTAGCGCCCATCGTTTGTCACTTGCCACCAAGGTTTGCTCTGCACCTGCTTTACGAAGCTCGTAGCTATCTTTTCCTGGCGTATCAATATCCATATCGTGGTGTGTGTGTTTAATAAGCGCGATTCTTATCCCTTTAGTATTCAGAAGCGGAATAAGCTTTTTTAATAGCGTTGTTTTTCCTGTCCCGCTATAAGCCGCTATACCAAGCAAAGGTATGTTGTTCTTCATTTTTGTTCCTTTAGCTTCTGCTCGCAACGCAAACACTCTTCGTATGTATTGAAATTAATGAAGCACTCTTTTTTAGGATACGTAACCCTTTGGGCCTCACATTGTTCTAAAAATATCATTAATTTGCGCTCGCCTCGTTCAAGATAATTCATCAGCGGTGAAATGAGAGAGCGATGCAATAACGCAATTGTTGGGTGTGCTCTGTTTCCATCAAATATGTATGCGGCTTTTTTATCTGCTTTATATGTCCATAGATGATGCACGATATCTGTTGGAATAAAAGGAACATCACATGGAGCAAACACAACCCACTCATGGTGGCTTTGCTGCAAACCACTTAGCATTCCTGCTAATGGTCCGGGGTAATCGTTAAGAACGTCAGGGAATACGCTTAGCCCTGAACGTTGGTAAATTGATATATTGCGATTAGCATTGATGGACAGTCTTGTTACCTGAGGTGCCAGAGCTTCCTGCACATATTGATAAAGAGGTTTGCCATTGAGTAGAACGAGGCCTTTATCATTACCACCCATCCTAGAGGCTCTTCCTCCTGCTAGAATTACACCTTCGATGTCATACATACAGTGTCTCTCTCTATCGCTAATAGGCTATTGTAACGCGCCTGTCTCCGAGTTTCCTGTGCGTGTAATAGTTTGTAAAAAGTGAATGTTATACGAGCAAGGGCTATCTTTGGTAAATTAAGACTGATAATTTGTCTGCCCATTAAGCATCAGGGAGAAATACATAATGAAATGCCATCGCGTTAATGAACTCATTGAACTGATCCATCCAGCTTGGCAACAAGAACCTGATTTAAATCTGGTTCAATTTTTGCAAAAACTAGCCAATGAAGCAGGGTTTAAAGGCGATTTAGCTGACCTGACCGACGATATTCTCATTTATCATCTTAAGATGCGTAACAGCGCCAGCACTGAAGTTATCCCTGGTCTAAAGAAAGACTACGAGGAAGACTTTAAGACCGCTATTCTGCGTGCCAGAGGCGTAATCAAAGACTAATTTCAGACAAGATAGCGCATAAACAGCGCGGTAGGTCGATTTGATAATGTTATCATCTTGGTTTATTGCGCGAGCTCTGGCCTGACTATGACTAATCCAACTTTCAGTTTTCAAACACTTACGCCAGATCTTATTCTCGATGCCATCGAGAGTACGGGGATTCGTATTGATTCCGGCTTAACCGAGCTCAATAGCTATGAGAACCGTGTCTTTCAACTGATGGATGAAGAGCGTCAGCGCTATGTTGCGAAGTTCTACCGTCCTGAAAGATGGTCAGATAGCCAAATTGGCGAGGAACATGGCTTTGCTCGTGAGCTGTCTGACAGCGAGATCCCGGTTGTTGCACCGTTGTCATTAAATGGACAAACTCTTCATCATTTTGCTGGTTATGCCTTTACTCTGTTTCCAAGCGTGGGTGGCCGTGCATATGAAATTGACAACGACGATCAGCTTGAATGGGTTGGGCGTTATATGGCGCGTATCCACCAAGTTGGACAGCAGAAGCTCTTCACCGAGCGTCCAACCATGGGGTTGGATGAGTATCTCTATCAGCCAAGGGCTGTTTTAGAGCGTACTTCATTAATACCCATTAAGCTAAAACCTGCGTTTCTTGCTGCTCTAGAGTCATTGATTTTGGAAGTGGAGCAGTATTGGACAACCGACTGGGCGCCGGTACGACTGCATGGTGATTGCCATCCCGGCAATATACTGTGGCGAGATGGCCCGCTGTTTGTTGACTTAGATGACGCGCGCAATGGTCCAGCGGTTCAAGATTTATGGATGCTATTGCATGGTGAGCGCCAAGATCAGCTGATCCAATTGGATATTTTGCTTGAGGCCTACGGCGAATTTGCTGATTTTGACTCTCAGCAGCTAAAACTAATAGAGCCGCTGCGTGCTATGCGCATGGTGCACTATTTGGCATGGGTTGCCCGCCGCTGGCAAGATCCTGCCTTTCCAAAGAGTTTTCCGTGGATGACCGATGAGAGTTTCTGGTTGAGACAAACATCTGCCTTCATGGAACAGGTTAAGCTGTTACAAGCACCACCGTTGCAGCTAATGCCGATGTATTAAATCAAAAAACTTAAGACGATGGAGAAGTTTGCATGAAAAAGATTTGGTTGGCGTTAGTTGGGATCGCAATGGCATTTGGTGCCTCTGCGGCTCAATTTTCTGAAGGCGATCAGTATGTGAAGCTGGATAAAAGCATCACTAATGAGCCACAGGTTTTAGAGTTTTTCTCATTCTACTGCCCA
The DNA here is from genome assembly GCF_034424155.1 of Hafnia alvei. Classification (NCBI taxonomy): domain Bacteria; kingdom Pseudomonadati; phylum Pseudomonadota; class Gammaproteobacteria; order Enterobacterales; family Hafniaceae; genus Hafnia; species Hafnia alvei. The sequence continues at coordinate 4,670,920 of NZ_CP139992.1, read as the reverse complement.
CATTGCTATGAGTTCGAAGAGGTTTACCACGTTTCTGATGCAGTACGCAAAGGCCTGCCAGAAGGCGTGAAAATGACCAAATATCACGTTGAATTCTTAGGCCCGTTGGGCAAGCAGTTAACTCAAGCATGGGCTGTTGCAATGGCACTGGGTGTTGAAGATAAAATCACTCAGCCAATGTTTGAAGCTGTGCAGAAAACTCAAAGCGTACAGAGCCCTGAAGATATCCGTAACGTCTTCATTAAGGCGGGCGTGAGCGCCGCAGACTATGATGGCGCGTTGAATAGCTTCGTGGTGAAATCTTTAGTTGTACAGCAAGAGAAAGCAGCTGAAGATCTGCAACTGCGCGGCGTCCCTGCTATCTTCGTTAATGGCAAATATATGGTCAAAAACGATGGTCTGGATACCAGCTCCATGGATTCCTACGTTCAGCAGTTCTCTCACGTTGTAAACTTCCTGCTGAAGCAGAAATAATCCTGCGTCTGTCTCAGTAATAAAAAACCGGGCTTTTGCCCGGTTTTTTTACTTATGTGGTTCTGCATACACCTTTTTAAGGTGATCGATAAGCCGATCTTTTTGCTGCCAGAGATTGTTTAACCAGAGCTGAAAGTGTCGTTTAAAGACCTTATCGTTGAAATAATCGCCGTGCATTTCCGCGGTGATGGGCAATGTTTCTACTCGGACGACAATTTTCTTCATTCTGCCACAGAGTAGATCTAAAAATGGGCTGTGATTATTGTCTGGGTAAACTAGTGTAATATTCAATACACGATCAAACTGATTGCCCAATGCGCTTAGCGTGAATGCGATGCCCGCTGCTTTGGGGGGGAGCAAATTCCGATAAGGAGAGTGCGTTCTTACTCGCTTCTCTTCAGTGCTTCGCGATCCTTCGACAAAATTAACAATGGTGGTCGGGCGCAGGCGAAATTTTTCGCAGGAGCGGCGTGTGGTTTCAATATCTTTACCGCGCAATTCAGGATGCTTCAGTAAATAGCTGCGCGAATAGCGTTTCATAAACGGCATATCCAGAGCCCAGCAGGCAAAGCCAACGAAAGGAACCCAAGCAAGCTGTTGCTTCAAAAAGTACTTATTCATTGGAATGTGATTCCGCAATAATACGCAGAGCACGACAATATCGGTCCAGCTTTTATGATTGCTGATGACCAAATACCAATTCTCTTTGCTCAGATCCTCTAAGCCATCTATCTCCCACTTTAACCCAACGTTAAGCCTCATCAGCATCGATAAGCCTTGGCACCAGCACCACATCATGAAATCAGCAAAGCTTGAGATATATCGCCAAATAAAAGGGATGGGGAGTAGTAGCTTTATGATGCCTGCGATCGTAATCGGTATAGAACATAAAACTGTCACGAGGATGGTCAACGCCGTGGTTAACACAAATAGGATGGGTGATAGAACCAAGGCAATCAACGTAGGCATTAGCTTATTCGTGTAATAGCATTTGAGGAATCAAAGCGCGATTTTACCAGAAGGCTTATTGAACAACAGCATTTCGCCAGATATATGAAAGATAAATTCAAAAGCATTAGCATAGTTGATTATTTAGACTAATCTGTATGAGGCATTATCAGTAATATGAAAATAACGGTGACTAATTGAAATATTATCCACATCGTGTGGGGGCTGGCTATTTTATGTTCTAACAGGGATCTTTACATGTAAGTTATTTAAAATACTAATGAAATTGTAAATAAAGTCTGGATGAGAACACCTATTATTAAAATCATGATCTTTTGTTCACAAACTTATCCACAATTTGATCATTCAGATCTGAATACTTGATCGCATTACTCATCAAATCTCCCGCTAAAATTCGTCTCTTGCCCCGAGGTATGGCATCCTTACCTCTAAGTCCACCATCACGATAAAGACATACTATGGCCGAAATCCCTGAAAACCCCCTGATCCTAGTTGATGGATCCTCATACCTGTACCGTGCATACCATGCTTTTCCTCCGTTAACGAACCGTGCGGGAGAGCCTACCGGGGCAATGTATGGCGTGTTGAATATGCTGCGCAGCCTGATGCTGCAGTATCAGCCAAGTCACGTCGCTGTGGTATTCGACGCCAAAGGAAAGACTTTCCGTGATGAGTTGTTTGCTGAGTACAAATCACATCGCCCACCTATGCCAGATGACTTGCGTGAGCAAATAGAGCCGCTGCATAAAATGGTTCAGGCCGTTGGTTTGCCCCTTTTGGCCGTTTCTGGCGTCGAGGCTGATGATGTTATTGGTACGTTGGCGCAGGCTGCTGAAAAGGCGGGACGCCATGTATTGATCAGCACCGGTGATAAAGATATGGCGCAGCTTGTGACGCCAAATATCACGTTGATCAACACGATGAATAACACCATTTTGGGGCCACAGGAAGTTTGTGAGAAGTATGGTGTGCCACCGAAGTTAATCATCGATTTCCTCGCCCTGATGGGGGACTCCTCGGATAACATTCCAGGCGTACCTGGGGTTGGCGAGAAAACGGCTCAGGCGCTGCTGCAAGGTATTGGTAGCCTAAAACAGATCTATAGCGATTTGGATAAAGTGGCGACGCTGAGCTTCCGCGGTGCCAAAACGATGGGCGCTAAGCTGGAATTGAATAAAGATAAGGCCGATCTTTCATACCTGCTGGCAACGATTAAAACTGACGTTGAGTTGGATATTACCTGCGACGATCTCCAGCTCAAGCCGATGGATACTGAACAGCTGCACGAATTATTTAGCCGCTATGAGTTTAAACGCTGGTTAGAAGACGCTGAGGCTGGTTCTTGGCTCAGTGGTGAAAAGAAAGCACCAACGGCGCGTAAATCCGCGAAAGCTGCCAGTGAGCCGCTAGAGGCCGCTGTAGTGGAAGAAGCTACGTCGGTTTTATCACAGGAAAATTACCAAACTATTCTGGATGAGCCGGCGCTGGATAATTTGATCGCCAGCTTAAAAGCCGCGAAGGTCTTTGCCTTCGATACGGAAACTGACTCTCTGGATGTCTTAACGACCAATCTGGTTGGCCTGTCATTTGCGACTGCGCCTGGCGTGGCGGCTTATATTCCGGTCGGCCATGATTATCTCGATGCGCCAGATCAACTGAGCCGTGATACCGTTTTGGCGAAGTTAAAACCCCTATTGGAAGATGACAATCTACAGAAAGTTGGGCAGAACCTAAAATACGATCAAGGCGTAATGGCGCGTTATGGCATTGAGCTAAAAGGCATTGCGTTCGACACGATGCTGGAATCGTATGATCTCGACAGCGTTGCCGGTCGCCATGATATGGATAGCTTGGCAGAGCGCCACTTGAATCATAAAACCATTACCTTTGAAGAAATTGCGGGTAAGGGTAAATCTCAACTGACCTTTAACCAAATTGCACTTGAGCAGGCTGCGCCTTATGCGGCAGAAGATGCTGATGTGACTTTACAGCTGCATCTCAAACTTTGGCCACAGCTAGAAAAAGAAGCGGGTTTGAAGAAAGTCTTCACCGATATCGATATGCCTTTGGTTCCGGTGCTTTCGCGTATGGAGCGAACCGGCGTACTGATCGATAGCCATATTCTGGGCAAACATTCTCAGGAGCTGGCTATCCGTTTGGATGAGCTGGAGAAGAAGGCACATGAGGCCGCAGGGGAACCCTTCAACCTCTCCTCGCCAAAACAGTTACAGGCAATTTTATTCGAAAAGCAGAAGCTGCCTGTGGTGAAAAAAACGCCGGGTGGCGCGCCTTCAACAAATGAAGAAGTGCTGGCTGAATTAGCGGAGCAGGGTTTTGAACTGCCAACCATTATTTTGGAACACCGCGGTTTAGCGAAGTTAAAAAGTACGTATACGGATAAGCTCCCGCAGATGATCAATGGCGCGACTGGTCGGGTTCATACCTCTTATCACCAAGCGGTTACCGCAACCGGACGGCTTTCTTCCAGCGATCCTAACCTGCAGAATATCCCAGTACGTAATGATGAAGGACGCCGGATCCGTCAGGCTTTTATTGCGCCACCGGGCTATAAAATTGTTGCGGCCGACTACTCTCAGATTGAATTACGCATCATGGCGCACTTGTCGGGTGACAAGGGACTACTGACTGCGTTTGCCGCTGGTAAAGATATTCACCGTGCCACGGCGGCAGAAGTCTTTGGCTTAGCGCTTGAAGATGTCACCAGTGAACAGCGCCGCAGTGCTAAAGCGATTAACTTTGGGCTGATTTATGGCATGAGTGCCTTTGGTTTGGCTCGTCAGTTGAATATTGCTCGTGGCGAAGCGCAGCGCTATATGGACCTCTATTTTGAGCGTTACCCTGGCGTGCTGGAATATATGGAGCGCACACGGCAGCAGGCGGCAGAGCAGGGATATGTAGAGACGCTAGATGGCCGTCGCCTCTATCTTCCTGAAATTCATTCCCGTAACGGTATGCGCCGTAAGGCGGCAGAACGCGCCGCGATCAATGCTCCGATGCAAGGAACCGCGGCTGATATTATCAAGCGTGCGATGATCGCCGTTGATGCATGGTTATTGGAACAGAAAGAACCTTTAGTTCGCATGATTATGCAGGTGCATGATGAATTGGTCTTTGAAGTTCATGAGTCCATCATCGATCAAACGGTTGAGAAAGTTCGTGAACTCATGGAGAAAAGCCTTGAGTTGGCGGTTCCGTTAAAAGTTGATGTGGGTACCGGTGAAAACTGGGATCAAGCTCACTAAATGATGGTTAATTAATCTATTTATGTAATTTAACTACATAAAATCGCGTTCATTACGCCGTTTATGCTGTTTAATTGAACGCATCTTTGTAAGTTAGCTACAAAAAGTGTTTTCCCTCGTCTGAAAATGTTGTAGAGTTACAGGCGTAGGGTACAGAGGTAAGATGTTCTATCTTTCAGACCTTTTACTTCACGTAATCGGATTTGGCTGAATATTAGCCGCCCCAGTCTTTTATGACTGGGGCGTTTTTTTTTGTCAAAACCAAAAAAAGGCCGCCTAAGCGACCTTGTTCAATAACTTGTTCAATAAGATGTTAGGCAGTTATTCCCCGCCTTCTTCCTCATCTTCTTCAGACAGTGTTTCAGGCTCAATCTCACTGAACCACGTATTCAGTTTTTCACTCAGCTTATCGACGCCAAACTTCTTCAGTGAAGAAAACGCTTCAACCTGAATATCGCCCATAAATGGCAAAATAGCCTCACGCACCATATTTAGCTGAGCTTTGCGCGCGCCGGATGCCAACTTATCGGCTTTGGTGAGCAGCAGCATAACTGGTAGGTTAACGTCTACGGCCCATTGGATCATTTGCTGATCGAGATCTTTCAGTGGATGACGGATATCCATCAACACCACTAATCCCTTCAGACAGTTACGTTTTTGCAGGTATTCACCTAGCGCTTTCTGCCATTTGCGTTTCATCTCTTCCGGTACTTCAGCATAGCCATAGCCCGGCAAGTCAACCAAACGAATACCGTCGGTGACTTCAAACAGGTTAATCAGCTGAGTACGGCCTGGCGTTTTACTCGTACGCGCTAAGCCTTTTTGGTTGGTCAGCGTATTAAGGGCGCTGGATTTACCGGCGTTAGAGCGACCAGCAAAGGCGACTTCAATTCCGGTATCGGCTGGCAGTGCGCGAATATCAGGGGCGCTGGTGACGAAGTGTGTCACATGATAGTTATAAGTTTTACGGTTCAAAACGTTCGTCTCCATTAAAGCATGGGGGTATCTGGTGGGGATTATAACTGCATCAGCCGTAAAGAGCGCATAAAACCGCTGTTTATCTGCTGTAAGCTCACGGCTTACAGCCGTGTAAGACATTGACCATTCATTTTTCGGGCAATCACGTTTTCCGCTATAAGCCTGAATTTATTAAAGTAATAGATTCATATAATTACAAAACAACGTGATAAAGATCACATGTTAGCGGGCGTGATAACCCATTGAGAAAGTAAGCCAATACTTTAAAGTATCTTTCAACGCCAAGGATAACGGCACGGAAAACTTCGTCAGGAAGACGAATCTCAGGGAACGCAAGAATGCGTAACGAGAGAAAGGATTCACGCTAAAGGATTAGCGAAGATATACAGGATGTATATCGTAAAGGAAGACACGAACTCAGGATGAGTTTAGCGCTGGGATTGGCGCAACAAGGACAAGAGCCTCAGGAAGAGGATGCTAGGAGCAAAACGGCAAAGGGAAAAACCGGGACGTTGACTGCATTCAAGGATTGAATTGCGTGAATATCCTTCATTTGAAGGCTAGAATTAAGGCGACAGTTTAGGCTGTCGCCTTTTTTCTTTGTGTGCTTTCTGGTAGGGTGTGCGCATTGTCCGCCCCCTCAGCCTAAACGCCTGTTTTACGGGTGTCGGAGACTGGCGTATCAGGAATTAACCTGAGCTCGCTAATATTTCTCTACTCGATTTATCTCTCTGTGAGTACACGCTAATGAGTCCTGCCAATAAAACGCCGAAAGCTAAAACTTCAGCGCCAAAACAAAAACGAAAAACCCGTGTTGAGCTCGATCTGGAAGCTCGTGCCCGTAAGCGCCAGAAAAAGCACCGCGGTAACAAATCGGGTGGCCGTGCCAACCCAGAAGCTGCCAACAAAAAAACCGGTGATGCAGCCAAAGTTGTAGATCCGCGTATCGGCAGTAAAGTGCCTGTATCGCTGGTGGCAACAGAAGTGAAGAAGCCAAAAGCAAAAGCGCCTAAACCGGAAGCGAAAAAACGACTGACGCCAGAAGAAGAGCTGACTCAGTTGGAAAACGATCCGCGTCTGGATGAGCTGCTGATCCGTCTCGACGATGGTGAAGATCTCAACCAAGAAGAGCAAAGCTACGTTGACAATATGTTGGACCGCATTGATGCACTGATGGAAGAGTTAGGCATCGAGTTGGGCGACGAAGATGACGAAGTCGATGAAGAAGAGCCAAAAGAAGACATCGTTAAATTGCTCAAACGCGGTAACCCGAAAGACGTATTTTAATCGTCAATGGGGCTAATCCTAACAATAGCCTTACTGCTTACGTGTTATCTGCTGTGGTTATTAGGTAAACTATGGTGGCTGTCGCGGCGTAAACAACGCTGGCGGCAAGCTGCCATGACCCGCCAGTTTTCACGGCTTCCTCGTCACCGGTCTGGCAGACGAAATCATCGGAAGGAGTAAGCATGTCGGAACAGGCAATTGTCTGGGATCTGGCCCTGATTCAAAAATATAACTATTCTGGGCCGCGTTACACCTCATATCCTACTGCATTAGAATTCAGCGAAAGTTTCACCGAGACTGAGTTTGCGAATGCGGTAGCTCGTTACCCTGAACGTGCGCTTTCGCTTTACGTTCATATCCCTTTTTGCCACAAGCTGTGTTACTTCTGCGGCTGCAATAAGATCGTTACCCGCCAAACACATAAAGCGGACGAATATCTTGATAAGCTGGCATTTGAAATTCGCCAACGTGCACCGATGTTTGTGGGGCGAAAAGTCTCCCAATTACATTGGGGCGGTGGTACGCCAACTTATCTAGATAAAAACCAGATTTCCCGCTTAATGCATATGTTGCGCGATGCTTTTGATTTTCTGCCGGATGCAGAAATTTCAATTGAGGTCGACCCGCGTGAAATTGAGCTGGATGTGCTCGACCACCTGCGGCAAGAAGGCTTCAATCGCCTCAGTATGGGCGTGCAGGACTTCAACAAAGAAGTTCAGAAGCTGGTGAATCGTGAGCAAGACGAACAGTTTATCTTCGATTTGATTCATCGGGCTAAAGCGATCGGTTTTACCTCCACGAATATCGATCTTATCTACGGCTTACCAAAGCAAACGCCAGAGAGCTTTAGCTATACGCTGCAAAAAGTGGCTGAGCTCAATCCTGATCGTCTGAGCGTATTTAACTATGCGCATATGCCGAAGCTATTTGCCGCGCAGCGTAAAATTAAAGACGAAGACCTGCCATCGGCAGACAGCAAGCTGTCTATTCTGCAAGAAACTATCGCGATGCTAACGGGGTCTGGCTATCAGTTTATCGGCATGGACCACTTCGCTCATGCTAATGATGAATTGGCAGTGGCTCAGCGTGAAGGCAAATTGCATCGCAACTTCCAAGGCTATACCACGCAGGGCGATAGCGATCTGCTCGGACTGGGCGTTTCCGCGATAAGCATGATCGGGGATAGCTATGCGCAGAATCGCAAAGTGCTGAAAGAGTATTACGCCGACGTGCAAGATCATGGTCATGCGCTTTGGCGTGGGCTTTCGATGACTGAGGATGACTGTTTGCGCCGTGATGTGATTAAAAATCTCATCTGCAACTTCCGCCTAGACTATTCCCAAGTTGAGAGCCAATACGCGATTGTTTTTGCCGATTATTTCGCGGATGACTTAAAACTACTGGCACCTTTGGTCGATGATGGGCTGGTGGAAATCACGCCAGCCAGCATTGAAGTGACGCCACGCGGTCGTTTGCTGATCCGTAATATTTGCATGTGCTTTGATATCTATCTGCGCAAGCAGGCGAGAATGCAGCAGTTTTCGCGGGTGATCTAGAAGATATCGGTCTTGGTAGGAAGAGCCGATGTGGCTAAACCTACCAAGACCTGAAGTGAAGATCGAAGCAATTACTTCAACAAATGTGCATTCACACTGTTTTCCGTTACTTCCCCCGTTAATGCCGTGATCAGATTATCCACCGCGCAGGCCGCCATGTTATAGCGGGTTTCCTCCGTTGCTGAGCCGATGTGAGGCAGTGCAACAACGTTAGGTAACTGCAGCAATTCTGAATCAGCAGGCAATGGTTCCACTTCGAACACATCTAACCCCGCAGCGCGAATCGTACCGTCTTTTAACGCTTTAATTAATGCAGCCTGATCGACAATTTTGCCGCGTGCGCCGTTGATCAAAATAGCGCTGGATTTCATTTTTGCTAAACGTTCGGCGTTGATAAGCTTATGCGTTTGCTCGCTGTAAGGCAGCGTGATACAGACGAAGTCAGACTGAGCGAGTAACTCATCCAGCTCGCAGCGGCGAGCGTTAAACTCCTCTTCCACCTGCGTATTGGGGCGATCGTTCCAGTACAAAACATTCATGCCAAAACCCGCGTGAGCTCGGCGCGCCAGCGCAGCGCCGATACGGCCCATACCCAAAATACCTATCGTTTTATGATGAACGTCGACGCCATAGCTATCGCTGCCGATGCTGCGTGTCCATTTTCCGGCTTTCACCATTTCCGCCATTTCCAAAGCGCGGCGAGCGGTCATCAGAATCAGCGTAAATACGGTATCGGCCGTAGTTTCGGTGAGCACCGTTGGCGTGTGCATCAACACAATTTTGCGCTGTGTCAGATCGCCGACGTCGAACTGATCGTAGCCAACTGAAATGGTTGAGATCGCTTTTAGCTTGGGCGCATGGTCTAGCAACTCAGCGCGCACTGGTACGCTTGCGCCAATCATACCATCGGCATTTTTTAGTGCGGCGAGAACTTCTGCACGGTTAGTCTCATTGATTCCATCAAAGAATCGGACATCAAAATTGTCTTCTAATCGTTGTAGCAAATCAGAGGGTATTTTTTTATACAGAACAATGGATTGCTTCATAAAACTATTTCCCCTGAGCAACGGCTGACGCCGGTTTAACGGTGGCTTTTTTTTGCGTATCTGAGGGCTTAACGATAAGTGTTAACCAAACGGCGACCAGTAGTGCACCGGCCATAAATACGTAGGATGCGGCTGGAGAGCCGGTAGAACCATTCAGATAACCGACAAACCAAGAGCCAAAGAAAGAACCCAACGCACCCATGCTGTTGATTAAGGCCATCGCCCCACCGGAAACGTTGCGTGGCAGCATTTCAGGGATAATGGCGAAGAATGGGCCATAAGGTGCATACATCGCTGCGCCTGCGATAACCAACAGCGCGTAAGACCACCAGAAGTGATTAGCGCCGACGAGATAAGAACCGATAAAGGCCAGTGCCCCGATCAACAGCAACGGCCATACGAACAGTTTACGGTTTTGCATTTTGTCGGATGCCCAAGACACCACGATCATCGCAATGGTTGCAGCCAAATAAGGCACAGCTGAGAGCCAGCCAGCTTCCACCATTCCCATGTCAGAACCGTGGCGCAGAATCGAAGGCAGCCACAGCACAAAGCCGTACACGCCGATGCTCCATGCAAAATACTGAGCACACAGGATGATGACGTTACGCGAACGGAAAGCCTCGCTGTAGTTACGTACGGCCTTAATGCCTTGCTGTTCTTCAAGCAGTTTGGCTTGCAGCGCGGCTTTTTCAGACTCGCTTAACCAGCCAACCTGCTCAGGCTTATCCTTAACCAGCACCCACCAACAGAAAGCCCAAATAACCGCAGGGAAGCCTTCGATGATGAACATTTCGCGCCAGCCATAGGCATGAATCAAGTAGCCAGAAACCACAGACATCCACAGAACGGTGACCGGATTACCTAAAATCAAAAAGGTATTGGCTCTGGAACGCTCAGCTTTGGTAAACCAGTTACTGATGTAGATAAGCATGGCGGGCATAACCGCCGCTTCAACCACCCCAAGAGCGAATCGAATAGCCGCCAGCGCGGGAATATTGCTGACCAAGCCGGTTAGCGTGGCACACATGCCCCACAGGATCAGGCACCAAAATACCAGCTTACGTACGCTACGGCGTTCGGCGTAAATAGCTCCAGGGATCTGGAAGAAAAAATAGCCGAGGAAGAATAGGGCTCCCAGCAGAGAGGCCATTCCTTTGGTGATGCCAAGATCCTCATTAATCCCAGCGGCAGAGGCAAAGCTGAAGTTCGCGCGATCAAGATAAGCCATGCTGTAGGTGATAAAAATCACCGGCATGATGTACCACCAGCGCTTCGGGGCAATCGTTGATTTGCTCATGGTTATAATCCTTCAGTATGGTTCAGATACATCCTTGGGATGTAGGGCCCAGAGGTGGATGCGTTATTTATTATTCGCCAAGTTCAGCACGGGTTGGTAAGCCTTCGCTGTCCCCAATGGCCTGCACCGCTAGCGCACCAATTTTGTTGCCGCGCATAACGGCATCCGGTAGCGCTTTTCCTTCAAGTAATGCACTGATAACACCGACGGCAAAACCATCACCCGCGCCAACGGTATCAATCACATTTTCAACGCGTACGGCTGCCACATGTTGCTGGTGGCCGTCTGCGGTTTTAAACCAAGCGCCATCTGGCCCGAGCTTGATGATGACGGCTTTTACGCCGCGGTTAAGGTAGAAATCAGCAATCTCTTCCGGTGTTTGTTTGCCCGTGAGGATTTGCCCCTCTTTCAGACCCGGTAATACCCAATCGGCCTGGAAAGCTAAAGCGTTCAGCTTTTCACACATCACCTGCTGGCTTGGCCATAGCACTGGACGCAAATTAGGGTCGAAAGAGATAGTTTTGCCCATCGCGCGCATTTCTTGCGCCGCGTGGTTGGCGAGAGCCAAAGAATCAGTGGAAAGTGCCGCCGCAACGCCGCTCAAGTGAAGGTGACGAGCCTGTGAGAAATAGGCCCGATCGAAATCGTGAACAGAAAGATGGCTGGCCGCCGATCCTTTGCGGAAGTATTCTACTTTGGGATCGGTTCCATTCTCAGCTTTGGATTTCAGTTGGAAACCGGTTGGGAAGCGTTCATCAACGGTAACGCACTGATGGTTTATTCCCTCTTGTTGCAGCGTCGCGAGCGTAAAACGGCCAAAGGAGTCGTTACCTACACGGCTAACCCAGCCCACGTTCATTCCGAGGCGAGATAAACCAATAGATACATTCAGCTCAGCGCCTGCGATACGCTTGGTAAACTGCATAGCCTGATCCAGTTCACCGGTTTCATTAGCGACGAACATGGTCATTGCTTCGCCATAGGTGATTACGTCTAACGGGGAAGTTTTCATATTAGTCTGCTCTCAATAAATTAACGTAGTGGCGGGTTACTGAGGTTAAGTCATCGCCTTCTAATGGAAATTCAATGCCGCGCATTGCCTGATGGGGAAGCTCTGCCAGTAACGGTTTCCAGCGACCGTCGCTATTATCTAATTCCACTGCGCACCAGCCTTGAGGTCGTTTTTCCGCGGCCTTCACATGCACGTAATGCACCATGTGAGCTAGTTTTTGCGCGGCGATATGTGCGTCTTCGCCAACCCAATCCCAGTTCGCCATATCGAAGGTCATGCGTATTGGGGAATGACAATCTTGTACCGTGGCAAAGAATGCGTTTAACGGTGAAAAAATGCCGCAATCCGGTGTTTGATCGTTTTCAACGACGAGCTGCACTGGGTGCTTGCTGAGCAAGGCGTTTAGTTCAGTGATGTCATAGCCTGGCTGGTAATGCCCAAGAGAGAATTTCACCGTGCGAGCATTGAGCTCAGCGGCTTCTTGTAAACGATTTTCGAGCTGTGGATTCAGTGAACCATCGAGGGCAAACAATCCCTCCGGGACTGAATAAACGGCAAAAAGCTGATGGTCAGCAATTTTACGGGCTAAATGACCTAAGGTGTTTAGCTCTGAGTCAGATAATAGCTCACGACGAATTTCAACGCCGTTGGCTCCTGACTCAGCGATAATCGGCAGTAAGTTAGCCTGTCCGCCGAGCTTTTTAACGTTGTCCCATCCATACGCGGCGGTCACAACAACGATATCTCTTTTCATATTCACTCCAATGATGGTCACTTCATCATCAATTCAATAACGCCACGATATTTGGAACCGGTTCCATAAAAAAGCGAAATAATGAGGATGTATGACAGTTGTCACAGATTGGTTTGGGATGAATTCAGAAGTGTGATCGGGGTGGGATTGTCATTGCAAAATGTAAGCTTAATTACGTCTAGCAGAGAGGGCGTATCGTTTATTCGACTGTGGTGTAAGGTTTCGACCGCCTATCCGTTGCGGTATTTACATATAGCTTTCGTCGAAGGCGTTCGAGTCGGGTGCGCCAGCGCGCGCACCCAACACCCGCGCGCCTTTATCCGAGACGCCATCTTCGCTCCAGTTTGGTATCGCCCATCCAGGGCGCCCCAAACTCCGTCACGACATCCCTGTCGTGCCGGCTCTCCCAACCAAGACTTACACAAATAAGAAGATAAGAAGACAGACAAAGTATTTTTTGTCTTTTCCGTGTTAGATGGAATGCATTTTAGAGCCGCCAGCAGGGATGCTGGTGGCAGGTTGAGGGCGCACAGGACGTGCGCTCCGAGACCGGTCGGCCAAACGGCTCGGTCAAAAGCGCGCGAGTTGAGAGTCCCGGCGCAACGGGACTCTCATCGGACGCCTACGCCAACGGCTTCATAGAAATGCAAATGCTCACAGGCGTTCGAAACCTTACGTATATCTGTAATATTGAGATTGTCTTGTATGAGCTTCAGTACAGACATACTCGGCGTTCGAAACCTTACACTACTCCATAAAATCCCCGCCCCTACATGGCCCAAAAAATCACCGCCAACAACTGTGGCGACATAATCCTTAAGAACATCGCGAGTGGATAAACCGTCGCATACGAGAGCGCTGCTGCACCGCTAGTAGGATGTAGCCCGTTGGCGAAGGCCAACGCTGGAGGATCGGTCATCGAGCCAGCCAGCATGCCGCAGATGGTTAGATAGTTCATTTTCGCCATCGCGCGAGCGAGGATCCCCGCTGTAAGCAGTGGAATTGCGGTAATTAATATTCCATAGCCAATCCACGACAAACCATCGCCATTAAGCAATGTATCAACGAAATTGCCACCAGACTTCAGACCGACCACGGATAAAAACAGTACGATGCCGAGTTCGCGCAGGGCAAGGTTGGCGCTAGGTGGCATAAACCAATACAGCTTACCAATACTGCCGATACGCCCTAAGATCAACGCGACCACTAGCGGGCCACCCGCCAAACCTAATTTCAATGCGGCAGGGAATCCGGGAATGAAAAGGGGAATGGATCCGAGTAAAACGCCGAGCCCAATGCCGATAAACACCGGCAGCATTTGAACCTGTTGCAGTTTCTGCTGGGCGTTGCCGACGATATCTGCCACGCGATCGATAGATTCGGGTCTTCCCACCAGATTCAAAATATCGCCAAACTGTAGGCTTGCATTGCTACTTGCGACCAGCTCAACACCAGAGCGATTAAGGCGAGAGATCACCACGTCGTATTTCTGTTTTAAATTCAGATCGCGAATTTTTTTACCTAACACCTTCTCGTTCGTCACCACTACGCGACTCACTTGAAGCGCTGTACCGCGTGTAGACAGTGATGTATCGACCTGATCGCCAATGACTAAACGCGCGTTTTCTAAATCCTGTTTTTGCCCAACCAGATGGATAAGATCGCCTAACTCCAGCACCGTATCGGGCAGCGGCACCATCAGATGTTCGCCACGTTTTAAGCGTGAACAGACGATTTCATCACTATTGATAATAGGGATGCTATGAATCGGCATTCCCGCCAGATTGGGGTTACGCACCGAGATATTCATGGTTTGCAGTAGCTCATGCTTCAAGCCATTTTTAGCGTCAAAATCTCTGGCTTCAGCATCCACGCTGATACGAAATATCAAGCGTAGCAGCCACATCACCAGCAAAATGCCACATATCCCAAACGGGTAGGCCATGGCATAGCCCATGCCCATCTTATCGACTAGCGCAGGGTCGGAGCCTAAATCGGTCAGAATTTGCTGTCCGGCTCCAAGCGCGGGGGTATTGGTCACTGCACCTGAAAATACGCCTAGTATCACGGGAAGAGGAACACCAAACAGTTTGTGGATCAGCGCCGTCACGACGCCGCTCAGCACCACCATCAGAACGGCGAAGCCGTTAAGCCTGAGTCCCGAAACGCGTAGCGAGGAGAAGAAGCCGGGGCCGACCTGAATCCCGATGGTATACACGAATAAAATCAGGCCGAATTCTTGGATGAAGTGCAGCATATCGCCGTTGAGGTCGAGTGCGTACGTCTGAGCAAAATGGCCGACGATAATTCCGCCAAAAAGCACGCCCCCGATGCCTAAGCCAACACCATAAATGCGCCAATTGCCGATCCACAATCCCAGCACGGCAACGAGCGCCAGCAGACTAACCGTAAGGGCGATATCGCTCATCGTACACATCCTTGATTCTACTGCTAATAAAAGGCGGCATCGAACTCGCTCGCCGTTGATCAATGGTTAACGTCTAGCTGCTTACAATTATTGTGGATTCTCGCAAAAGCAGCATCGCACATCTGTGGGGTAAGCCACATAACCGTAGTCATTATGAAACGATTCACCTATTACGTTTGCGTATTGGATGTTTTGTCGACCATTCAAGTCATCGTGATGATGTGTTTGACGTTTTCTGGCGATATGCAGAAGTACGCTTTGTGCCCAATGAGCTCTTTAAGATAACTTACTACTAGTTTTAGTGGTTATTATTTCTCTATGTGTGTATTTTTTTCGTTTGATTTAAAACTAAGCAATAACGGTCTGCGTGAATGGATTTTTACACGAGGGGTTGATATGGCATCGAGAGCAGAATTAGAAGAGTTTCAGCGTTGGTGGGATACAGAAGGCGATTGGGTTGAAGAGCCTAATGAGCGCCGCAAAGGCATGAGCGGCGTTCAGCGCATTGAACGTGATGGCAAAACGCTTTATGTAAAACGTCAGGTGATGCACCTATTCCACTCTCTTCGTTATCCATTTGGGCGTCCAACCATTGTGCGCGAAATTCAGGTGATCAACGAACTCTCTGCGGCAGGCGTGATTGTCCCCAAAATCGTATACGGTAAAGCGCTGCAAATTAATGGCGAGTGGCGTGCCCTACTTGTAACGGAAGACATGAAGGACTTTGTTTGTATTGGTGATTGGTATACGCAGAAACAGAATCAAGCCTGTGAGCCTGAGGTGATGAATGAACTTCTCAAGCAGATTGCCGTTGCCTTTAAAAAAATGCATAGCGTAAATCGGCAGCACGGTTGCTGCTATGTTCGGCATATCTATGTGAAAAGTCATGGGGACGTTGAGGCTGGATTTTTGGATCTTGAAAAGAGTCGCCGCCGTTGGGTGAGAGAAAAAGCGGTACAGCATGATTTTAAACAGTTAGAGAAATACTTAGAGCCGATCCCTACTGAAGATTGGCTGCGTGTAAAAGAGCACTACTATTCTTTATAACGTATTCTTTAACGCCCCCTATTCACCACTGAAATATGGGCAGACTATCCTGCCCATCGGTGATTTATGCGTCTAGTTTTTGACCGCAATTTGAGGGTTGACGCAGTTTTCCTTCACCGTACCGTTTAATGCAGCAATCAGATTATCGACGGCGCACGCCGCCATACCGTAGCGGGTTTCATGAGTGGCTGAGCCAATATGCGGCGCTAAAACCACATTTTTGAGTTTCATCAGCTCTGAATCATGAGGCAGCGGTTCACGCTCAAACACATCTAAGCCCGCCGCGAGAATGGTGCAGTCTTTCAATGCCTCGACCAAGGCATCTTCATCAATAACAGGCCCGCGACCTGCATTGATTAAAATGGCGCTTTTTTTCATTTTGTCTAGCTGCGCGCGCCCAATCATATGGTGCGTTTGTGACGTCAGCGGTAGCGTGATACAAACAAAATCAGATTGGGCCAACAGCGTATCTAAATCGCAATGCTGTGCCTGATATTTTTGATTCGCCTCTGGGTTTGGCGTGCGGGTGTTATAAAGCACTTTCATGCCAAAACCAAAGTGAGCGCGCTGCGCCAGCGCCATACCAATGCGCCCCATGCCAAGAATACCCACGGTTTTGTGGTGAACGTCTGTTCCGTAATGATCGGCCCCAAGGCTATCATTCCAGTGTCCGTCACGGATCCATGCATCTAATTCTGGAATGCGACGCGCAGTGGCCAGCATCAGCCCCATTAACGTATCCGCGACGGTTTCTGTTAACACGGTGGGTGTATGCATCAGCAAGATATTACGTCGAGTCATCTCGTCGACGTCAAAATTATCGTAGCCGACTGAAATGGTTGAAGCGGCTCGAAGCTTAGGCGCTTGTGCCAGTAGGTCAGCGTCAATACGCCCGCCAGAACCGATTAATCCTTCTGCGTTTTTTAACGCCTGTAAAAATGCAGGGAAGGTTTGATGAGAAAGCTCATCAAAGGCGGTCACGCTGAAGTGTTCATCGAGCTTTTGGCGCAGGTCAGCGGGTAGCGTTTTATAGAGAACGATGGCAGGTTTCATGTTTACTCCTAGGAGATAGGCGTCAGGATTGGCTGATAATTCAGGCTCTTTCATTTCAGCATAACAGCGAAAGATGCAAACAGGGTTCTGAATTGAGTCTTAATCACGATGAGTTTTAAGGATTCAACCAACAAAAAAGGGCGTTGCTAGAACAACGCCCTTTCTCATGGGAGGGGGAGAGTGAAATGGTTAACCCAAAAAACTCAGCAGCGCGGCACATAGCACGGCGGCAAATGCTGTCTGCGATGAGTGTCCGGCGGCGGTGGCGAGCTCAGCACCCTGCGAGATCAAGCTCAGTATCGAATCGATCATCATAACCTCCAAAAACTGTGCCGATGATCATACCGATCTGCGGTGTGCAGTAAAAGATCGGCATAGCCGTTTTTTTGTGCGCCAGATTGTATTTTTATTAACCAGATACAACATATTAACAAACCACTGATGATCGGCTAATGATCACTCCATTCCCAACTCTTTTAGCTTACGTGTCAGGGTATTGCGCCCCCAACCGAGCAGCCGCGCGGCCTCTTGCTTATGGCCATGAGTATGGCGCAGCGCGGTCGTCAGCAGAATACGCTCCATTTCTGGCTGTGCCTCAGACAACAGATCCTGATGCCCAGATCGCAAGGCATGCTCTGCCCACTGAGCCAAAAGCGCAGACCAATGATCGGGCGAGGCGGTTCCGCTGGTGGATTCCGGTACGCTGGTTTCAAACAGTTCGCTTGGCAAATCTTGAACCAGCAACTCCTGCCCGGCGGCCATAACGGTAAGCCAGCGGCAGGTGTTTTCTAGCTGACGCACGTTGCCTGGCCACGGAAGACGAGTGAGCGCCAACTCGGTATCAGGGTGAAGAATTTTTGCTTCAACGCCTAATTCGGTGGCGGCCACTTTCAAAAAGTAACGCGCGAGGCGAGGGATATCTTCACGACGTTCGCGCAACGGAGGCAAATGCACGCGAATAACGTTAAGGCGGTGGAATAAATCCTCACGGAATTTTCCTTCCTGCACCCGTTGTTCAAGGTTTTGATGCGTTGCGGCAATAATACGTACATCGACTTTGACGGGAGCATATCCGCCAACGCGATAAAACTGACCGTCGGCTAACACGCGCAGCAAGCGTGTTTGCACATCGAGTGGCATATCACCGATTTCATCCAGAAACAGCGTGCCGCCGTCTGCCTGTTCAAAACGGCCCTGACGAATTTGATTAGCGCCGGTAAAGGCTCCTTTTTCGTGACCAAACAGCTCTGACTCAATGAGGTCTTTAGGGATGGCGGCCATATTCAGCGCAATAAACGGCGCTTTGCCTCGTGGGCTGTGGCGATGTAGCGCGTGCGCGACTAGCTCTTTACCCGTACCGGATTCACCGTTAATCAATACGCTGATTGAAGAACGCGAAAGTCGGCCAATAATGCGAAAAACATCCTGCATCGCCGGTGCTTCACCGATGATATCTGCCGCAGGATCGTTAATGGGTTCGCTGCGCGCTGGATGCTGCTGTTCCTGATAGTGGCTGATCGCCCGCTCTACAAGGGCGACCGCTTCATCAATATCGAAAGGCTTAGGCAAGTAATCAAAGGCACCTTGCTGATAGGCGCTCACCGCGGCATCTAAGTCTGAATGCGCTGTCATTATGATGACCGGAAGCATGGGGTGGCGCTGTTTTATCTGCTTAAGTAACGCTAAACCATCCATGCCGGGCATGCGGATATCGGATAACAAAACGTCCGGCGTTTGGCTGGCTAAAGCACTCAGCACCTCGTTTCCGTTCTCAAACGTGACGCAGCGCAAACCCGCGCCGGTCAGTGCACGTTCCAGCACCCAGCGGATGGAACTGTCATCATCAACGATCCAGACGATTCCCTGTTGCGTTGTCATAATCACCTCTGTTTACGGAAGGCCGCTTAGTAAATGTTGTAAATTACTTGCGAATAGGCAGATAAACCGAAAATTCGGTATGCCCCGGCCAGCTATTAAATTCAATTTTACCCTGATGTTGGTCGATGAGATTTCTGGCAATCGACAGGCCGAGTCCGGTGCCACCTTCGCGGCCACTGACCATCGGATAAAACAGGGTATCGTGCAGATGGGCGGGGATCCCCGGACCATCATCTTCAATATCAATACGCGCCGCTAAGCGATAGCGCTCGCCATGCAGTGTGAGCTGAAATGCGGTTCGAGTGCGCAACGTAATCGTACCTCCCGCGTTTCCTAGTGCCTGAAGCGCATTGCGAGTGATATTGAGCAGTACTTGTTCAATTTGTTCTGGATCGTGCTCAAGCTCCGGCAGGCTCGGATCGTAATCCCTAACCAGCGTGACGTTGTCGGGGCATTCGAGTGAAACCAGCTGGCAAACACGTTCTGCTACCTGATGAATGCTTTGTGTGACGTGTTGACCGGGGCGCTGAGGGCCTAACAGCCGATCGACCAGATTTCTTAGACGGTCTGCCTGCTCGATGATGACCTTGGTGTATTCGGTCAGCGAGGGATCGGGCAAGGCTTTAGCTAACAGCTGCGCAGCGCCGCGTAATCCACCAAGCGGGTTTTTAATCTCATGAGCTAATCCACGCACCAAATCGCGGGCGGCGACCTGCTGTGCATGCTGTAGCTGTTCTTGGCTGAGGCGGCGCTGGCTATCCATCGGAGAGAGTTCCAACAGGATAAAGTCATCACTCATGGGTTGTGCCGTGAGCGCCATAATATGAGCATGACCATCGATAACCAGCGTGACTTCATTATCGGTAAACCCCTGTCCAGCGTGCAGGCTATCGTGCATCAGCCGAATATTCAGCGAGAAGTAGCCTAATAAGTCTGGGAGCGGGGTGCCAAATAACTTGCGAGAACTTTGAGCCAACAGCTGTTGCGCGGCTGGATTGGCGTAATGAACCGCCAGATTGCGATCAAGCAACAATACGCAGGTAATCAGTGAATTGAGAATTTGCCCGGAATCAGGCTGTTTACGTGCGGTTTGCGCATCGGTCATGGATTGGTCGGCCATATTGCGGGCTCCTGCACTGTTTTGGTGCAAATAAGATAAATGCACTTTAGCATGCTTTCAAAACCGTGGGATTTGGCGAGTAAAAAATTTCTCCGCGGGTGCCCATCAGTTAGGTGCTCAAAAAAAGTGGAGAAAAAAACCCATCCGAAGATGGGTATAAAGTTTCCACGGCAACAAAAAATCGACGAACCAATTTGAATCTTTTTGCGGCACGCCATAAGACGTGCCAAGCGCATGAGCGTGTTTTAGACGCCGGTTTTAGACGCTGTAGTACAGTTCAAACTCAACAGGATGCGGCGTCATGCGAACACGTTCCATCTCTTCCTGACGCAGTTTGATGTAAGCATCGATCGCGTCATTGGTGAACACGCCACCGCGGGTCAAGAATTCACGGTCAGCATCCAGACAGGCCAGCGCTTCGTCCAGAGAGCCCGCAACGGTTGGGATCTCTTTCGCTTCTTCTGGAGGCAGATCGTACAGGTTTTTATCCATCGCATCGCCAGGATGGATTTTGTTCACAATACCGTCCAAGCCTGCCATCAGCAGTGCCGCGAAGCACAGGTATGGGTTAGCCGCTGGATCTGGGAAGCGAACTTCAATACGGCGTCCTTTCGGGCTGGCGATCACTGGAATACGGATAGAGGCAGAACGGTTACGGGCAGAGTAAGCCAGCATAACTGGTGCTTCGTAGCCTGGAACCAAACGCTTGTAGGAGTTGGTGGTTGGGTTTGCCAGCGCGTTGATCGCTTTAGCATGTTTGATTACGCCGCCAATGTAGTACAGCGCCATTTCAGACAGGCCTGCGTATTTGTCGCCTGCGAACAGGTTAGTTCCGTTCTTAGACAGGGACATATGGCAGTGCATACCAGAACCGTTATCGCCAAACATTGGTTTTGGCATGAAGGTCGCGGTTTTGCCGAATGCGTGAGCCACGTTGTGAACCACGTATTTGTAAATCTGAATTTCGTCAGCTTTTTTGGTCATGGTATTGAAGCGGGTTGCCACTTCGTTCTGACCGGCGGTTGCAACTTCATGGTGATGAGCTTCAACCACTAAACCCATGTCTTCCATGGTCAGACACATGGTCGAGCGGATGTCCTGTGAAGAATCGACAGGAGGAACTGGGAAATAGCCGCCTTTCACCGCTGGACGATGGCCTTTGTTGCCGCCTTCGTATTTGGTGCTGGAGTTCCATGCGCCTTCGATATCGTCAATGGCAACGTGGGAGCCACGAATGCTGCTGCCGAAACGAATGTCATCGAACAGGAAGAATTCTGGTTCAGGCCCAAACAGAACGGTGTCTGCGATGCCTGAAGCGCGCAGGTAATCTTCTGCACGTTTAGAGATGGAGCGCGGGTCGCGGTCATAGCCCTGCATGGTGCCTGGCTCAAGAATGTCGCAACGGATAATCAGAGTCGGTTCTTCAAAGAACGGATCCAGAACCGCAGTGCTTGCATCTGGCATCAGCACCATGTCGGATTCGTTGATACCTTTCCAGCCGCCGATAGAGGAGCCGTCAAACATTTTACCTTCTTCAAAGAAGTCGGCATTGACTTGATGAGCAGGGATCGTAACGTGCTGTTCTTTACCTTTCGTATCAGTAAAACGCAGGTCTACGAATTTGACTTCATGCTCATTCAGCATTGTTAATACGTGTTCAGCGGACATACTCTACTCCCGGTTGCCTAAGGTCGTCGTGGAACGAATCTGTATATATAAATGGTTTTTTCACCATAAATTTATACAAGCTAAAACCATGCCAACTTTACAAATCGCTCGGAAAGCGCATAATTGGCGTATCTGGTGATAGGAGACTATGCACCAGAATCGAATTCCGCACCAGAATGGTGCAGTGTAAGATTTCATATGCACCATTCCAGTGCAAATTGTTCATTCCCGCGCCGTTTGGCATCGTGAATAGGATCACAAACTCACCTTTTTACGGTTGTTTATAAGAGATGCTTGTGATCTTGTTTAGTCCCTCGCTTATTACGTGTACAATAGCGCGCTATTTCTAATGCCTGAGGCAAAGCTGTGATCGAAAATCTGCGTAACATCGCCATTATTGCGCACGTTGACCATGGGAAAACTACCCTGGTTGACAAGTTGCTACAACAATCCGGCACGTTCGGTGAACGTGAAGAAGCAACTGAACGCGTAATGGACTCCAACGATTTGGAGAAAGAGCGTGGGATTACCATCCTCGCGAAAAACACCGCCATTAATTGGAAAGACTACCGTATCAACATCGTGGATACCCCGGGGCATGCTGACTTCGGTGGCGAAGTTGAACGTGTAATGTCTATGGTTGACTCGGTACTGCTGGTTGTTGACGCAATGGATGGCCCTATGCCGCAGACCCGTTTCGTGACCAAAAAAGCATTTGCTAACGGTCTGAAACCAATTGTGGTTATCAACAAAGTTGACCGTCCGGGCGCACGTCCTGACTGGGTTGTCGATCAGGTATTCGACCTGTTCGTTAACTTGGACGCAACCGACGAGCAGCTGGACTTCCCAATCGTTTACGCATCTGCGTTGAACGGTATCGCGGGTCTGGACCATAACGATATGGCCGACGACATGACTCCGCTGTATCAAGCGATTGTTGACCATGTATCTCCGCCACAAGTTGAAGCTGATGCACCTTTCCAGATGCAAATTTCTCAGCTGGACTACAACAACTACGTTGGCGTTATCGGTATCGGCCGTATCAAACGCGGTAAAATCAAACCTAACCAACAGGTTACTTTGATCGATAGCGAAGGCAAAACTCGTAACGGTAAAGTCGGTAAAGTTCTGACCCACATGGGTCTGGAGCGTATCGAAGCTGACGTTGCTGAAGCTGGCGACATCATCGCAATCACCGGTCTGGGTGAACTGAACATTTCCGACACCATTTGTGAAGTGGGTAATGTTGAAGCTCTGCCTGCGCTGAGCGTTGATGAACCAACTGTAACCATGTACTTCTGCGTAAACACCTCTCCGTTCTGCGGTAAAGAAGGTAAATACGTGACCTCCCGTCAGATCCTGGAGCGTCTGCAGAAAGAACTGGTACACAACGTTGCTCTGCGCGTTGAAGAAACTGAAGATGCTGACGCATTCCGCGTTTCAGGCCGTGGTGAACTTCACCTGTCGGTTCTGATCGAAAACATGCGTCGTGAAGGTTTCGAGCTGGCAGTATCTCGTCCTAAGGTTATCAACCGTAAGATTGATGGCCGTATGCAAGAACCGTTTGAAAACGTAACTCTGGATATCGAAGAGCAGCACCAGGGTTCAGTCATGCAAGCCATGGGTGAACGCAAGGGCGACGTTAAAAACATGGTTCCAGATGGCAAGGGTCGTATCCGTTTGGATTACATCATCCCTGCGCGTGGCCTGATCGGCTTCCGTACCGAATTCATGACTATGACTTCTGGTACTGGTCTGCTGTACTCCACCTTCAGCCATTACGACGATGTACGTCCAGGCGAAATCGGCCAGCGTCAGAACGGCGTGCTGATCTCTAACGGTCAGGGTAAAGCGGTTGCGTTTGCTCTGTTCGGTCTGCAGGATCGCGGTAAGCTGTTCTTGGGTCACGGTGCAGAAGTTTATGAAGGCCAGATCATCGGTATTCATACTCGTTCTAACGACCTGACCGTTAACTGCTTGACCGGTAAAAAACTGACCAACATGCGTGCGTCTGGTACTGATGAAGCAACGACTCTGGTTCCTGCGATTAAAATGTCTCTGGAACAGGCTCTGGAATTCATCGATGACGACGAATTGGTAGAAGTGACTCCGGTTTCTGTACGTATCCGTAAACGTCACCTGACTGAAAACGACCGTCGCCGCGCAGCTCGTGGCCCTAAAGAAGACTAATCTTCTTTAACGATTGTTTAAGTCTGATATGAGGGCACCTTTGGGTGCCCTTTTTTTATACCTAAAAATCAGATCCAGTTTTCATCATCTAGCGTTTCAGCTGTTTTTGCTGTCGCTGAGTTTTTTACCGGCGTTGTGGTTTGACCTTTAATTTGAAAGACGGCGACGGCCTGCGTTAGGGTTCCTGACAGATCCTCAACGTTCGCAGCTGTGGTTGCGACCTGCTCGACCAAGGCCGCATTTTGTTGAGTAACCTGATCCATCTGGGTGATGGCTACGCGTATTTGTTCGACACCGCGGCTTTGTTCTTCAGAGGCGTAAGAGATGCTGTCCATCATCGTGCTTGCCTTCGAGATAGCGCTGGTCATTTCCGCGATTGTTGACCCCGTTTTATCTGCCAGTTCCGCACCTTCTTGAATTTGGTAAGCAGATTCAGAAATGAGGCTGTTAATTTCTTTGGCTGACTGCGCAGAGCGTTGGGCAAGGTTACGCACCTCGCTGGCGACAACGGCAAACCCACGACCGGCTTCACCTGCGCGAGCGGCCTCCACGGCGGCATTCAGGGCTAAAATATTGGTTTGGAAAGCAATGCTATCGATGACGCTAATGATATCGCCCATCTTTTGCGCATTGGTTTTAATGGCATGCATTTTGGTGGTCATGTTTTTCATCTGCTGTTCGCCTTCATGAGCGATAGAGGCCGATGTTTGGATCATGGAAGAGGCTTGCACGGCGTTATCCGCGTTGAGCTTAACCGTAGACGATATCTGCTCCATGCTGGCGGCTGTTTCTGCCAGCGCGGATGCCTGCTCTTCCGTTCGGCTAGATAGGTCGGTGTTGCCTGCTGCAATTTCTTGAGTGCCAATATTAATGGATTCCACCCCATCGCGAATAGACGTCACGGTTTCAATCAGCTCATATTGCATCTCTTGCAGCGCGGCACATAACTTACCAATTTCATTATTGTTTTCAACTTCAATCGGGTGACGAAGATCGCCTTTACCAATTTGAGCAAAATAGCCGGATACCTTGTTCAATGGTTTCACCAAGATGCGATCCAACCAGAAGTAAGCAATGATAAATAGCACCACCACGGCGGCTAAAATAGCGCACATGATTTGAATGGAGAACGTGTAAGAGGCTGTGCTATCGGCACTCGCCTTGACCAGATTTTCCTGACGTAGGCTCACGTAGTTTGTGTACTGATCATCATATTCTTTACGCACCTTTAGGCGAGATTCTTGATGGCTTGTCATCGACTGTTGGAGCTGTTCTGGTGTGGTGAAATTTTCCAATAAGCCAATATTCGTCAACGCGCTTGAAACCTGATCCGCCTGCGCTTTCTCCATAATTCTACCGATTTCTGGTCGGCTCATGGTTATGCCAGGGATCTTCATAAACAAGTCAAAGTTAGTCTGCGAGGTTTGTAATTCTTGGCGCAGTGCTTGACGACCTGAGGCACATTAACCGGCATATTATTGGTCAGTTGGATAACCGTGCTGTCGATAATCGAACGCAAGCGTAAGACGGCATCACGTGAATCAGAGAGCGCTTTTTGTTCGCTTGCGGTAACTTCCAGAAAGTTAACGTCCTCATCGTTCTGGTGAAGAAAATACATCCCGATTCCACTGGACGTAAATTGAAGTAAGGCAAATACGGCTAATAAAATGAGCAGTCCTGTTCTGATTGTTAGGTTTTTAAACATAATTTCCGGCCTTATTTGGGTAATAAATATGCGATGTTTGATTTTCTATCGGCGGAACTTAGAAAATTCTTATACCCACAGGGAAATAAAGGTTTTGCTGCTATTGAAATAGTCATACGTAGTGAGGAATTGTGATCTATGTCCAATTTTTGCGCGCTTAAGTAGGGAGTTCTACTATCAGGGTGTTGTGCAAAGCTTCAGAACAGCGGATTTTGAATGTTCTGTATTCGTTGCGGCGTTTAGAGACGGTGCCTATTTCAGCGCACGATTTCAGGTTAGAGTAAAAATTCACAAAAAATCAGGAGCGGCACATGTTGTACATCTTTGATTTAGGGAATGTGATTGTAGATATTGATTTTAAGCGCGTGCTCGGTGTTTGGAGCAAATATAGCGGTGTGCCGCTGGCAACCCTGTCCGAAAGGTTCAAAATGGGTGAAGTTTTCCAGCAGCATGAGCGTGGTACGATTACCGATGAAGAGTTCGCGCACAAACTCTGTGCTGAAATGGGGATAGCACTCAGCTTCGAACAGTTTGAGTTAGGCTGGCAGTCGGTATTTGTTGGTCTACGTCCAGAAGTCATTGAGCTGATGAAAAAGTTGCGTAGTTACGGTAATCGTGTGGTTGTGCTCTCCAACACTAACCGCCTACACAGCAACTATTGGCCAAAGCATTATCCTGAAGTGGAGGCTGCCAGCGATCACATGTACCTCTCTCAAGATCTTGGTATGCGCAAACCCGATGTGGAGATTTACCAGCACGTGCTGGCTCAGGAACATTGCCCAGCCAGCGATGCGGTATTCTTTGATGACAACGCTGAAAACGTTGCGGCCGCGGCGGCGTTGGGAATTAAGTCTATTCTCGTCACGGATAACCAAGTGGTGCCCGCGTATTTTGCCTAACCTATCTATGGGGTAGGTAATAAGAGGGGCAGGTAATGGGATAATTCGTTTTGTCCTTCGCATTTTTTTGCGCAACCCCAAGAAAACGTTAACATTAAAAGATGTTTAACCGCTCAGGCCGTAATGTCATGGTCTGAGCGTTGTTTTCAGGAGGGGGCATGACCCTTTTTTCTTGGCAGTCAGCAAAGTCTTGCGTCTCATTTGGGCGTCTCTTGTGGGCCAGAGTTAATCACGACCGAGTGAGCATGATGGCGGGCAGTCTGGCCTATGTTTCTTTGTTATCTCTGGTTCCTCTCGTCACGGTGGTTTTCTCTCTGTTTGCCGCTTTTCCCATGTTTGGCGAAGTTTCTGAACAGCTCAAACACTTTATTTTTACCAATTTCGTTCCCGCTGCTGGCGATGTCGTGCAGTCTTATATCGAACAGTTTGTCGCTAACTCCAGCAAGATGACCGCCGTGGGTGCCGTTGGGCTGATTGTCACGGCTCTGCTGGTGATATCCTCCGTTGACGGTGCGCTAAACCATATTTGGCGTAGCCGTACCCAGCGGCCAATCGTCTATTCATTTGCGATCTATTGGATGGTATTAACCCTTGGACCCATTTTAGTGGGGGCCAGCATGGCGATTAGCACCTATCTGCTTTCCATCCGCTGGCTGGCGATGACCGGTGTGTATTCGCTGGTGGATCAGGTACTGCGCATTTTTCCTCTCTTGCTCTCCTGCGCCAGTTTCTGGCTCATTTACTGCGTCGTGCCCACGCAGCGAGTTCCCGCCAGAGATGCGCTGATCGGCGCGGTGGTGGCGGGGCTATTGTTCGAACTGGGTAAAAAAGGCTTTGGGCTATACGTCACGATGTTTCCATCGTATCAATTGATTTATGGCGTACTGGCCGTGATACCGATACTGTTTGTATGGGTCTACTGGAGTTGGTGCATTGTGTTATTAGGCGCAGAGATTACCGTCTCGCTCAGTGAATACCGCGCCATGCATCAGCGCGCAAAACGAGAAGAAAACCAGAGAATTCAAGCAACATCGCCAGAAAACGATAAGGAAGAGAAGAACTAAATGATAGCGTTAATTCAGAGAGTAACTCATGCCAGCGTTGTTGTTGAAGGCACAACCGTGGGCGAAATCGGCCCAGGCCTTCTGGTATTACTGGGCGTTGAAAAAGAAGATAACGAACAAAAAGCTCAACGGCTGCGTGACAAAGTATTGGGTTATCGCATTTTCAGCGATGAAAACGACAAGATGAATCTTAACGTTCAGCAAGCCGGTGGCAGTGTACTGGTGGTTTCCCAATTTACCTTAGCCGCAGACACCCAAAAAGGGATGCGACCGAGCTTTTCAGGTGGCGCCGCTCCCGATGAAGCAGAACGCCTGTATGAATACTTCGTGGGCCAGTGCCGTGAAACCGGCATCAACACCCAAACCGGGCAGTTTGCAGCCGATATGAAGGTTTCACTACTCAATGATGGGCCGGTCACTTTCTGGCTCCAGGTTTAGTGCGTTCTCCTCGTTGTAATGAGAAACCCAGCTAACATGAGAAACTGGTGGGCTCCTCCCCCTGTGAAGGGGGAGGTTGGGAGGGGGTTGTAACGCGAATGCTGTAAAACAGAGAGAGCAAGTTATGTATCACCTGCGAGTTCCGGTTACAGAGCAAGAGCTAAAAGATTATTACCAGTTTCGCTGGGAAATGCTGCGTAAGCCGCTGCATCAACCGGTGGGATCGGAGCGTGATGCCTATGATGCGATGGCGCACCATCAAATGGTGGTTGATGAGTCGGGTAAACCGGTTGCCATCGGGCGCTTATATATTAATGCCGATAATGAAGCCTCTATCCGCTTTCTGGCGGTTGATCCCACCGTACAGGCCAAAGGGTTAGGAACGCTGGTGGCGATGACGCTGGAGTCTGTAGCGCGTCAGGAAGGGGTTAAACGCGTGGTATGTAGCGCACGTGAAGATGCGGTGGAGTTTTTTGCCAAACTGGGTTTTGAAAATCAGGGGGAGATTACCGCGCCGCAAACTACGCCGGTGCGTCATTTCCTGATGATTAAACCGGTAGCAACGCTCGATGATATTTTGCATCGTCCCGATTGGTGCGCTCAGTTGCAAAAAGCATGGTACGAAAACATCCCACTCAGTGAAAAAATGGGTGTGCGTATCAGCCAATATACCGGCCAGCGTTTTGTGACCACCATGCCGGAGTCAGGCAATCAAAATCCGCATCAAACGCTGTTTGCAGGCAGTCTGTTTTCACTGGCAACGTTAACGGGCTGGGGGCTGATTTGGCTGCTGCTGCGTGAACGCCATTTAGGTGGAACCATTATTCTTGCCGATGCACATATACGCTATAGCGCACCGATTACCGGTCGACCACGCGCGGTTGCGGATCTCAGCTCCGTCAGCGGCGATCTGGACAGGCTTGCCCGTGGGCGCAAAGCTCGCGTTCAGCTTTCCGTGAATTTATATGGCGATGAGCATCCAGGTGCGGTGTTTGAAGGGACGTATATGGTACTGCCTGCGACCGAAGATGATGATGAGGGCAGTATTCAGTAAGGCTTGGTGAATAGTAGCCCCACCCTAACCCTCCCCTTCGCAGGGGAGGGAACCGCTCGGTGATGCGTGGAATTTCTCCGAGCGGCTTCGACCAATGCGAAGGGCGGCCAAATTATGCCGCCTGCGGCATTCCGACCTGTTTGTTACGTAAAAATAGCACCACTAGCGTTAGCCAAATAATACCGCTCATCAGGTTAAATAGGCTGAACCAGCTATTGCCGCCGAGCAGATA
Organism: Hafnia alvei; assembly: GCF_034424155.1. NCBI lineage: Bacteria > Pseudomonadati > Pseudomonadota > Gammaproteobacteria > Enterobacterales > Hafniaceae > Hafnia > Hafnia alvei. The sequence goes on along the minus strand of NZ_CP139992.1, from coordinate 4,641,505 downwards.
AGCGTGTTTGGTTAACTCAATGCCGACGGTAAAAATCAGCATGCTCAGCATACCCATTGCCGCCGACACGGTGCCTTTGCTCATATCGCTGGAAAACAGCGTTAAACGATATAGCCCTGCGTTAGCGATTCCGATCCCGAAGGCATAGATACTTAGCCCCGCGGTCATCCACAGATAGGCATGAGATGCGTGTACCGTGGCAATCGCCGCGATTGCGAGTCCCAGCATCATTGGCCATGCGCCTAGTTTAATCAGGGAGCGAACGCTACGGGTACTGGTTAGTTTTGCTAGCGTAAAGTTGCCTAAAATCAGAGCGCCGAACACCGGAACCTGTAGAAGGCCGTAGTCATAGCTGCTTAAACCTTCGCCGCTAATTATGATGACCGGAGACTGCGCAATCCAGGCTAAAAGCGGCAAACTGGCGAAGCCGGTCGCGAGCGCACCACACAGAAAATGGCGGTTCGATAGCACCTGTTTATAGTCCTGCCCCAGCGCTTTCAGCGACAGCTTTTCACCACGGCGCGTCGCGGTTTCAGGCATCGCACGCCACAATCCATAGAAAGAAAACGCGGCGAGTGCGGCAAACATCACAAACATCATTTGCCACGGCAAAATATGCACCCAAGCGGCACCGGCTAACGGCCCCAGCAAGGGAGCTATCAGGGCCACGTTCGCCATCAGTGCGGTGATTTTTATGCACACCGATTCTTCAAAAGACTCTTGAATAGCGGCATAGCCCACGGCACCGATAAAGCACAGGCTCACGCCCTGCAAGAAGCGCAGCAGCGTAAATTGTTCAATCGTCTGTGCCAGCAAAATGGCTAAACACATCACGACAAAATAGGCCACGCCCGCCAACATAACTGGACGACGCCCGATGCGGTCTGACAATGGCCCAAGCAGCCATTGCAGGAACATGCCGCCAGCCAGATAAGCGGTCATTGACGTTGGTACCCATTCTTGGCCAACGTTAAATTCTTGCACCACGGTCAACATACCGGGCTGGATCATGTCGTTGCCGATGTAGGTGGTGAATTCATACAGAACCAGACAAAGCGGAAACAGCAGCGCCTGTCGGCCCAATCGCCCTGCGGCGGAGAGAGACTTTTGCATATTTATTAGTTATTTGTTTATTCAGAAAAGGGAAAAAAACCGGCGATGTGTCGGTGAACAGATTATGTTTTACGAACAACGTAAGGCTGAGTGGCTATTTTGCCGTCAATTATCACGCTTGGCAATCAGTGATGTGTCACTCAAAAATATAAATCACGATTAGCTTAGGCATTCTTCTGATTGCTGACGGAGGGGTCGGAAGGTTAACCTGTTTTTAACAAAAACACCGTCGGTGTTATACGGAATTCTGGTAAGGGCTTGGCGCAAAACATGAGTCAGAAAATCATTTGGATCGATAACTTACGCGCCACGGCTTGCCTCATGGTAGTGATGATCCATTCAACAACCTACTATGTCACCAGTGGGTTTAGCATTGGCCAAATAAATTGGGATGTCGCTAACCTCCTTAATTCGGCGTCTCGGGTATGTGTACCCTTATTTTTCATGATTTCTGGCTATCTGTTTTTTGGCGAGAAGTCGGCTCAAGGGCGGCATGTGCTGCATGTTTTGCGCTGTTTGCTTTTTTACAGCGCCCTAGGGCTGCTGTATATCAGTTTGCTGACACATATTAACCCGTGGCTTTCTATTCGATATTTTCTCGTGAAGCCGGTGTTTTATCACCTGTGGTTTTTCTATGCGATATTGGCCCTGTATATCATTTCCCCATTAATTAGCGTGCGTGCGGTGAGTGCGCGGTATTTGGCGATAGTAGTTGCCGTACTGGCGGTTATTGCCAACCCTAATTTGCCGCAATACAGCTATCAAGGAATTAAGCTGCTCCCGATTAATCTGCACATCTCTGGTGACATGTTTTACTACCTGCTTTATGCGTTGATGGGCCGATCTCTGGGGATGTTACATACCGAGCTGCGACGTGTATCTTGGAGTGCGGCGCTAATTTTTATCGGGTGTGTGGTCGCAATTGCATTTTCCACCTACCGCCAAACACAGCACAACGGCGGATTTGCTGATACTTACTACATGTACTGCGGGCCACTGGTGTTTATAGCGAGTTGTGCCATTTTTCTATTCTTTAAGAATAACTTTAATCACACTCAATCTCGATGGATGGCGTTTATTTCACGTCATTCGTTGGCAATTTATGGCTTCCATGCCTTTTTTATCCACTTCATTCGCACCCATCATTTAGACGCACGCAGCTGGCCGCTGGTGGATATTTTCATGGTGTTTTTCTTCGCGCTGGCGGGAAGTTTATTGTGCAGTTGGGTGTTAGGAAAAATCGATAGAAAAGGCTGGGTTTCATAGCGATCCCCCATCCTCACACTGGTGAGAATGGGGCTAAAGTGGCACCGGTTACTTCTCTAAAAAATGAAGTTTCCACGACGCCAAGGTTCTTGGCATCATTTTCTCGTCCTTATTTTTTGAGCTGTAATAGCGCATGGCCAGTTGGCCATTTTTGTCTGGCACAATCAAACCTGCCCACATATCGCCTTCTGGCGTGTACATGATAATAGCGGCTTTATTATTTGATGCGCCACGCACCCACATCGAAACGACTCGTGCGCCAATGTTGTCGAGATCTTCACTATAAATATAGACGTTCGCGGTATCGACAAAGCGCTGGTAATCAACACCCACAAGCTCACGAAATTGCTGGTCGCGAGCGGCTTCCGTAATAATGCCAATGGATAACAACGAAGGCTTTGGACGAGGATCCTTGGTAGCTTTTGTATATTTCCCATCGATGAATACGCCATCAGGCATAGACATTCTGCATCCCCAGTCGGCATTGCTATGAATTTGCAGCGAGCCATCCTTTTTAGGAATCAGCAGCAGTTTACAACTGCTAGTATCCGTCACGCGATCGACGATACCGATGCCGTAAAGCTTACGGGCTTCAGCGGTATATTCATCACCGTTCATACCTGTCCAGGCATGGATATCAATGTTAAAACCCCATTCGTTATTGCGACTGAACTGAACGGTGCCCCCGCTCATATTACCCGCGCTGAGATTCCACCACTGCCCATCCCATTGGAAGTTAGTATCGGCATCAGAAAGGGTGCTGATACCCTCATAATAAGCGCGCTCGATACAATTATCGCTGGTGCACTTTTCGAGCGATTTTTCCCAGTTTTCGTACTGGCTATGCACTTTCAGCGAATCTTCTTTAACCAGCATGGCACGATAAATAATGGTCATCGTGGTGTCTAGCCAATGCAGGCCATCGTTACTACAGATGGTATTTTCCAGCGGCGTGGTTGCACGCTGGCAGTTGACTGCCATGGCTTGGCTACTGGTTAAGCCAACGAGCAGAACCCAGAGAAACTTAATTAATGTGTTTCTAACACACATATTAAAACCTAATAAGAGTAAATCGGATTAATCATCGCCAGTATATTTGGCAAAACATTAACCAACAAATTATTTATCATCTTTGTGTTTATTTTTTGCGCTTAAGATTTTTCTAACTCATGTCGCTTTTAATAAATGTTCTTTCTTTTATTGCTTGAGGATGTCATGAGAATAGAAAGTAATAATTTTGCTTACTTATCAACTGAACTTATATCTCAGAATCAAAACGAAATGACACGGAAGCCGCTCGGGATCCAGCGAGCAAGCGGACATGAATGTCCACAAACTGGGGTATGGCGGATGATGAACTCATCTTCACATCCTGTTCTAAATATCCGAAAAGGCACCGTTATGCCTTACTATCAAGGCTCGCCCGTCAATTGGCAGTTAGCTGACTACATCTTGAGTGACGAGATCGACTGATAGCGTGTTCCCGCCGCTTTGATTTTAACGCCAATTCATTTTGGGCTGACTTTAAAGCGGCGGTTTTAGTTAGAGTTGGCTGAGATTTTTCTTATCAAGTTACTGTTTTATCCACCAATGTTTCGTTATCCAATATTGTCACCAAAGCGATCGCGATAATCCTTCGGCGTCATGCTGTATCCCTTCTTAAATACTGAATAGAAATATTGCAGCGACGGATACCCGCACATCTGGGAAATTTCATTGATCGATAGCGAGGTGGCGATTAAGAGATTGCGTGCGCGATCCAACTTTTCTTCATGGATTACGGCATGAATGGTTTGTCCTGTTTCATCTTTAAACCGCTTCTCTAGATTTGAACGAGACATGCCCACGGCATCCAAAACTTGCTCAACCTTGATCCCTTCACAGGCATGGTGACGAATAAAATGCATGGCTTGAATGACGGACGGATCGCTTAGCGAGCGGAAATCGGTCGATCTCCGTTCAACGACTTTTATCGGCGGAACTAAAACACGTTGAGGTACTGACGGCTTTCCGCTAGATAGCAGCTGGTGCAGCATTTTAGCTGCGCGATAACCCATCTGGCGCGTGCCCTGTGCGACTGATGAAAGCGCCACGCGTGACAGATATCGCGTGAGCTCTTCGTTATCGATACCGATGACGCTAATTTTTTCAGGTACGGCAATATCAAGATGCTCGCATACCTGTAACAGATGGCGAGCACGCGCATCGGTAACGGCAATAATCCCCGTCTGTGGCGGCAGCGTTTGCACCCAGTCAGCTAGCCGGTTCTGTGCGTATTGCCAGTTATCTGGCGTGGTTTCCATTCCTTGATACACCACGCCTTGGTATTGCTCTTTAGCAACCAACTGGCGGAAAGAATACTCTCGCTCTTGCGCCCATCGTTTATCACTGTTGGTTGGCAGGCCATAAAAAGCGAAGCGATTGATGCCTTTTTCTTTGAGATGCAAAAATGCGCTTTCGACCAGAGCATGGTTATCGGTGGCGATGTAAGAAACCGGTGGATAGTCTTCTTCACGATGATAAGAGCCGCCGACGCCGACAATCGGCACTTCGAGATGGCTTAACAACGCTTCGATTTCACGGTCGTCAAAATCGGCAATCACGCCATCGCCCAGCCAATCTTTAATATTGTCGATACGGCAACGAAAGTCTTCTTCGATGAAAATATCCCAATCACACTGAGAAGCCTGTAAATACTCACCCACACCTTCCACCACCTGACGGTCATACGCCTTGTTGGCATTGAATAACAATGTAATGCGATAGCGTTTGGCGAACATGCTGACTCCATTAAACGATGATGAGTAAGGCGCAAACAGGGAAGCAAAATCGGGCGTGAAGGGGATAAAGCATTATTTCACAACACTCATCCGACTTTACGCCGGATGAGTATGAAGGATTTTAGATTTTAATGTCTTGATCCTGTGAGCGAGGATGATGAGTCCAGAGTGATTCGAGTTCCTCGAGTGATTTTCCTTTGGTTTCTGGAACATATTTCCACATAAACAATGCGGCGAGAATGCCCATGACGCCATAAATCCAGTAGGAAAATCCGTTATGGAAATGCGCTACCAGATAGGAGTTTTTATCCATCATTGGGAACGTCCAAGAGACAAAATAGTTGGCTATCCATTGAGCTGCCACGGCGACCGCTAAGGCCTTGCTACGGATTGCATTAGGGAATATTTCTGCCAGTAGTACCCAACAAACCGGCCCCCACGACATAGCAAAAGCCGCCACGTAAAACAGCATTGACGCGAGCGCCACCACGCCAGAAAGCTGGGCATAGAAAGCGGTGCCTAAGCCAAACATCCCAAGCGACATACCCAATGCGCCGATGATCTGTAAAGGTTTACGGCCAAATTTATCGACCGTCATAATGGCGACTACGGTAAAGGTTAAATTGATAACCCCCACAATGATGGTTTGTAGCAGGGCAATATCCGTGCTGGCTCCCAAGGTTTTAAACACTTCTGGTGCGTAATACAGCACCACGTTGATCCCAACGAACTGCTGGAATACTGAAAGCATGACGCCGATAACGATGACACCCGCACCAAACATCAGCAATCGTGCATTGGCATGTTCTGGATTATTGAGCGAGCGAGTAATTTCTTTCAGCGCAGGTTCGGCCTGTAATTTCCCCATGATGCGAGTCAGAATATCGCTTGCCCGTTTGGTTTCACCACGAGCGATAAGCCAACGAGGGCTTTCTGGCACGGAAAATAGCAAACCAAAGAATAAAATTGCCGGAATCGCCTCTGACGCAAACATATAGCGCCAACCGATGCTATTTAGCCATAACGCATCGCCAGAGCGCGCGATAAAATAGTTAACGCAATAAACCATCAGTTGGCCAAAAATAATAGCAAACTGGTTGAATGAAACTAATTTACCTCTTATTTCAGCCGGTGCAATTTCTGCAATATACATAGGGGATAGCATTGACGCTAATCCTACGCCGACGCCACCAATTATTCTATAAATAACAAACTCAGGAATATACCCTGATAAGTAAACGGGTATGCCTCCATCTGGGTTAATAGCGCTTAACCCTAATTCTGGCCACCCAGAACCGATAGCAGAAATAAGGAAAAGCAGTGCTGAGATCATTAATGAATTTCGACGACCAAAGCGATTGCTGAGATAGCCACCCATTGCACCGCCGATGATGCATCCAATCAGCGCGCTGGCTACGCAGAAGCCTAGTAGTGAGTTGGCAGCGGCTTCGCTGAGGCCTTGTGGTTGTACAAATACTTGATTTATCGAATCAACCGTACCTGATATGACCGCCGTATCATAGCCAAAAAGGAGACCTCCCAGTGTGGCAACCAGCGTGATTCTAAAGATATAGGATGAGTTATAGTGCTGTTTCATAGTAATTGCCCTGCCTTACTTTTTAGACATGCAACATCTGATTTCTAATAAAAAAGCTCTTTTTTATTTCTATCCGTAGAGTGATACTGAACTTCTAATAAAAATCAGATAAGAGGTTTAGCCTTAAGATAAAACGGAGTTAATCCTCTAGTGGCAATCGTTTTAAAACAATTGTCATATTTTGCTTCTGAGTTATGAATTGTGTTTTTTATGACAAACATCATACTTCACCCCTTTGAGGGGTATTTTTTGAGACTTTGAGATATAGAGCACAATTAATAATTCTCTTAACGGCGGTGTGAGATTTCGTAATTGATATGGTGAAGTGAGACTTTCAAGATGGTGACGTCAACGCACACTGAACCTACTTAGAGGGTATCGCCATGCAATCGTATTTTGATCAACTAGAACGTGTTCGTTTTGAAGGAACTCATAGCACTAATCCTTTAGCTTTCCGCCATTACAATCCAGACGAAATTGTTCTTGGTAAACGCATGGAAGAGCACCTGCGCTTTGCGGCGTGCTACTGGCATACCTTCTGCTGGAATGGTGCGGATATGTTTGGTATCGGCTCATTTGACCGCCCTTGGCAGCAGCCGGGCGAAGCGCTGGAACAGGCGAAGCGCAAAGCCGATGTCGCCTTTGAATTCTTCCACAAGCTGAATGTGCCGTATTACTGTTTCCATGATATCGACGTGTCGCCCGAAGGCGCTTCGCTGAAAGAATACGTCAATAACTTTGCCGTGATGACCGACGTGCTAGCTGAGAAGCAAGAAAGCAGCGGTGTGAAGCTGCTGTGGGGCACGGCGAACTGCTTTACGAATCCGCGCTACGGCGCAGGTGCGGCTACTAACCCAAATCCAGACGTTTTTGCTTGGGCTGCCACTCAGGTTTGCCAAGCGATGCAGGCGACCAAAAAATTGGGTGGCGAAAACTACGTGCTGTGGGGCGGGCGTGAAGGCTATGAAACCCTGCTGAACACCGATTTACGCCAAGAGCGCGAGCAGTTAGGGCGTTTCATGCAGATGGTGGTCGATCACAAACACAAAATTGGTTTCCAAGGCACGTTGCTGATCGAACCAAAACCACAAGAGCCAACCAAGCATCAATATGACTATGATGTTGCGACGGTTTATGGATTCTTAAAACAGTTCGGTTTAGAAAAAGAGATTAAGGTAAATATCGAGGCCAACCACGCCACGCTGGCGGGTCATACGTTCCATCACGAGATCGCCAGCGCGATTGCACTGGGTATTTTTGGATCGGTAGATGCCAACCGAGGCGATGCGCAGCTCGGCTGGGACACCGATCAGTTCCCGAACAGCGTAGAAGAAAATGCGCTGATCATGTTTGAAATCCTCAAAGCAGGCGGTTTCACCACCGGTGGTCTGAACTACGACGCCAAGGTTCGTCGCCAAAGCACGGATAAATATGATTTGTTCTACGGTCATATTGGCGCCATGGATACGATGGCGCTATCGCTGAAAATTGCGGCCAAAATGATTGAAGATGGTGAACTCGATCGTCGCGTTGCGAAACGTTATTCCGGCTGGAACGGCGAATTTGGTCAGCAAATCTTGCAGGGAAAACTCTCTCTGGATGGTATTGCGCAATATGCACAGCAAAACCAGCTCGCGCCGCAGCATCAGAGCGGACATCAAGAGCTGCTGGAAAACGTGGTTAATCGTTATATTTTTGGTTGATACTTTCCCTTGCTAACCTCCCCCTAAATAGGGGGAGGAACCGTTTGAGAACAGGAGTTGCGCCATGTATCTGGGTATTGATTTAGGGACCTCCGGCGTAAAAGCCATTTTGCTCAGCGAAGAGGGCAAGGTGATAGCCAGCCATGGCGAGCCGTTACAGGTCAATCGTCCACATCCATTATGGTCTGAGCAAGATCCCGCATCATGGTGGCGTGCCACGGACGCGGCGGTGCTGGCGCTGGGTCAAAAGCATTCACTGAGCAACGTGCGAGCGGTTGGGCTGACAGGCCAGATGCACGGGGCTACGCTGCTCGACAAACAGCAAAATATTCTGCGACCGGCAATTCTCTGGAACGATGGGCGCAGCGCGCAGGAGTGCCGAGAATTAGAGGCGAGCGTGCCCAACTCTCGCCAGATTACCGGTAATTTAATGATGCCGGGGTTTACCGCGCCGAAGCTGAAATGGGTGGCAAAGCATGAGCCCGGCGTGTTTGCTCAGATAGATAAGGTGCTGTTACCCAAGGACTACCTCCGCTGGAAGATGAGCGGTGTTTTTGCCAGTGATATGTCCGATGCAGCAGGAACGATGTGGCTAGATGTAGGCCTGCGTGATTGGAGTGATGAACTTCTGGCAGCAACGGGGCTTAATCGCAGCCATATGCCTACGTTGTTTGAAGGCTCGCAGATTACGGGCGAATTACTGGCATCCATTGCGCAGCGTTGGCATATGCCGGTTGTGCCCGTGGTGGCGGGCGGTGGCGATAACGCAGCGGGTGCTGTGGGTGTGGGTTTATATCGTTCAGGTCAGGCGATGCTTTCGCTTGGCACATCCGGCGTCTATTTTGCCGTCAGTGATGGTTTCTTAAGTAATCCAGAAAGCGCGGTACACAGTTTCTGCCACGCATTGCCGAATACGTGGCACCTGATGTCAGTGATGCTCAGCGCGGCATCGTGTTTGGATTGGGTCGCGAAACTCACGGGGCTTAGCAGCGTGGCTGAGCTGCTAAAAGAGGTGGAAAGCAGCGCTCCGGCAGAGGCTCCGCTGTGGTTTTTACCTTATCTCTCCGGCGAGCGCACGCCGCATAATAATCCAGAAGCCAAGGGCGCATTTTGGGGGCTGACTCATGAGCACCAGCGCGCCGATTTATGCCGAGCCGTATTAGAAGGCGTGGGCTTTGCGCTGGCGGATGGGATGGATGTTTTGCACGCCACGGGCCTAAAACCGCAGCGCATTACCCTGATCGGCGGCGGCGCACGTAGCGCATATTGGCGGCAGATGCTGGCTGATATCAGTGGTCAAACGCTTGAGTACCGAACCGGTGGCGACGTTGGCCCAGCGTTAGGTGCCGCACGACTCGCCCAAATCGCACTGCATCCGAGTACGCCGCTCGCCGAACTGCTCCCCGAACTTCCGCTGGAACAGGTGCATAAACCTGATGCGGCACGATATGAGAGTTATCAAGAAAGAAGACGTATTTTCAGAGAGTTATATCGGGCGTTGGAGGTGTTTACATTGCCGCCACCGAATAGGCAATGATAAAGCGATCTCACGTTAGCCGGTGATGTTTGGCTAACGACCCCACCCTAACCCTCCCCTTGTCAGGGGAGGGAACCGTTCAGCGATGTTTGTAAGAATCTAGATCGGCTCCTCCCCCTGCGAAGGTGGAGGTTGGGAGGGGCTTGTCGCAATACTGGGTAGCGACCCCACCTAACCCTCCCCTTATCAGGGGAGGGAACCGTTCAGCGATGTTTGTAAGAATCTAGATCGGCTCCTTCCGCTGCGAAGGTGGAGGTTGGGAGGGGCTTGTCGCAATACTGGGTAGCGACCCCACCTAACCCTCCCCTTATCAGGGGAGGGAACCGTTCAGCGATGTTTATAAGAATCTCGATCGGCTCCTCCCCCTGCGAAGGGGGAGGTTGGGAGGGGGTCTTTAATCCACCTAAGCCAACGTCCCCACAATACTCAAATCACTGTCATCCGGCACTTCATTATACGAAAGCACCTGCAACCCTGCGGCGAATAGGCGTGCGTAGCGTGAAAGGATAGGGCGAAGCTGCGGAGCAACCAGCAAAATAGGGGCGTGCCCTTGCGCCTTCATCTGCTCGTGGATCATCGGCATGGTATTTTGTAACTGCGACAAAATATTTGGATCAACTGGGAAGCTATCTAGCGCCACTTTGCCTGCTTGCTGAGACTGATTCAGGGCACTCAGCAGCAAGTTTTCCAACTCATTATCAATGGTATATACCGCCAGAGAACCTTTATCGCCATTGACGCTATTAATAATGGCGCGGCGTAGCGCGTAGCGCACGTCGGCGGTTAGCAAGATAGGGTCTTTGGTTACTGCGGCGCTTTCTAACAGCGTAGAGGCGATGGTCACAATATCTTTTAACGAAACGTGTTCGGTCAGTAGCTGACGATAAATGCGTAGCAGTTGGCTGAAGTTAAGCGCGCCAGCCAGATCTTCCGCCAGTTTGGGGGCCTGTAAGCCCAAACGCGCATGAAGATGGGTGATATCGTCATAGTTGAACAAATCTGGCAAATAGTGACGCGCCACTTTATTCACGTGCGTCGCGACCACGCTGGCGCAATCCACAACCTGATAGCCTAGGTTTAACGCCTTGGCTTTTTGTTCTGGCACGATCCAGATGATCGCCATGCCATAGGCCGGATCGGTATCTAATACGCCGTCAATTTCGCCATACAGTTCAGCGCCCGGAATAGCCATTAATTTGTCGGAGTGAACTTCGCCGGTTGCCACCTTTATCCCGTTGATATGAATGGCGTACTGGGCTGGCTTCAGGCGGAAGTTTTCACGAATCCGAATTTCGGGTAGCAATACGCCACAGGTTTCAGATATCACTTGTCGAACACCGCGAATACGCTGAGAAAGCGGGCTGCCTTTGGCTGAATCAACCAGCGTGACCAGCTTATACCCCAAGTTCAAACCGATAGGCTCGATAAGCGGGATGCTATCCCAGCTCACAACCGGCGTATTGTCTTTGGAAATGGCTTCGCTGATAGCCTCCATATCGGTGATCGGCTCGGCTTTTTGCACCTTCTTGCTCTGCTTCCATCCGGCGAACAAGAGCAAACCAGTGAAGCTAAGGAAGGCAATATGCGGCATGCCTGGCACCACGGCCAGAATGAACATCACAAACGCAGCGGTATAGAGAACGGTCGGTTTTGCTAGCAGCTGAGTTTTGATCTCATCGCTAACGTCTTCACCATCGCTCACGCGGGTCACGATAATTGCAGCGGCGGTCGCCAACAGCAGGGATGGGATCTGACCTACCAGACCATCACCAATCGTCAGCAGAACATATTGCTGGAACGCATGGCTGGCATCCAAATCGTATTTAAAGATACCAATACAGATACCGCCGATTACGTTGATAATCAGGATCATGATCCCGGCAACGGCGTCACCACGCACAAACTTCGACGCACCGTCCATCGCACCGTAGAAATCGGCCTCGTTGGCCACGTCTTTACGGCGTGCTCTGGCCTGTTCCTGATTGATCAAACCGGCGTTCAGATCGGCGTCGATAGCCATCTGTTTACCCGGCAGAGCGTCTAGCGTAAAGCGAGCAGAAACCTCGGAAATACGTTCAGCACCCTTGGTAACAACCACGAAGTTGATGATCATCAAAATCACGAAGACCACAAAACCCACGACGAAGTTACCGCCAATGACCACCTGACCAAAGGCCTCGATAACCTTACCGGCAGCGCCTACGCCTTCGTGACCGTGAAGTAACACCACGCGGGTGGATGCCACGTTTAGCGTCAGTCGCATCAGCGTGGTTATCAGCAAAATCGTTGGGAAAACGGCGAAGTCGAGTGGACGCTTACTGTTGACCGCAACCAATAGCACCAACACCGCCAGCACGATGTTGAAGGTGAATAGGATATCCAGCACCAGCGGTGACAACGGCAAAATAACCATTGCCAGCACGCACAGCAACAGGATCGGAACGCCGACTTTTCCCTGCCTTAATGTTGTAAAAGCCAGCTTTAACTTACTGTTTGCCATGCGTCTTTAGCACCTCTTTCGGGATCTCGATTTGCGTATTCAAACGGGGTTTAAATTCGGTTTGGCCTGAACGCCAAGATTTAATCTGCATCACATAGGTCAATACGTGTGCGATAGCGCGGAACAGCTGCGCCGGGATCTGTTGATTTACGCGAGTGGTGTGATAAACCGCACGCGCTAGCGGCGGGAACTCCACCACTTCAATGTTATTGGTCATCGCCACTTCACGGATATAAAGCGCAATATCATCCACGCCTTTAGCGACAATAAAGGGCGCTTGGGCTTTATCGGGGTCATATTTCAACGCCACCGCATAGTGCGTTGGGTTAGTCAGGATCACGTCGGCGGTGGGCACGGTTTGGTTAATCTGCCCCATGGCCATCTGACGTTGTAGCTGGCGAATACGGCCTTTAATTTGCGGATTACCGTCGTTATTTTTGTACTCTTCTTTCACTTCCTGCTTGGTCATGCGCATCTTTTTGGTGAACATGAATTTGCTCAGCGGCACGTCAATAAAGGCAAATAGGACGATAATGGCCACGAAATAGCTGAGAACGTGATGCAAAATGTCGAAGCCAGCCATAATGGCCTGACGCAGATACATGGTTTGCAGCTGTAACAGCGGTGTCAGAGAGTCATGCACCATCATGTAGAGCGTGACGAGCAATACCCCACACTTCGCCAGCATCTTGCCCACGTCTACGTAGTGGCTGGCGGAGAACATGCGTTTTACGCCGCTGATCGGATTAATTTTTTTAAAATCAGGGATTAATTTATTTGGCGTAAAAATCCAGCCACCCGGCACCAAGCTGGCCACAATGCAGGCGATCGGAATTGGGATCAGCGTGGCGATAAACTTCAATAAGATAAAAACGTTACGCAGTAAAAACTGCTCAATCACGCCATCATCATCCAGCTTGTTTCCCATGATGCTCACCGACATAAAGGACTCGCTGATTAGGTGTTTATAAAAAGGGAAAAAAACCGTCATGGTGATAAACGAGGCCAGTAAACCGGTCGCCATCGTCATATCTTTGGAGCGTGGAATATCCCCTTTGCCGCGGGCTTTTCTCAGTTTGCCCGAGGTGGGTTTTTCGCTCTTTTCACCTGAACTGGCAGACATCAGTTCACCCTCATATTGTCGAGGCGTGCCAAAATCTCGTTGGTTAAATTGAGATAATGGTCGGGGACGTTAGCGATAATCAGCGTCATACACAGCAGGCCAAACAGCATGCTGATAGGAAAGCCGAGAGAAAACAGATTCAGCGTAGGCGATACACGGTTAAGCAGACCAAATCCGCCCTGCACAATCAGCATCACGAAGGTGGTCGGTAAGGCAATCAGCGTGGCTGACGACATAATCCAGCCCAAGCTCAGCGCCAGCGTGCGCAGTGAAAACTCATTGATGGCTTGCCCGATAGGCCAATAGACAAAGCCTTTGTACAGGATAGTCATAAACAGCAGGTGCCCATCCATGGTGAAAAATAGCAGGGCGCAAAATACAAAAATAATCTGTGAAATCACGGTAGTGGACGAGCCGCTGCTGGGATCGTTCATCATCGCCATACCGAGTCCCATATTCATTGAAAGAATATGCCCCGCGGTTTGCAGCGCAACAAACACCAGCTGTAGCGTCGCTCCAAACAGAAAACCCCACAGAATTTGTTCGCCCATCAAAATCACGCTGCGCATCGATATCAGCTCGGTGAGCACCACGTTATTGTGCAGCATGGGGGTTATCAGAATAGAAAGCCCCAGCGCGGTGCCAATTTTGATACGGCGTGAAAATGACTTCTGATCGAAAATCGGGCAGAAATGCAGAAAAGATAAAATACGCACGAAAGGCAGCCAAAGCGCCAACAGCGGCGTAATTAACGTCTGAATATCAATGCCCATAGCGATTTATCCAACCAGTACCGCAGCTTGGTGGAAAATATCGATAGTGAAATCGGACAACTGAGTCAGCATCCATTTTCCACCAAAGATCAGCACCAGTAGCGTCATAACCAGACGGGGTAAAAAGCTCAGAGTTTGCTCGTTAATCTGAGTGGTGGCCTGAAAAATACTCACGCACAGGCCAATCAACAGGCTGGGAATAATCGCCACTACAGAGATCATCAGCACGAGGCGAATACCGCTGGCCATGATGTCGCCAGCAACGTCCATCGTCATCATGGCTATAATCCCTGCACGCTAGAGGTTAGGGTACCGACGATAAGCGTCCACCCGTCACACAGTACAAACAGCATCAGCTTGAACGGCAGTGAGACGATCAGCGGCGATAGCATCATCATACCCATCGCCATCAGAATGCTGGCGACGATCAGGTCAATGACCAAAAACGGAATGTAGATCATAAAGCCAATCTGAAACGCGGTCTTAAGCTCGCTCAGAATATAGGCTGGCGTCACTACGGTCAGATCCTGCTCTTCGGCCGCTCCGGTCACCTGTGCAATGCCCATCATCTGCGCCATCGCTTTTTGGCTGGTTTGCGCCAGCATGTATTTTTTCAGCGGCGCTTCAGCCTTCACCAATGCTTCTTTCATGGTGATCTGATCGCTTTGATAGGGCACCACGGCATCGTTATAGACCGTGGTCCAAACTGGACGCATAACCAATAGCGTTAAGGCCAGCGCGATGCCGGTCAGGATTTTATTGGGTGGACTTTGCTGTAGACCTAACGCCTGACGCAAAATGGCCAGCACGATAATAAAGCGGGTGAAGCAGGTCATCATCAGCACCATGATTGGCAGCAGGCCAAGCAAGGTCATCAGGATCAGGATTTCAATTTTGACGTTGTAATCCTGACCGCCGCCGTTATCTGCGGTGCTAAATAGCGTCACGTCTCCGTTTGCGGCAAGCAGCAGCGGAGAGAAAAGCAATCCGATGGTAAGCAGTAGCGTTAAGCCACCGGAGCGGATCAGGCGATTCATCGTGCCAGCTCGCCTAAGTCTTTGCTGTTGAACTCGATAATGCGCAGGCCGTATTTATCATTAAGTACCACGACTTCTGCCTTACCGAACAAGATGCCGTTCACTTTAATATCCAGCGGTTCGCCTGCGAGCTTGTCGAGTTCTATCACGGAATCGTTGTTAACCGTCATCAGCTCAGCCAAAGAAATCTCTACGGAGGCAACCTCTAAGGTCAACGTGACAGGTATGCGGCTAAAGAGCGACATTTTGCGCATCTTATCTAGCGGGCTTTCGACGTTGCTGTCCTGTTGCAAATCGTAGCGAGGAGCGCTGTCGCGATTCTGGCTTTCTGTCGTATCAGTCTGAGGGGCTTCAGACAGATTGAAATCGTCGAAGTTAAGATCCTGCGCCAGGTCGGTTTGTTGATCACTCATAGTTCATCTCGGTGGTTTTATCGTTGAATTCAGACAAGAACAATTTGCCGCGGTCTTCTGCTACCACGGCGCTAAACATCTGCTCTTTACCGATAAAGATAGGAAGCTGCTCATTCAACGAAATAGGAATGACATCGCCAGCTTCAATATTTAATAATTGGGAAACCGTTAGATTTAAACTCGCCAGTCGGCCATTCAGTTTCAACGGTAAACCATAAAACATGCGTTCAATTTGAGCAGGGGTAATATTTTCACGCGGCTGAGTTTCTTCGATTGGCCCACGCATATTAGATAGCATTTTATCCACGTGATGGTTATCTAATAGAATAGAGAACCCCCCTTTCTCGTAGCCTTCTAACCAAAACGTCACGCAATAAGACCACTGGCTAATTACCGTTGAGTAATCATTTTTTATTTCTAATGATTCACCAAACGTTTCCTGATTGATAATTAATTGCGTTAATTCTTGCGCCAGTTTTGTTTTTAGTCGTTCTTCTGTTTTTGTTGTAGGTTGTTCTAAATCAGGAGATAGACGCGTGTTGTCTTTGCTTAGGCCATAATAATCGTGAAGAATATCGAGCAATAAAATACGGTCGATATCAAATGCAATATTTCCATAAGGCGTAGAAAAAATTTGCGCGTTCTTGTAATTACAGTCCATTTTAAATGTCATTTTATTTAACGCGACATTAACACGGTATTTCTTCAAGAAATAAATACTCAGCTTGGCATCTAGGATGTCAAAGCAGTCATTCATAATCTTAGGCAGTTTATGATAAGGACGTCCAAGCTTATTCACTTCCAGCTTAACCAAGTCAGGATGCTGGTTTTTGTTGTGTATTCTGATTCTGTTTGCTGAAGGCTGCATTTTTATTCCAAGTGTGACTTTCTTCTGGCAGCTTAAGCTTCTTCAGTCATACCCTGAGTCGTGAAATATCTTGGGTACATCAAGGTTCGAATAGTGCTTGCCAAAAAATGTGTAAAAAAATTCATTTGTTACTTAAGTTATGATTTCAGTGAGTCGTACTATTTATTTGAGAGCTACAACTCTAAACCGATAACGCTCGACAATCTTCACAACACATCCTTTTTCACGGGAATAGGATTAAACCTGCATTCCACTTTCTATACAAGGGGTGTTGGCTTATTAATCTATTATTTATATTAGATTAATACCCATTAATAACTTTTTATCTTATTGATTATAAAGTCTTTATTTTTTAATACTCATTAAAAACAAGACAATGATTAAGGTATCTATATACTCCGTTTTATTGAATCGTCACCTAAGTAAACTAATAACTATGTTTATTATCCATGAGGCGATACAACTAGATTGTAAATATGTTTTATAATTGTTAAGTAGAATGAATTACCGGTAACAAAGAGAGGTTTTAATATTTTCTCTCTTTTAATGTGTCATTGCTTGTATAGAGAAAAATACTCTGTCGTTATCACCTTTGCAGCACACATTAATACGGTATGAAGATACCTACATATTATATGTAGGCCACTCTCGGTTTATAGAGGCTGCAATACACCATGAATATTATCGTCGATCACCAATCTCACAATGAGAACGGATTTATTGCTAATGCGCCATCCAGTGTTAGCGTATTTTCATTAGCCCGTCGCGTGGCCAACTTTAATGTTTCCGTACTCATTACGGGTGAGACCGGTACGGGTAAAGAGTGTGTGGCTAAGTACATTCATCATCATGCCCTTGGTGAAAATGCACCTTATATCGGCGTAAATTGCGCAGCGATTCCAGAAAGTATGCTGGAAGCTATTTTATTCGGTTATGAGAAGGGGGCTTTTACCGGTGCAGTGACAAGCGTTCCAGGTAAATTCGAACAGGCTAACGGTGGAACTTTATTGCTTGATGAAATTGGAGATATGCCACTTTCGTTACAGGCTAAATTATTACGTGTATTACAAGAGCAGGAAGTTGAGCGTTTAGGTAGCCATAAACGTATCCCTCTTGATATTCGTTTAATTGCATCAACCAATAAAGATTTGCAAGTTGAGATTGCTGAAGGGCGTTTTCGTCAGGATCTGTTCTATCGTTTATCCGTGGTGCCTATACATATTTCACCGCTGCGTGAGCGCACCCAAGATATTATTCCTTTGGCGCTACGCTTTATTCAAAAATATCAGGCTTTCCATGCGGGTAAAACTCAGCTGACTGATGAAGCACGTCAGGCATTGTTGCAATACAACTGGCCAGGCAACGTACGTGAATTAGAAAACGTTATTCAGCGCGGACTGATTCTGAGTAATAACGGCGTGATTAAAGGCAGCGATTTTGGCCTAGCCGCCACACCCATTCCAGCCGCACCGGGAATGCCGATGTTGCCTGCCTATGATGAAAACGCGCCTGTTTCGGCAAGCGGTGCCGTTCCTGCTATGCGTAACGTGAAGCTGCACGGCCGTATGGCGGAATTCCAGTACATCGTCGATCTGCTGAAACGCCATAAAGGTAACAAATCTAAAACAGCCGAATTTTTAGGTATTACGCCGCGTGCGCTGCGTTACCGACTCGCCTCAATGCGTGATGAAGGCATTGATGTGGAATGTTATTCGTAATTGCGAAGCTGGGGTGAGCTGGCCTTGTCATTCATCCCCACCCTAACCCTCCCCTTCGCAGGGGAGGGAACCGTTCACGTAGGTTGCGAAAACCCTGATCGGCTCCTCCCCCTGAGAAGGGGGAGGTTGGGAGGGTGTTGGCAAGGTGTCGCTCACCCCATAAAGGAAATAAGTGATGGATAAGATTGAAGGTTTAGGTATGCCAGCGTCGCAAATGCAAATGATGCAGCGCATGCAGCAAACCGCGGTGGCAGCGTCGGCGGGCATTGCGCCAAACATGGCTATTGCACCAGCGAATACCTCGTTGTTCTCTTCCGCGCCGCAGTCTGTTTCTTTTGGTCAGGTGATGAATAACGCCATCAACCATGTCGATCAAATGCAGCATGTTGCCAGCGCGAAACAAACGGCGATTGATACCGGCCAAAGTGATGATTTAACCGGCGCAATGCTGGAAAGCCAGAAAGCCAGCGTGGCCTTTTCTGCCATGGTGCAGGTGCGCAATAAGCTCACCACGGCGCTGGACGAAGTTATGAATATCGCCCTCTAAAGGTTAGTCAGTGTTAAACAAAATCAAAGCAAAAATCCCCGCGTTGCCGCAGGGTATCAATAAAAATATGGTGATGATTGGCGCCGCAGCCGTTGTGCTGACCGGCGCTATTGTCATTTCTTTATGGCGCAGCAATCAGGGCTATGTCGCGCTATTTGGCTCTCAGGAAAACATACCGGTTTCACAGGCGGTTGAAGTTCTGGGGGCAGAGAATATTGCTTACCGTATCAATCCTGATAACGGCCAACTCCTGATTGATGAAAGCAGTCTGCCAAAAGCCCGTATGGCGTTGGCAGCCAAAGGTATTTCGGCGGTAATGCCAAGCGGCTACGAGCTGATGGATAAAGAGGAGATGCTGGGCAGCAGCCAGTTTATCCAGAACGTTCGCTACAAACGCAGTCTCGAAGGTGAGTTGGCGCAAAGCATCATGGGGTTAGATCCGGTTGAGCATGCGCGCGTGCATCTCGGCCTGATGGAATCCAGTTCGTTTGTGATGAGCAATAAACCCGACAGCAGCGCTTCCGTGGTGGTGCGTTTACGCTATGGCAAAGAGCTGAACGATCAGCAGGTTGGGGCGATTGTGCAACTGGTTGCCGGTAGCATTCCCGGCATGAAAGTCGCTAACGTGCGCGTTGTCGATCAGAACGGCGCTTTGCTGTCTGAAGGCTTCCAAGCGGGTAATTCCAACATTGCCGGTATCCGTCAGGGCAACGACGTGATCAACCGTCTAAAAGCCGACACCGAAAAGAATATTGCTAACCTGCTGAGCTCCGTGGTGGGGACTTCCAACTACCGTATCAGCGTCGTGCCACAGGTTGATATGAGCAGCGTTGAAGAAACGCAGGAACGTCTGGGCGGCGATCCGCGCATCAGCAATGAAAGCGTGAATCAGGAAAACACCACCAACGAATTAGCGATGGGCGTTCCGGGTTCCTTGAGTAACCGTCCGGCTCCGCCAGCGCCTGCGGCAGGCGCTGCTCCTGCCGATGCGAACAACCAACAGGCACTCTCCACGCGCAATCAGGCTCAACGTAATTACGCCTACGATCGCGACGTGCGTCATATCCGTCATCCGGGATACAAGCTGGAAAAAATGACGGTCGCCATTGTGCTGAATAAAGCGGCTCCGGCGTTAGCCGAATGGACGCCAACTCAGGTTACCGGCCTCACTAAATTAATTGAAGATGCGGCCGGCATCAGCCGCGATCGCGGCGACTCGCTCACGCTCGACATGATGGCATTTACGGCACCGGCCGATATCGACATGCCGGTCATGACGTGGTGGCAAGATCCCGCTATTCAGCGCTGGGGTGAGATGGGCGGAATCGGCTTCTTGGCTCTGCTCGCCGTGCTGTTTGGTGTGCGTCCGGTTGCGCGTCGATTCAGTCAGGTACGTGATCCTGTGACCGTTGATGCCATCGCTGATGAAATGCCAGATAACAAGCTACTTGAAAAAGATATGGTGACGACGGATGAGGGGCTCACCCAAGGGCTCCCGAATGCCATCGCCTTCCAAGAAGACAACAATCTGCCGCCGCAAAGCTCCGGTCTGGAGACCAAGGTGGAATATATGCAAATGCTGGCTCAACGTGAAACCGAGCGAGTGGCTGAAGTATTGAAACAATGGATTAACAGCAATGAGCGTGATGGCACAAAACAATAGTAGTCGAATCGGTTCGAACGCCAACAGCGAACGTAGCCGCATAGAACAAGCCGCTATTTTGATGCTGAGCATTGGCGAAGCAGCAGCGGCGACCGTGATGCAAAAACTCAGCCGTGAGGAAGTGATTCGCATCAGCGAAACCATGGCGCGTATGCACGGCGTTAAGGTGGCGCACGCTCGTCAGGCGATTAATAACTTCTTCCAAGATTATCAGGAACAAAGCGGCATTAACGGTGCTTCGCGAACTTACCTGCAAGGGATCTTGGAAAAATCACTCGGCGGTGAAATCGCCCGCAGCGTGATCAACGGTATTTATGGCGATGAAATTCGCTATCGCATGGCGCGTTTGCAGTGGGTAGATATTCCCCAGTTGGCCGCGCTGATTGAGCAAGAGCACTTGCAGTTACAGGCCGTGTTCTTGGCTTTCCTGCCGCCGGAAGTGGCGGCTGGCATTCTGACTTACCTGCCTGAAGAGCGTCAGGACGAAGTGGTTTACCGCATCGCTAAGCTGGATGACGTGAACCGCGACGTCATTGATGAACTGGATCGACTGATTGAACGCGGCGTTGCCGTGCTGTCAGAACACGGTTCGAAGGTCACCGGTATTAAGCATGCGGCAAATATCGTGAACCGTATTCCTTCTAATCAGCAAATTTTGTTAGACCAATTGCGTGAGCGTGACGAAGAAGTCGTGGATGAGCTGAAAGATGAAATGTACGAATTCTTCATTCTTAGCCGTCAAAACACCGCCACGTTGCAGCGTCTGATGGATGAAATTCCGATTGAAGATTGGGCGGTAGCGCTGAAAGGCACCGAAACCGTTTTACGTCAGTCCATTTTCAACGTAATGCCAAAACGTCAGGTTCAACTGCTGCAAAGCACCACGGCCCGTTTAGGCCCAGTGCCGGTTAGCCGTATTGAACAGGTTCGTAAAGAGATCATGAGCTCTGTGCGCTCGCTGGCTGAAGATGGCGAAATTCAGGTACAGCTCTTCGCTGAGCAAACGGTGGAATAACGGTCATGCATAAAGAAAACCAAAAATCAGTTTTTGCACCGCTCAATAGCCGCCGTTCCGCTGCGCGTCAAAGCGCCGTTCCACGCCAGCATAAGTTTCCGCCTTTGCGGAAAAGCTGGCAGAAAGCCAATGGCTTAGCGGGCGAAAGCGGCGACGTAATGCAGGCGCTCGATCCAGCAGAATATCAAAAGCAGCTGATGGATGGTTTTCAGGACGGATTGAACCGTGGTTTTGCTCAGGGTCTGGAAGAAGGCAAAGAGGAAGGCTATCAGGAAGGCGCGAATGCGGGTTTTGAAGAGGGAATGCGCAAAGGTTTTGCCGAAGGAAAACTGGCTGGAAAACAGCAATTTATCGATGCCGCTGAGCCGCTTGATTCTCTCACCGCTCAGCTACAGCGTTATCTTGATGGCTATGAACTTCGCCGTCGTGAAGAGCTATTACAGCTGGTAGAAAAAGTGACACGTCAGGTGATCCGCTGCGAGCTGACGTTACAGCCAACCCAGCTATTAACGCTGGTGGAAGAAGCGCTCAGCAGCCTGCCGCAGATCCCCGATCAGCTCAAGGTGTATCTCAACCCTGAAGAATTCCGCCGCATTAGCGAAGCCGAGCCTGATAAGGCGCGCGAGTGGGGACTGTGTGCGGATGCGGATATGGCACCGGGTGAGTGTCGGGTAGTGACAGACACCTCCGAAATGGATGTTGGCTGCCAGCATCGCCTCGATCAGTGCATGGACGTGCTGCAAAGCAGTTTATTGCCTGATACCGCTGATGAGCTAGTTGCATGATAAATACCGACTTTGAGCAGGCGCTAAAATCCATTGAAAACATCAATCTGGCACGCGTGGCCGGTCGTTTGGTGCGAGTAAACGGCATTCTGCTGGAGTGTGTTGGCTGCCGCTTAGCGGTGGGGCAACTTTGCCGCGTAGAAAGCACCGAACATGAGTTGATGGATGCGCAGGTGGTCGGTTTTGACCGCGATGTCACTTACCTGATGCCGTTCAAACACCCCGTCGGTTTAATTGCGGGCGCGCGCGTATTTCCGGCTGAAAAAGATGAAGGCGTATTGATTGGCGATCAGTGGCTAGGCCGCGTGGTGAATGGATTAGGTGAACCGCTGGATGCCAAGGGCAAACTTGGTGGCGATACCTTATTGCCTCAGCAAATTGCGCAAATTCACCCGCTGACGCGACGTCCGGTTGAAGAGCCATTAGACGTTGGCGTGCGCGCTATCAATGGTTTGCTCACCATCGGCAAAGGGCAACGTGTCGGTCTGATGGCCGGCAGCGGCGTGGGTAAAAGCGTGCTGCTGGGCATGATCACCCGTTATACCCAAGCAGAAGTGGTGGTGGTTGGGTTAATCGGCGAACGTGGCCGCGAAGTGAAAGAGTTTATTGATAATTCGCTGGGCGCTGAAGGCATGGTGAAATCCGTGATCGTTGCGGCGCCGGCGGATGAATCGCCGCTGATGCGTATCAAAGCTACCGAACTTTGCCACTCTATTGCCAGTTACTACCGCGACAAAGGCAAAGACGTACTCTTGCTGGTGGATTCACTCACCCGTTATGCGATGGCGCAGCGTGAAATTGCGCTGTCATTGGGCGAGCCTCCGGCAACCAAAGGCTATCCGCCTTCGGCGTTTGGCATCATTCCTAAACTGGTGGAAACCGCAGGCAACAGCACCGGCGCGGGCACCATGACGGCAATTTATACGGTGCTAGCCGAAGGTGATGACCAGCAAGATCCGATCGTGGACTGCGCGCGAGCGGTGCTGGACGGGCATATCGTTTTGTCTCGTCATTTAGCAGAAGCAGGGCACTATCCGGCTATCGATATTGGTCAGTCAATCAGCCGTTGTATGAGTCAGGTGACGCAGCGCGATCACCAGCGAGCAGCTCGCACCCTCAAACAGCTGTATGCCGAATACATGAGCATCAAACCGCTGATCCCCCTTGGTGGCTACGTGGCGGGAGCCGATCCCATGGCCGATCGCGCGGTAAAACTCTCCCCGGCAATCCACAATTTCTTGCAGCAGGAAGTCTCAGACGCCGCGCTGCTTAACGGCACCATCAGCGATCTTTGCCTTCTGGCACAGGCTTAACCCGATAGGTATCCCTATGAGCAAGATGATTTCAACGCTGGAACAGCTGCGCCAACTGCGTAACCGTGCGGTACAGGACATCAGCGGGAAGCTCTCTTCGCAGAAGCAGCTTTGCCAGCGCTATGAACGCAATATTGCCGCACTTACCGAGCTTTCGGCCGGAGTGCCGCAGCTACAGGGGAGTTCGGCACTGCTGATGAATAATCAGTCTGGCTATAAGAAAAACATTCAACGCGTGATCGAATGGCAGAGACAGGAACAGGCACTGGCGGATATTCAGGCTAAGCAGCTACAGGCAGATTTAGTCCATGAAGCGCGCCGTGAGAAAAGCGTGGAGTTGGTACTCGAACAGCGCCGTGATTTCGTGGTGCGTGAACGTGAGCGACAGGCGCAAAAAGTGACTGATGCGATCTCGACCCAGTGCTGGCTGCGCCGTCAGGCCGCGACACGTTAATCAGATACGGTACATAAGTGTGAATAACAAACTGAATAATAAAAAAAATACCTCGTCGAATTTGATGAACCATCTGCTCCAACGCCAGGGCAGTCATCGGATTGAAGGCGAAAAGCCTTTTGTGAGCGTGGTGTGTCCGAGCTACAACCGCCGCGAGTTTTTACCCTACTTGCTTTATATCTATCAATATCAGGATTACCCCGCCGATCGCCGTGAACTGATCATCGTGGATGATTCGCCACACAGCAGCCAAGATCTGGTTGATATGCTGGTTGACCCTAGCATGGAGAACGTACGCTATATTCACAGCGATCGCCGTCTGATGCTGGGTGAAAAGCGCAACATGCTTAACGATCTGGCTAAAGGTGAATATATCGTCTGTTTCGACGATGATGACTACTATTCGCCGCAAAAAATCTCTTATCAGGTGGATGAACTGCAGCGTAACAACGCGCTGTTTTCAGGTTCCGATCAGATCTACGTTTGGTACAGCCATCTCAATAAAATCTATCGCACTCATCCTTTTGGGCCAAATCATGCGCTCAACGGTACGTTTGCCTATCACAAAAAGTTTCTGAGAAAGCATCGTTATGAGCATGACGCGATGCTGGCTGAAGAACAGGGCTTTCTGAATAATTTTACCGCGCCGGTTTTACAAATCGACCCTAAGCGCGCCATTTTGTGTGTATCGCACAGCGCTAACACCTATGACAAAGATTACATCATGTCGAGCTGTGAACCGGTTGATCTGACGCTGGAAGACTTCGTTCAAGATACTAATCTGCTGGCGCACTACCGCCGCCTAAGCCTAACGCCTTCGACTCAGCCTGTTTACTGGGAATGCTTTGAGAAAGTGGTGGTGCTGTTTGATCCTGCGTGCGAAGCCGACTTGCCCGATCGCTGTCAGGCGCTGATGGCGTTTGGTATTCCTTCTGAACGGCTGGTGTGTTTGCCTAAGCGGATTGAATCAACGCGAGAAATTTCAGAGCTCACCACGCATTGCCATGTTCTGGAGCAGGCGCAACAGCAGGAATGGCGCAACGTATTGATTTTGGATGCCGATATCCAGTTTGTGAAAAAAGAAAACACGGTCACCAACGTCAACGGTTTGCTCAAAGCGTTGCCCAATATCGAATGGAACGTCGTGCTGTTAGGCGCTAAGCATTTTGAGATGCACCTGATGGAAAGCTTGCCGTCGGTTGGCCGAGTTTATGACGCGCTTTGTGGCTGCGCGTATGCCGTTAATAGCAGCTATTTCAATATATTACTGACCCACTACCGTGAATGTTTAACCTCGTTGCAAGCGGGTGCTGAACCCAAAGCCGCACGCATGGATATGCGCTGGAAAGAGCTGATGCAACAACATTGCTGGCTGGCATTTCACCCCAGCTTCGCTTACCTGAACCGTGATTGGGATTACTTGCAGGATAAAGAAATTGACTGCACTCACTGGTTCTTTAGAAAACCTAAGTAAAGAGCAGCGCGTAAGCGCGCTGTTCTGGAGAAGATTGAAATGCAACTGATTGAAAGTTATCAGCCTGAATATGTGGCTCGTTTTGTGGCTCTTCAGGAAACGTGCAACTGCCCTAAGTGTAAAGCCGAGCAGGGCGAATATCCGCGAGTCACTCAACGCTTCCAGAATCAAGAGCGTGAAAGCCTGATGCTGGGCTGTGAAAGCGCGGTGCGTGAGACATTGCTCAACCCTGAGGCTTTTGTGCTACATCCGGTTCAAACACAGGCTATGGCGAAAGAGGCTCTCAGCCCGTGGCTGGAGCAGGTGAACCAGCAGTGCATCAATTTAACCATTCAGCGTGCCATGAATTTGGAGTGCAGCCTGTATGCCATCGGCGTGCTGCTGAGCAAGGCGCAAACTCTGTCAGAGCAAGGCGATGAGTCCTGTGAGCAGATTGCTTCCATGGGTGAACAGCTGATGTTGCTGGCCGATCAAAATGTGCTCCAGCAGCAACTGGGGATGTTGCCGCCGATTGTTGAGAGCCGACTTGAGGCGCTGCAAGGAATGGGCGCGCTGCGTTTGAATCTGAACCTGCCTTTACCGCAAAAAATGCCGATGATGCTGAAACTCAGTGAGCTAAGCATTATGCAACCGGCACGCTTAGCAGAACGCTTGCAGGAGTTGGAGGCCGCTTGGCAGACCCAAACTCTCTTTACAGAACAGCCGCATATTCTGCGCAATGCGCTGCTGTATAGCCTATATCACCACGTGTTCCCTGGCATCGATGCCAAGAACTATGGCGAATCATTCTTGGCACTGGTGCGCCATTTCTTCCGCCTGAAAATGCTGTGCGCGATGTGGTTAACCGATAACGAGCAATTAACCGAAGAAAACGTGGTGACGCTGTTCAGCGCCTATTTTGCATGGCAGACAACGGAAACAGCCCAGTTCAATGCCGATCATACTGCGGATTACAGTTTGCTGACGGGTTTGGCGCTTATTTAATCCAGTGCGCTAGTTGGTATTGAGGAAGGACAAATGACAAAAAAAACAGCGCCTATATCCATCGGTTTTTTTATGGAAACAGCTTTTCACTATGATGTTTATAAAAACATTATTTTGGCTTTGTTAGAGAGTAACAATGTTTGTTATCTGGTGATCAATGACCTGATGGAGGAAAGCTTCCTCAATGACATGACCACCTATATTAAAACGCTTCCTCAGCATAAAAATCTCGGCTTGCTGCGAATCAGTAAGATGCATAAAGAAGGGCTAGCGGTGACCTGCATGGTTAGCCCATATTATTCTCCAATCTTACATGGACGGGCACAGTTTCACGTTAGAGCGATGTATGGTTTAGCCAAAGATGTATGGGGACATGCGTGGTGGAATACGTTTTATGACTCTATTTTATGCTATGGGCGCTATTCTCAAGAGCGTCTAAACATTTTCGATACGGCTGTTGTGGTGGGAAATCCTAAGTTTGATGATTGGTATCATCATAAGTATGACTCGGTGCTAGTTGAGGCATTACAGGGCGATAAGTCTCGCCCAACGGTGCTATATGCACCAACCTATGGTGATTTAAGTTCCGTCTCTCACTGGGCAGAAAAACTGGCTTCTCTAACAGATGATGTGAACCTTATTGTTAAGCTCCATCATGGAACACGTTTCCGACAGTCTGATAGCGCTGCATTAGCCTTGGCTCAGCGCTATTTGAGTGATTATTTGGTTGATGGTGTTCCTACATTTTGCCTTTTAGCAGCAGCTGATATTGTCTTAACTGATAACAGTGGATTCATTTTTGACTCCATTCAGGCTGGCAAGAAAACATGCCTGCTGGAATGGAGCGGAATGAAAAAGATGATTAGAAATAATCAAACACTGACAACGCTGGATAGCGCTGAGCAAAAGGCTCGTGACTATTTGCATACAGCGGGCGATCTAGAATCTCTGCTTCATGTTTTAAAATCAGAAGTTAAATATCACCGTGCTGATGATGAAATTGCGCATTATCAAAAATATTATTGTGATGAGTTTCAGGATGGGTTAGCGGGAGTGCGTGCGGCTAAGGTTATTTGCGATCTAGCGATAAATAATAGACAGACTAATTTGTATTTACTTAGTTTACGACAGAAATTGTTCCCTCATTAACGTTTGTTGTTTTCAATGTTATAAGAAAATATCTATCTGAGTCTATAACCTATTTTGAAGTCTGTGAAGGAGATGTTCTTTTTTATGAATACGCCATTAGTTAGCGTAATTGTCACAAGTTTTAACCACGCTAAGTTTATCGGCTCTGCTTTAGATAGCATCTATGCGCAGACTTGGAAAAATATTGAAGTCATTGTTGTTGATGATGCCTCTACCGATGGCTCTCAAAAAATAATTAAAAAATATCAAATAGAACATGGGTTAAAATTCATAGAGCGTAAAGATAATTATTATACAGACAAGATCAAGCAAGGTGAGAAGCCAATTATCCAGGCCATGAACTGTGCTAGTGGAAAATATATTGCTGTTGTTGATTCAGATGATTTGATTTTGCCAGAAAAAATAGAGCGTCAGGTAGGCCTGCTAGAAGCTAATCCTGACTGTACACTCTGCTACGGCGGCATTGAGGTTCTGACGTCTGATGGGAAATTGGCTCCATACCCAAATTTTTTTATTAATGGAGATGCTTTTTCACGTCTGTTAGTGAATGGTAATTGTGGCTTATATATTGGCTCGCTAATTCGCCGTTCGTCTTATGTAGAGCTAGAGCGTTCCCATCCAGACTTGGTGCAGGAAGACTGGGATATGTTTTTGCGGTTAGCAAAAATTGGACCGTTTGTTTGTGATCCTCGGACGGTCGCTTATTATCGTCGGCATGATAATAACACATGGTATCGACAAGACAAAAATACCTTAATGTATCGTAATAGAATGATGATATTAGAGTCTTGGTGTGATGAGCCGGAGTGGCCAGATGCAATGGCGCTGCGTTGGAAGCACTATGCTAATCATGAAAAACCCACGCATGAAAGTATTAATGAGTTACTGCTTGAGCGACCAAATGATTCACTACTACATTATTTACTCTTTTGCATATTTTTAGAGAACAATGAAATAGCTTTAATGAAAAAACATTTATTGTTATCTATAAGCTATTGCGATGAACGCCTTAGCGTGCTTCCTATTTTATATGGTATCGCAAGCCAAGTGTTAAATACGCCAATAGAGTTGGAAATATTAATACAGGATATGGAATCACGAATTAAAGAGTTTCAAACACAGCCTTGTTATCAAAGTGCTCTTGAGAAATTGAAGGGATATTAATATGTCTGATTCCTCTTCAAAGGATCTCTCTTTACTGACGGTGACTAAGCCGTCAATGCCACCACTGGCTGAATTTATGCCTATGCTTGAAGAGATTTGGCAAACTAAGAATTTAACAAATAATGGACCATTTCATCAGAAGCTAGAGGCATTATTAGCCGAGTATTTAGGTATCCCATATATATCGCTATTTTCGAATGCGACTATTGCGCTTATCGTAGCGATGCAAACACTAAGAATTAAGGGAGAGGTTATTACCACGCCCTATTCATTTGTGGCAACGACTCATAGCCTTTTATGGAATCATTTACAGCCGGTTTTTGTTGATATTGAACCTGACAGCTGCAATTTGAACCCTAATTTGATTGAACAGGCAATATCGCCAAATACGAGTGCAATTATGCCCGTACATGTTTACGGAAGAGCATGTAACACCGAATCGATAGCCAATATTGCTGACATATATGGTTTGCGAACTATTTACGATGCAGCACATGCCTTTGCTGTAGAGGATATTGGTGGATCAATTTTGCGTCATGGCGATCTGTCAGTTTTAAGTTTTCATGCAACTAAAGTTTTTAATACGTTTGAAGGTGGAGCAATTATTAGCCCTGATGCCAAAACAAAAAAAAGAATCGATTTTCTTAAAAATTTTGGTTTTGCTGATGAAGTGACCGTTGTTGCACCGGGTTTAAATGGCAAGATGAATGAAATACAGGCTGCTTTTGGGTTACTACAGTTGCAGCATATTGATGAAGGTATTCGGCGTCGTCAGTATCTTGATAAAATATATCGAGAGAATTTATCGAATATTAAAGGTATAAGACTGGCCCCTGAGTGGGGTGAGATACGGCATAATTGTAGTTATTTTCCAATTTTTATTGAGAAAGACTACCCTTTGAGTCGAGATAAACTCTGTGAAAAGCTAAAGCAAAATAATATTTTAGCACGCAGATATTTCTACCCATTGATTTCAGAGTTAGCGATGTATCAAGGTTATTCAAGCTCAAATCGCCATAACCTTCCGGTAGCAAATCGATTAGCTAACGAGGTTATCTGTTTACCTATATATCCAGATCTTACTGATGATGAAATTTGGCGTGTGATTGAATTGGTTTCTATTCAATGAATGTATTAATTTTCCCTGCGGGTACAGAAATTGGGCGTGAAATATGGTCATCGCTCCGTTGGTGTAAGGATGTCACACTCTTTTTAGCCGGAGCTAATTATGACAATCATGCTCAGTTTTATGATTATGAGTATGCCTATTTGCCGATGGTTGAGCAAGAGGGATGGATCGCCGAGTTATCTGACTTTATCAAAAGTAATAAAATTGATTTTATTTATCCAGCCCATGATGACGTATTATTAGCATTGGTTGAAAATCGAAAAGAATTTAGTGCGGCTGTTATTGCTCCTAGTGTGGAGACATGCCGTATTACACGCTCTAAACGATCGACATATTTGGCATTAGCCGGTTTAATTTCTGTCCCAAATGTCTATAGCGAATCAAAAATTCCAAGCTGGCCAGTATTTGTTAAGCCTGACCGTGGTCAAGGTGCGCAAGGTGCTGTACGCGTAGATAATTATCAGGATTTAGAACACGTATTACGCATTACACCTGATGCGATTATATGTGAATACTTACCTGGTGATGAATTTACAGTTGACTGTTTTTCTGATCGTAAGCGAGGTTTGCTTTTTTCTCAGGCACGCCAGCGAGGACGGATCCGTAGTGGTATTGCTATGAGTTCTTCTACGGTCTCAATTAAAAATATTCAAGCCATAGCAGAGTGTATTGGTAATAGACTAGGGCTCTATGGCGCATGGTTTTTTCAGATGAAATATAGTGCTGATGGTGTTCTTACCTTGCTTGAGGTTGCCCCTAGAGTTGCTGGAACCATGTCATTAAACCGAGTGCGCGGAGTTAATTTTCCATTGCTATCGCTTTATGAGCATCTAAATCAAGATTTCCATATATCGATACTTTCTGGTGAGGTTAGCGTTAGTCGTGGTTTGAGTAATAGATATAAATACAATCTTGAGTATAACAATATTTATGTGGATTTTGATGATACTTTGTACCTCCGTGGCAAGGTGTGTTTGCCATTAATTACATTGTTATACCAATGTCGTAATGAGGGTAAAAGAATATATTTAATCACTAGGCATCGCGGAGATATTCACCATTTATTGCTTCAGCTTAGATTAAATGTGATTTTTGATGAAATCATCCACCTGACAAATGGAGAGAGGAAATCAGATTTCATTTCTGCTGATAAATCTATATTTATTGATGACAGTTTTTCTGAGCGCAAAGAAGTTGCTAGTGCATTAGGTATCCCTACATTTGACAACAGCATGATTGAGCTATTACTAAAGGAATAAATTATGAAAAAAAACCTTGTTTATATTCATTTGGAAAGTCTTAATCATGCAATTTACGGGCATCGCCAATGGTTCCCATGCTTGAACTCCATATATAGCCGATCATTACGGATGAATAATTTTATATCTACGGCTACATCATCAATTATGGCACTGAGTGATTTGGTCCATGGCGATGATGATGTTTTAGAGCACAACTTTGCTTTAGAGGAAGGGATTTCCGTTAATCGTACAAGCGATACACTATTTGATCAGCTACAGATGTTTGGCTATCAGACCCAAGGTATTGGTTATCCTAAAAGTTGGGCTAGTGTGGATTCTGTGTGGAGTCGCAGTCAGTCATTTCACTGGCACGACTCATCAATAGAAATGTTGGCTGAGGCAGAGGAGATCGTGGCAGATAAAACACAGCCATTTGCTCTCTATTGTTGGAATTTGAGTAGCCATCTCTGCTATGCCGATGCGATTAAACGCAGTGGGCAGCATAGTTTTGAAAACTGGCAACTTGGTTATAAAAGTATGGATAACACAATTGGCCATATCCTTCAGTTGCTAATAAAGCATCAGCAGTTGGAGAATACGATCATTGTTGGGTTTGGTGACCATGGAGATGATTTTTGGAATCATGGTTATAACGGTGGTTTTGCCCACTCAATTGAGCCTTATACCTCTCTAGTCCATACACCTGCATTCATATTTGATCCTAGCCGCGTAAATCAAGATATTAACCATCTTGTGAGCTTGACAGATTTGAAGCAAACTACGCTTGACCTCATAGGCCTGCCTTATTTAGATACTCCCCAAACTCCCTCGTATTCAGCTTTGTCCGGGCAAAGAAAATATTGCTTTAGCCGTAATTTATTTAGTCAGCAGCCTGAGTCTTCATCAGAAAGTCCACTGCATAAAGGCTATTCTATAACGTCAGATTTCTTTCATCTGTTGTATTCCAATGGGGGGTATCAAATGTTTGCTTGGCAGGCTGATACTGCTAATCAGTTTGATCTTTTATCCCTATTTGTTGAATCAGAAGCTGGTGAAAAACGTTTAAATGTTGAGCGCTTGGGTAAAGGTCGTCTAGGTGGACCGCATCCCCATATAACTCGGTTTTTAGGGGAAAACTGTCATCGTGTTATCCAAGAGAATTATTGCGATTTACGCGCCCGCTTGGATGAGCGAATTGCAGAGAAGAACTCTCGTGTAGTTACACAGTCAAGATAGCTGGATGATAGGAAATAGAGCGGCGAGTTTATGTTTCTCGTCGCTATTTCTAGGGCTGCTTAGCGCCTTACAGATCGAACAATTTCAATAATTTCTGTGGTTGAAATAGACGGTGTACGTGGGAAGTAAACGACTTCACAAATATCGCGAAAATGATCGAAGTGTCCTTCCCAATCATCACCCATTGCTAATATATCGGCTCGATAGTTCTGGATGTATTCAGCCTTTTCCTCCAATGACTCTTCAAGAAAAACGTCATCAACATCTTTAATATTACGAAGGATAGCTATCCTTTCGGACTCAGAATAGATGGGATTACGCTGTTTCTTTTGTAGATTCAAGCGGTCGGATGAAACACCTACAACAAGCCGGTCACCCAGCGCTTTTGCTCGCTGTAATATCGCAAGGTGGCCGACATGGAAGATATCAAAAGTGCCAAATGTGATGATAGTTTTCACTATAGGTGCTCTCACCCTTCCTGATACAAATAAGCTTCTGGCTGGGCGACGTTAATCAGGTTATTCACAATTTCCTGTTGCATGTGCAGCATCACGCCGTTGCGTTCATTGATCTCTTTACAGCGTCTGGCCTGTTGCTCAAGGT
Source organism: Hafnia alvei (assembly GCF_034424155.1). NCBI lineage: Bacteria > Pseudomonadati > Pseudomonadota > Gammaproteobacteria > Enterobacterales > Hafniaceae > Hafnia > Hafnia alvei. Next base: position 4,608,320 of record NZ_CP139992.1, on the reverse strand, counting down.
CTGCCCACAGTGCATTAACCTTCGGCTGATGCTGTTCAGGCAGGCGAGCAAAGAGATCGGTGATGCCTTTACGTCCTCCGGCAACGCCCAGAGACTGTAAAATGTCATGCCGTTTTTGCGCGCTTTCTGTCAGACGCTGGTAGTTTTCGACCAGCTCATGGTTGAGCGTGCTGAGATCGTCGGCGTTGCGCGCAATGATGTATGCGCGCTGTTTTTCGAGCTGGCCGATAAGCTCAATATAGATCTTTCGATCGCTGACGATATCTTGAATTAGCGTATTAACCTTTTGCGCAGGCGTAGTCATATTTCCTTTCTATCCTTTGTAATATTTCTCTATGGCGAGCGTGAGTTCGTCCAGATTGATGTCAATTTTGCCGGCACTGATGGCGTCTTTCATCGCGTTAACGCGATCCATATCCACTTCCGGCATGGCCGCAAGTTGCCCCTGAGCTTCACCCAGCACGGGATCAACCGGTGTGGTGGCCTGAGCACGTAAGGGGGTCGCAGACTCTGCATTGGCACTCTTCGTGTTTGCAGTATTGTTGACGGCCTGAGTCAGGTTGTACTGGGTTGAAGTTACTTTCATTGCATCTCTCCGAAACGGGCATCCCGTTGGTCATTTTCTGTCTGGCTGCGCAAGGTTAACCACTAGCTTATCGATTTAGATTATCGACTAGAGGCGGAAGTCTTCCTTCCATACCCAACTATAGCGACCAGCCAACGGCAAAACTTAATTATCCGTGCAAAAACTTTACTGACCCGGTGCGTAAAGCATTCGTACAACGCCCATATTGTCGACAACGGCGCTGACCACGCGCTGGCTGCTTTCGTTTTTCACTTTGATCATGTCGCCTTTACGACCCTTTTTCATTGCTTCGCCCATGGTGCGAGCCTCGATGCCGTCTTGTTCGGCAATCATCACGACGCGCTGGCCGCGATCGACCATGATGGGCTGATCGAGCTGGGCTGGACTAATAGGCTGTAAATCGCGAATACGGCGTTTCACGGTTAATCCCACGACTTCATCAGGATTGGTGATAACCCCCGCGCGGCTGCTGGAGATATTGCGTTTTTTTAACTCGATGTCAGAAGGGGAAATGACCGCACCGCGCTCAAGGGTGTTCTTCGCCACAATGACCGGCAGATAGATATCCGGCTTCACGGTTACATCGACCTCCCACCCGTTGGCATCTTCACAGCGAATGTCATAACGCAGACGGCTCAGATCGCGTGTATCTCCGGTCGGCAGCGCGGCCTGCAATGGCTGGGAACAAACCCGATAGCTGCTGACCTCCGACGGAATAAACACGTTCATTTTCGCGTTGAAATCTTTCCAATTTTTACGTTTGGCCTCGCGATTGATATCGGCCGTGGCCACTTCTACCGCGAGGGCATAAATCTGCTTGCGAGCGCTAGATGTGCTGGGCTTGGAGGTTTCTTTCATCGCCCAGCCTGAGGCGAGCGGAAGGGTACACAGCCCGAAAACCACGAGAGCTCGGACAAGGGCATGCTGCGGAAGGAAAGAACGTTTCCTAGGATGGCTAATTTTAGACGTAACTTGTTTAAAAATCATATTGTTATAACTCTGGCATGGTAATTGCTATATCAGTAGCGGACAGCAGTAAATGACAGAGAAACAACATTTTACAACGACGTGATGAGAGGAAGTTTCAGTGGGCTTAAGTTTTGACAAGGCATTAGGTGTTCATCCACAGGCGGTACAGCTTCGACTTTCCCGAGCAGAGCTGTTATCGGCGAACTTAGCTAACGTCGACACCCCAAACTTTCAGGCTAAAGATATTGATTTTGCCGCTGAGATGCAACGTTCGAGTTTGAACTTTTCGACGAATAACTCGGCAGAACTCAAATATCGCGTGCCTTATCAGCCCGCTAGCGATGGCAACACGGTTGCTCTGGACGTTGAGCAGGCTGAGTTCTCGAAAAACGCGCTGGATTACCAAACCAGCTTAGCGTTTTTAAACATGAAGTTTGTGGGTCTTAAAAAGGCAATTGACGGTAAGTAATTGATTTAGGTAACAACGGACAATGGCATTTACGGATATTTATCGCGTTTCGGGTTCAGCAATGACGGCGCAAACCGTTCGCCTGAACACCATCGCCAGTAATCTGGCGAACGCGGAGTCGCCAGCGGACAACGAGGGGGCCGTGTATAAAGCTCGCCGCCCAGTGTTTGCCGCGGTGTATCAGAACAGCGAGCTGATGGACAACAAAGCCTTGGCCGGCGCTCGTGTCCAAATCATGGACGTAGTTGAAACCGGTAACGCAGTGCAGCGCTATGAACCGAATCATCCCATGGCCAACGATCAGGGTTGCGTCTTTTATCCTGACATCAACGTCGTGGAAGAGATGGCGGACATGATGTCGGCATCCCGTAGCTTCGAAACTAACGTCGAAGTTCTTAACAGTGTGAAAAGTATGCAGCAGAGCCTGCTGAGACTTGGAGAAGCTTAAGCATGAACGTCAATGACGCGCAGAGTTATACGGATACAACTAGCAATAACAGCCGTGTTGCCAGTAACGATAACAGCGCCGCGAGCATGAACAACCTGTTTATGACGCTATTGGTTGCGCAGATCCAAAACCAGGATCCGCTGAACCCAACCGATGGTACCGAATACGTTAGCCAATTGGCGCAGCTGTCTCAGGTGCAGTCGATGGAGTCCATGTCTGCGCTGATGCAAAACAATGCGGTGTTGATGGATAACCTGCAAACCCTGTCTACCGGCAACTTAGTAGGGCAGAAGGTGATGGTTCAGACCGACAAAATCGAAACTGACGGCAGTACGGTCATCGACGGTCGTCTGTCACTGGATCACGCCGCAGGCGTGGTGACGGTGTACGTCAAAGATGAAGCCGGTACCGAGCACAAAATTGAGCTAGGCCAGCAGGAAGCCGGACAGGTTGATTTTAAAATTGACCCGAAAGAGCTGGGCCTTGCCGAAGGCAAGTACACGCTAAGCGTGGTGACGGATACCGGTGAAGAGTCGGTTCCAATTGAAGTGGGTGGCGTGGTTAACAATGTGCGTATTCCATTGGATGGCAGTGCCACCATGCTGAATATCGCTGGGCTGGGTGAGGTTCCTTATAACTACATCAGCCAGTTTGGGATGAATAGCCCATCCAATAATACCGACACTCGCAAAGCGTAATTTCGAAAACGGAACACTTTCGAACACTAACCCAATTTAGATCAGGAAAGATTTTATGAGCTTTAGTATCGCAACTTCGGGCTTGAACGCCATCACTCAGCAGCTTAGCGCTATCAGTAACAACATTGCTAACTCCGGCACCGTGGGCTTCAAGTCGGGCCGTGCGGAGTTCTCTGCGCTGTACGCACAGTCCCAGCCGCTGGGCGTGGGCGTGAGTGGTATCACGCAAAGTATTACCCGTGGCGGTAATATCATGGCCTCTTCAAGCGCGCTGGATCTAGCGATCTCAGGTAACGGTTTCTTCGTGGTGCGTGATAGCGCAGGTACTGAAGCCTATACCCGCGCAGGGTATTTCGGTACAGATACCAACGGGAATCTGGTCAATCGTCAGGGTATGAATTTGCAAGGTTATCCGGTTGATGCCAACGGCGTATTGCAGGTGGGTAACGTGGGTAATCTGAATATTAGCAGCGGTGCGATTCCCGCCAAAGCCACCAACGGGCTGGAGTTCACGGCTAACTTGGATGCTAACGCCGAAGTACCTAAGGTCACGCCGTTAGATCCGAAAGACAGCTCTTCATATAACAATACCTACACCACGCAGGTTTATGACTCTTTGGGCCGTGAGCACACGTTATCGCAGTATTTTGTGAAGAACGCAGATAACACTTGGACCAGCCATTACTACATGGATGGTGAGCCTGTTCCCGATGCGACTGACCCAACGAAAGGGGCTACCCAGACGATTTCCTTTAGCGCTCAGGGCGTGATGGAAGTACCCAATGGAGCCGTTGATATTTCACTGTCTATACCTGGCGCTGAAGATCTGAACCTTGAGCTGAACTACGCGGGAACGACCCAATTTGGTTCTGATTTCTCCGTAACCAAAAACAAAGGTGATGGCTACGCCTCTGGTGAAAAAACGGGTCAGCAGATTGATGAAGAAGGCTTTGTTTATGCCACCTTCTCAAATGGCGAACGCATGCTGCAAGGCCAGCTGATTTTGGCCAACTTTACCAACCCAGATGGACTGGCTTCACAAGATGGTACTACGTGGGCGCAAACTTCTGCATCGGGTACACCGCTGACCGGCGCACCAGGTTCAGGCCTGTTGGGTTCTATTAAAGCGGGTGCATTGGAAGAATCTAACGTCGACTTAACCGCCGAGCTGGTAGGGTTGATGACCGCGCAGCGTAACTATCAGGCTAACACTAAAGTTATCAGCACCAATGACAGCATGATGTCGGGGTCTAATGGATCACTTAATTTATACCGCCGTTAGCGGCGCTAACCGCAGCCTGTCACAGCAGCAGATTCATTCGAATAATCTGGCGAACGTGAACACCAGCGGATTTCGTGGTGACTTAGAAAGCGCTTTATCACAGCAGGTGGCGGGGTCGGGCTATGACTCGCGCTATCTGGTGCAGGAGCAAAACAGCGGGGTGGATATGACGCCGGGTGCGGTGAGAGATACCGGACGTGAGCTGGATATAGCCATTAAAGGCAATGGCCTGATTGCCGTGGGTAACGGCAACCGCGAGGTTTACACCCGCAACGGTCAGATGGATGTCAGCCCTGAAGGCGATTTAACCATTAACGGCCGCCCCGTGATTGGTGAAACCGGCCCGGTGGTATTACCGCCGTTTTCCGATCTTTCCATTGGCGATGACGGCACCATTACGATTGTTCCGCAAGATGGTGACGTCAATGCTGCCATGGATGTCGATCGCATCAAACTGGTGGATATTCCTGCGGATCAGCTTTCAAAAGACGCGGACGGTTTGTTGGTGAGCACCACGCGGAATAACCCACGCAGCGATGCCGTTGAAATCGCTGCCGGACATCTGGAAAGCAGCAATATTTCAGCGATTAGCGAAATGGTTTCCAGCATTGCGCTGAACCGCCAGTTTGAAGCCCAAATCAAGATGATGAAAGCCGCAGAAGATTTGGCGACGGCCGGTAATCGACTGATCCGTGGCAGCTAAATTAAGGAATAAATCATGAATCCAGCTTTATGGATCAGCAAAACCGGCCTTGCAGCGCAAGACGCCAAAATGAGCGCCATTTCCAATAACTTGGCGAACGTGAATACCACTGGGTTTAAACGCGACCGCGTGATGTTTGACGATCTGTTCTACCAAACTCAGCGAGCTCCAGGCGCGCAGCTTGATCAGAACAACGTGGCTCCAACCGGCATTCAGTACGGTACCGGTGTGAAAATCGTGGGGACTCAAAAAGAGTTCTCCGTGGGCAGCATGCAGATCACCAAGCAGCAGATGGACGTGGCGATTACGGGCCAAGGCTTCTTCCAAGTAGAAACGCCAGACGGTGATATTGCCTACACGCGTGCGGGCAACCTACAGGTTAACGCCGACGGCGTGGTGACTAACGCCGCTGGTTTACCGTTAGTGCCTGCGATTGAGCTTCCGGCTAACACCAAAGAGCTGTCGATTGCGAAAGACGGCACCGTGTCTGCAACCGTGGGCGGCGAGGCCGATCCGGTAGAGCTTGGGCAAATCACGCTGGTGAATTTTGTTAATCCGGCCGGTTTAGAAGCGGTAGGCGGCAATCTTTACCGCGAAACGGCGGCCAGTGGCGAAGCCGTAGAAGGCGTACCGGGTGAAGATGCCCTTGGACAGTTGGAGCAGGGAACATTGGAAGGTTCAAACGTACAGGTTGTTGAAGAGATGGTCGACATGATCACCGTTCAGCGCGCCTACGAAATGAACGCGAAAATGGTTTCGGCTGCAGATGATATGTTGAAGTTTGTCACTCAGTCGCTGTAACGGCGGCTTGGTGAAAGAGTAAAGCGAAGAACGTTATGAAAAAGCAGATGTTGATGTGTGTCCTGTTGATGGCGCTAGCGGGTTGTGAAAGCCCTGCGCTGCTTGTTCACAAGGATGATGCGGCCTATGCGCCGCCAGAGGAAATACTGCAGCAGCCGGTTGCAGTGCAGGGTGGCGGGCTATACAACGCCGGTTACAACTGGTCTCTGACCCAGGATCGCCGTGCATACCGCGTGGGCGATATTCTGACGGTACGACTTGATGAGTCTACGCAGTCTAGCAAACAGGCGCGCACCAACTTCGGCAAGAAGAATGATGCGTCTATTGCCGCACCGGAAGCCTTTGGCCACTCAGTAGATAAGCTGAGTGGCTCTATCGGTGCGGATCGCTCCTTTAACGGCAATGCCTCTTCCGCTCAGCAAAATATGCTGCGCGGTTCTATCACCGTGGCGGTACATAAAATCTTGGCTAACGGGGTTTTAGTGGTGCGCGGCGAGAAGTGGCTGACCCTCAATCAGGGCGATGAATATATGCGCGTCACCGGATTGGTTCGAACCGATGATATCGAGCGTGATAACACCATTTCGTCGCAGCGCATTGCGAACGCGCGTATCTCGTATGCAGGCCGTGGTGCGTTAAGTGACTCCAACTCAGCCGGTTGGCTGACGCGGATCTTTAACCATCCGCTGTTCCCTATTTAATTCAGGAGATGTTCAACATGTGCAGATTCCTTACGCTGGTTGTCGCCCTCCTGTGGAGTTCAATGTCATTGGCGCAGCCATTAGGCTCGCTGGTGGATGTGCAAGGCGTTCGTGGTAACCAACTGATTGGTTACAGTTTGGTGGTGGGTTTAGACGGCACCGGTGACAAAAATCAGGTGAAGTTCACCAGCCAATCGGTCACCAATATGCTGCGTCAGTTTGGCGTACAGCTACCGGCCAAGATTGACCCTAAAGTGAAAAACGTGGCGGCGGTGGCAATTAGCGCCACGCTGCCTCCGATGTATGCACGCGGGCAGTCTGTTGATATCACCGTTTCCTCTATCGGTGATGCCAAAAGCTTGCGCGGCGGTACGTTGCTGCTGACTCAACTGCGCGGTGCCGATGGCGAAGTTTATGCATTGGCACAGGGGAACGTGGTGGTCGGCGGTTTTAAAGCCGAAGGCGATAGCGGTTCCAGTATCACCATGAACACGCCAACCGTTGGACGCGTACCGAACGGGGCGTCGATTGAGCGTGAAATTCCTAGCGATTTTCAGGTGAGTAATCTGGTTACGTTGAACCTGAAACGTCCAAGCTTTAAAACGGCAAACAACGTTGCCGTGGCGCTGAATCAGGCCTTTGGTGCGAATACTGCCACGGCGCAAAGTGCGACCAACGTCGTGGTGCGAGCGCCGCAGGACGCAGGCGCTCGCGTAGCCTTTATGTCGATGCTGGAAGACGTGCAGATTAACGCCGGTAAACAGCCGCCTCGCGTGGTGTTTAACGCACGAACAGGAACGGTAGTGATTGGCGACGGCGTTGTGGTGCGGGCTGCCGCTGTTTCTCACGGTAATTTAACCGTCAGCATTCGCGAAAGCCGCAACGTAAGCCAACCTAATGCCTTCAGCAACGGTGAGACGGTCACTACACCACAAAGCGATATTGATGTGAACCGAGGCCAAGGCCAGATGGTGACCGTTGCCGCAGGCACCAGCCTGCGTAGCATCGTAAACACCATCAATAGCTTAGGCGCCGCGCCGGATGACACCATGGCTATCTTGCAGGCATTACACGAAGCAGGCGCGTTAGACGCTGAACTCGTGGTTATTTAAGGAAAAAAACCATGATTGATGCCATTAATCGCCAAAGTACCGTGCTGCCGGGAGATTTCACTGGCACGCTGAAAGCACAGAATTTAGATCAGGCCGCCGAGCAGTTCGAAGCAATGTTCCTGCGTTCGATGATGCAGCAGATGCGCAAAGCGTCGGATGCGTTAGCGGCGGATGATGATCCGTTCAACAGCAAGCAGCAGCGCATGATGCGTGATTTTTATGATGACAAACTGGCCTCGCAGCTGGCTTCACAGCGCAGTAGCGGAATCGCCACCATGCTGATTAACCAGCTTGATCCTCAGGTTAAGGGAATGGAACGCGCACTTAAGATTGAGGGCGAAAATGTCGCTTCTGATTCTGTAGAAGCGCCAGAGCCCGTAGAGCTTGAAACGCCCGTTATCCCAGTACTTAGCCGCGGACAGGAATCATTATGAGTTTAATCAGTAACGCTTACAGCGGCATTCAAGCCGCCAAGTTAGGTATGAATACCGTTGGTATGAACGTTCAGAATGCCTTAACGCCGGGCTATAGCCGCCAAGGTATTTTGCAAAGTGCCGTAGGGCCGATGGGCTCCGTGGGGCTGTCTGCGGGTAACGGTGTTCAGGTTGACAGTATTCGCCGCATCTCGGATCAGTATTTGACCAGTCAGGTATGGGGCACCAACAGCAAAGCTAACTATTATGATTCTGGGCAGAAGTATATTGGTGCGCTGGAGTCGGTGATTGGCACGGATACCACCAGTTTGGGCAACGGTATCGATAAACTTTTTGCTTCGCTTAATGAGCTCACCACCGAGCCCGATTCTCCTGCGCTGCGTCAGCAATTAATCAACGAAGCGCAGTCGATGGCGACGCGTTTTAATAACATTAATAATTTTATTACTAGCCAGAAGACGTCAATCAATAGTCAGCGTAATGCCACGGTAGACAGCGTGAATACGCTTAGCTCGAACATTGCAGGTTATAACCAGAAAATTGCTGAGCTTGAAGCCACCGGCGGTAACACCAACGTGCTGCGCGATCAGCGTGATGAGCTGGTGAAACAGATGAGCAGCATGGTTGACGTGAAAGTCAGCGAAGACGCGAAAGGCAATTACACGGTCGCTTTGCCGAATGGTCAGCCGTTGGTTAACGGGCAGAGTTCGGGCCAACTCGCCACCACGACCCAGCCAGATGGCAGTCAGTTACTGACGCTAAAATATGCTGGTTCTGAATACTCGATTAATCCGGCAACCGGCGGTCAGCTTGGTGCGCTGAATGATTATGAGCAGGGTACGCTCAAAGAAATGCAGGAATCGGTTCAGGGCATGGCGGAATCTATTGCAACCATGTTCAACGATCAGCTCGGACAAGGTTTCGATCTGAATGGTCAGCCGGGTAAGCCGCTGTTTAATTTCGATTTGAGTAATCCAGCAGGCATGCTGACCATCACCGACATCAAACCCGATGAGCTGGCGCTTTCAGGTAAAAATGATGAAACGGGTAACGGCGATAACCTGAATTTGCTGATTGAACTGAAAAACAAGAAGGTGGATATCGGCGGCATGGGCAATATGAGCATCAACGAAGGTGCCGCCGCGATTATTAGTTCTATCGGTATTGCTAGCCGTGAGAACCAGACCGAAGCCGAAGCAGCCATATCTGTCTATGTAGAAGCGCAGAATCAGCGTGACAACCTCAGCGCGGTCGATCAGGACGAAGAAGCAATTAATCTTCAGGTTTACATGAATGCCTATCAATCAAATATGAAAGTGATTGCGGCGGGTAACCAGATCTTCTCCGATTTACTGAATCTGCTCTGATAATAATAAGGAATTAACATGCGAGTCAGCGGCCTCTACAACGCCAATATGATGACCTACCAGATGGGTAAAAACGGTACCCAGATGAATAAACTGATGCAGCAGATGTCGACATTGCAGCGCGTCAATGTTCCTTCTGACGATCCCATCGCCAGTTCGCGTATGGTGCAGCTTAACCGTGAACAGTCTGCGATCACCCAGTATCAGAGCAATATCTCGCGTTTGTCTGGCAACCTATCGATGCAGGAGTCGCACGTGACGGCGCTGAACAATCAGCTGACATCGCTTAATGACAAACTGTTGGCGGCGTCTAACGATACTCACAGCAGCGAAGATATGTCCGGCTTTGGCAAAGAGATTGGCTCCATGCTCGATTCTCTGGTGGCGACGCTGAACTCGAAAAACGAAGACGGTCGCTATCTGTTTTCTGGCACCAAAACCGATCAGAAACCGGTAGTGTGGAACGAAACCACCCAGAGCTATGAATACCACGGTAACGACGGTACGCGTGAAACCGCAGTGGCTAACGGCGTGAGCATCACTGAAAATACCAACCTGAGCGGAGCTTTTTCGAGCAGTGGTAACGATCTGGATTTATTAAACAAGCTGAAGTCGATCAGTGAGAAAATGCAGGATCCGAATATTCCAGCTTCTGACTATGCGGATGAGCTCAATGCGCTGATGGGTGCCGTAAAAGATTCTTCAGACGATGTGGCCGCGATCTTTACCGATCTCGGTGGGCGTCAAAATCGTTTAACGATGTTGGATGATGCGCATACGGACGTGAAAACGGCTAATGATATGGTCGCTAAAGATTTGTCAGGTTTAGATATGGCCACGGCGTCGGTCAATTTTCAGCTGTATTACAACTCGATGCAGGTTTCGAATAAAACCTACAGCATGATTAGTCAGCTCTCACTCTTTAGCATGATGTAATTGATATGCAAGTTGGTCTTAGCACTTCCTCGTTACAAACCTCAACCACTTCCCCGCTGACGCGGGGAGGTATTGATGCCCCACAGTCGGTTCGCAATCGTGGCATTACGGATACCACGTCAGCTTCACCGGCTAGTTTCCCTGAATCACCTCTGATTTCAGCGCGCCCGCTGCGCTATAACGTTCAGCTTAACCAGCAATTAACGGCGGTTCAGCAGGCAGATAGTTTTCTATCGCAAACGGAAAGCCAGCTCTTGCAGCTGCGCCATTCCGCGACACACAGCCAAACTCGACCTGATACCATTCGTCAGCAGGCGAAAGGTTTGCAAAGCTTGCTGGATAACCGCGCTCAGCTTTCCGGCAATACCGTTGATCGCCATTTCAACGTGAAGTTGGAAGGCAAAACGCAGGTGAATTTTGCGCTGCCAGAGGGTGAAAAACTGTTGCAGGGCGGAGATGCTGAGACGTTAGTTTTCTCTCTCGGTGGCAACAAACGAGAAATGGCCGCGGTATCACTCACGCAAAATGGCTCTGAGCGTCAGGCGGTGATGCGTTTGAATCAAGGATTAGGACGTTTTGGCGTGCATGCCCGCCAAGATAGCGCCGGTGATGTGACGTTTAGCGTCGATGAGTCGCGTTGGGAGCGAGTGAGTACGCATTTAAGCGTACGCGGTGAGGGAAAGCGTTTTAACTCAACGTTCTCATCGCTCACACCACAGGCTGAGCCCGCGATTGGCGACGTGCTTAAACAAATTGCAGCGCAGCCAGAGCGTTTGCGCGAGCGGGGAACGGAAGTGTTAACCGCGCTGGAGCAAATCACCCATCAGCGTGGAAAATTACGTTTTCAGCAAGAGCGTGTTCGTACGCGCATTGAGGGAATGGCCACGCCGTATGAGCCGCAGCAGGCGCTGGCTGTCTCTCAGGCATTAGGTGAGCATCTACAAAACAGCAGCAGCCAATTTTCTAGCCTTAATCAGGCATTGAGTGCGCAGGCCAATGTGCGCTTGGGTACAGTGAAGAATTTGTTGGGGTGAAAATCTCAGCAATGACCCCACCCTAACCCTCCCCTTGGCAGGGGAGGGAATCGTTCGGTGATGTTGGGCTGATCTACGATCTGCTCCTCCCTGCGAAGTGAGGCTGGAGGGAGAGTGTTATCTCAATGACCCCACCCTAACTCTCCCCTTGGCAGGGGGAATCGTTCAGAGATGTTGGATTGATCCTCGATCGGCTCCTCCCCCTGCGAAGGGGGAGGCTGGGAGGGGGTTTAGCCCTAGCTTTTTTCTTGGCTGGGAGGGGGGTATAGACTAATGCCCCAAAGGATATAAAAATATCATTCCGGTTTGCCCTATCACCAGCGGCTGGCCGTCTAGTTTCAGTGGGATCATCCACACTTCATTATTCTGTAAAAAATCAATCAGCCCATCGATCATCAGACGTCGTTGAGGCGTACTGTAATAAATCTGCGAGTAGAGATAGTACACCTTGCCTAATTCGCGGTGAGTTTCCGTAAATTTCCCTTTCACCACAAAGCGCGTGTCGTTTGGGTTAGTGATGGTGTTAAGAATAGTGCCGTTCACTGAGGTTAAATGAGAGTCATAGAGCTCTTTCTGCTGAGACATCAGATCATAAAAGCCCATTTGCACCGTGCCTTGCCTTGGTTTCAGGCTTGGCGTCGCGACGGATAATGCGGTGTAGCCGAGTATTCCGATTAACAAAATAAGCAGGCTTAGCATCCATATCAGCTTATTGGCTCTGACAGGCTGGAATTTCATTTATTTTTCTCACAGTTTCACGAAAGATCAGGTTGCTAAGCTGACGTGTATCGGTTCGCCAATGGTAGATCGTCATGGCGAGCTGTTGGTTGGCACAGGTGGTTTCCACTGAAAACGTATAGTTCAGCACTTGATCAGAGACCTTATAGTAAACATCCATGTAGATGTTTTTGGTCTTCAAGCGCTGGTTGAGTTGGTAAAGCGTGTCCTTCAGCTTGATATAAAGTGAATCTTTGGATGTCGATGTGTCGCCATCTTGCACGATCTGATACAAACGAATATTGCTGTAGACGTTGTTTTCCTGCTGAGCGGCAGCGATCGATTTGTTATTGAGCGTCAGGTACTTATAGCCCATCGCGCCGCTGACCAGTACGGCGACCAGCATGAGAACCGCATAGGCTAACCATGAATGCTTTCTGGCGGGCTGAGGCTCGTTTAGCTGGGAGGCTTCCTGATAATATCCAGGTTCAGGACTGATCCCCAGAGACGAAGTTTCCACGCTAACGACATCAGACGATGCTTCTTCTTCATTGTAGCTGTTTGAATTCGTAGAAATACCTTCAGGAGGTATCTCTGTTATATTCTTATTCTCATTTGATGATTCTGTTTCAATACAGCGGCAATAAGATGACTCTAGTAAATAACCTTTTTTAGGTATGGTTTTGATTATTTTTTGTTGTTTACCATCATCTTCTAGCGCAACACGTAAAGCATGCACGGCATTAGGAAGGCTATTATTTCCTATCACTCGCCTTTCCCAAACCATATTGGTTAGCTCTTCACGTGAGAGGATTTCTCCCGCATGCTGAGTCAGGATATCTAATAGCTTTAATTGGTATTCACCGAGTCTTTTTCTTTCGCCGGTATTTAAATGCAATATTGAACCGGAAGAAATGTCCAGGAGCCAATCATTAACAGAACAGTAGCGTTTATTCATTTAATTACAGAAGTATTAAACCATTAATGTGTAAAATAATTGTATTTTAGAGAGATCAAAAGAACGTCTCTTAACGCAAATTGGGTTAAAAAGTCCGTTTATAATTCGTCAATGAATTGCCGCCCGCTGCGGTGGGGGACTGAAGAACATCGTGTTCTTATGCCCGAAAGCGTTCCAAACAGCCTCTTTTTGAGGGAAGGTGTCTGGTCAATATCGATCTCTTTTAGGAAGATTCTCTTCCGAGAACACTGTTTTACGCGAACAAATACCAACACGCAAGGCCTGTAGCTCTATTTCTACGCTGGAGTTATGACCAAATATGTCTATAGGTAAATACATAGTACCTTTGAGATACCTTTGTATTTCATTTGTGAAATGCGTGATCTTTTTGTATGCGTTAACCGTGATTAATTGTGGGTTAATTTAACTAATAAGGTAACGCTGATGCATTATAAGCAAAGTGAAAATAATGTAAAAATAATAAGACTTTTATCTTAAGATTTTTCTGATTTGTGTCGCTATTAATAATATTTTAATTTATTAATTCCTTTTCTCTAATGTGGGTATATAGAGAGTGCCATTAATATAACCATCATGTTTATTTATTCTTGATGGCGATTGGGTTGAGGAAGGCTGATTGGTGTCATCTTTTAAAATAAGCTTTTCTATATAAGAAAGAAGTTTCTAGCTAATTATCGAACTGAAGATTTTTTTATTTTCTATTTAACTCTCATCGTCGACGTGTCGTTCTCTCTTAGTACAAGAATTGCGGAATCTAAATAGGTGGATTCCCTGAAGGAGACGACACAATGGCTTTATCTATCTTTACCAATGCCTCTTCCATGGCTTCTACGAACGCGCTGAATAAATCTAACAGCCTGCTGTCCACATCGATGGAACGACTGGGTACCGGCAAGCGTATCAACTCTGCGGCAGATGACGCAGCAGGCATGCAGATCGCTTCCCGTCTGCAGGGCCAGACTAACGGCATGACCGTTGCAAAACGTAACATTGCCGATGCAACTTCTATGCTGCAGACCGCTGAAGGCGCATTCGATGAAGTGAGCAACATCATGTACCGCATGAAAGACCTGGCAACTCAGGCAGCGAACGACACGAACTCCACTGAAGACCGTGCATCCCTGCAGTCTGAATTCGATCAGCTGAACTCTGAGCTGGGCAACATCATGGATAACACTAGCTTCGGTGGTACCAAACTGCTGAGCGGCGGTACTGGTTTGGCTAGCACTGGTGGCCTGAACTTCCAGATCGGTTCTAGCAACGCAGAAACGCTGAATGTTAATGTTTCTAGCCAGCTGTCTGGCTTAACCAAAACTATCGGTACAGCAGCAACCACTAACCCAAGTGGTGCAACTGTCCCTGGTACTGGTCTGGGAGCGTTGAAACTGGATTCTGCGACTAATGCTTCTGGCGCCATTGCAAGCCTGGAAAGCGCTCTGAAAGACGTTGGTTCCCTGCGTTCAACATTGGGTGCCAACATTAACCGTCTGGGCCACACCTCTGCGAACCTGGCAAACATGCAGGACAACACCGAGCTGGCACTGGGCAACATCCGCGATGCGGACTTCGCGTCTGAAGCGTCAACCATGACGCGTCAGCAGATGTTGGCACAGACCAGCATGTCTATGCTGAAGCAGTCAAACAGCATGTCAGGCATGGTAATGTCTCTGCTGGGCTAATATTCCGCATGACTCTCGTGAAAACACCGCCTATGGGCGGTGTTTTTGTATCTATCAGGCAGTCACCATTAGCCAATGAAAATTTTGTTTAATTTTTTTAGTTTTCGATTTAATTCGCAGAGTCAGTGTGTCGTTTTCTATTAGTACGAGAGATGCGGAATCTAAATAGGTGGATTCCCTGAAGGAGACGACACAATGGCTTTATCTATCTTTACCAATGCCTCTTCCATGGCTTCTACGAACGCGCTGAATAAATCTAACAGCCTGCTGTCTACGTCGATGGAACGACTGGGTACCGGCAAGCGTATCAACTCTGCGGCAGATGATGCAGCAGGCATGCAGATCGCTTCCCGTCTGCAGGGCCAGACTAACGGCATGACCGTCGCAAAACGCAACATCGCCGATGCAACTTCTATGTTGCAGACCGCTGAAGGCGCATTCGATGAAGTCAGCAACATCATGTACCGCATGAAAGACTTAGCCACTCAGGCAGCGAACGACACTAACTCAAGTGAAGACCGTGCATCCCTGCAGTCTGAATTCGATCAGCTGAACTCTGAGCTGGGCAACATTATGAGCAACACCAGCTACGGCGGCACTAAACTGCTGAGCGGTACTACAGGTCTGGCTAGCACTGGTGGCCTGAACTTCCAGATCGGTTCTAGCAACGCAGAAACGCTGAATGTTAATGTTTCTAGCCAGTTGTCTGGCTTAACCAAAACTATCGGTACAGCAGCAACCACTAACCCAAGTGGTACAACTGTCCCTGGTACTGGTCTGGGAGCGTTGAAACTGAATTCTGCGACGAGTGCTTCTGGCGCTATCGCTGATTTGGAAGGCGCGCTAAAAGAAGTTGGTTCTCTGCGTTCATCTCTGGGTGCGAACATCAACCGTCTGGGGCATACCTCTGCGAACCTAGCAAACATGCAGGACAATACCGAGCTGGCGCTGGGCAACATCCGCGATGCCGACTTCGCTTCTGAAGCATCAACCATGACGCGTCAGCAGATGTTGGCACAAACCAGCATGTCTATGCTGAAGCAGTCAAACAGCATGTCAGGCATGGTGATGTCTCTGCTGGGCTAATCAGCGATGACACCATAATGCAAAAAAACACCGCTCTTGGGCGGTGTTTTTATTTCTGCCGGAATACTTCCTCTTTCCGTCAATATCAGGAAAAACACCTTCCGGTAGTCACCCATCTCATTGATTTAAATTAACTAAAAAGTTGGCACGTACTTTGCTTTATCTGTGGGGGATTTATCGGTAACCCTGTAGGTAACCATTTCTACTCGCCAGCGCGTCCGGAGGATCAGCATGTCAGATTTTACGAGTATTGACCCACAGACCATGGCAACGCAGTTGGCTAGCTACGATGTTATGGCATTGCAGGCAGCCCTGAAGAAACAGCAAACGTCGTTAACCGGCCAGCAAGATGCGTTAAAAGCGCTGAAAAGTGCCATGACGGATTTCCGCACCGCATTAACGGCGCTGAATAAAACCAATAATGGCCTGCTGACCAATAAGGTCACCACCAGTTTAGACAATATTGCCAATGTCACCGCCAACTCCAACGCCACCAAAGGAACATACAACCTTTACGTTGAGCAACTGGCGGGCTCGCATCAGGTGGCGTTCGACGATATGACCGATGATGCCGTCAACAACGCGACGGGCACCTTCACGCTTGAGGTCAATGGCAAGTCTATTGATATCGAGATGGATGGTCTAGAGACCATGTCAGATCTGGCTCGAGCCATCAACAAAACCAACGATGGCTCAGAGAAAAGCCCAGCGATCACCGCATCGCTAATCCGCACCGACGGCGAAGTTAAGCTGATGCTCAGCAGTGATAAAACCGGTGCAGAAAACGAACTTAAGCTGAGTGGCGATATTCCGGCTGAAATGGATTCAGGTAAGAAAACCACGATCTCTGAAGCCAAAGACGCCATCGTTTATTTGGGTGGTAACGATACAGGCCTGAAAATTACTAACAGTACCAATAAGTTAGACGGTGTTATTGACGGCGTGACCGTTGAGCTGAATCAGGCACAGAAGGTTGGTGATGCGCCACTGCGTATCAACGTCAACACCGACACCAGTGAAACTGAAACACAGGTAAAAGCATTCATCGATGCCTATAACACGATGCGTGATTCACTTGGCAAATTAACCGCTAGCGGCAGCGGTGGAAAAGATCGTGGTGCCTTTGCCGGTGATGCGGGAATTGCATCGTTAGAGCGTGAACTGAACAACATGGTTCGTACCAATATCGATGGTTTGGACATGACTAAGTTCGGCATCACCGCGGATAAAGACGGCAAGTTAGAACTCGACAGCGAAAAGCTCGAGAAAATGCTGACAGATAACCCGACGCAGCTGACCGCGCTGTTTAACGGCAATGACGGCCTTATCAAGAAAATGGATAAGTCGCTGGATAAATATCTGAACAGCACCAACGGCGTGATTAAGGGCCGTCAAGAATCTCTGGATCGTCAGGAAACGCAGCTGACTGACCGCAGTGAAAAAATTAGCACCCGTTATGAGAACTCTTATAACCGTTATCTGAAGCAGTTTACCCAGTTGCAACAGGTGATGTCTCAGATGAACAACACGATGAGTATGTTTGGCTTAGTCTAAGGAAACGCAGGTTTTATGTACGGAACTCAACAGGAAGGATACGGCCTTTATCAGGATTCAGATCTGGCGATTCAGGCCGCCGCCGCGACCCCTCATCAGCTGGTTCTTATGCTGTTTAGCGGTCTCATGGATGAACTGGTTCGCGCCAAGAGCCACATTGTTGCCAAGCGCTATGAACGTAAAGTTCAGAGCATTAATAAGTGCATCGATATTCTCAATGCGCTGACAAGCGCGCTGGATTACGAAAAGGGTGGTGACTTGGCCTTGAGCTTGGCAAACCTGTATGACTACTGCGTTTACCGTCTTTATGACGCTAGCCACAAGCTGTCGGTTGAATACATTGATGAAGTGGAAGCCATCCTCAACAACCTGCGTGAAGGTTGGGAAGAGATGGGTAAGCAGAATGGATGATATTCAGCTGATTCAGTTCCTTGCCAACGCGTTGAAGAGTGCCACTCAGCAGCGTGATTGGGTACAGGTGCGGAATGTTGATAAGCAGATCGCTTCGTTACTGAGTTCACTCAGCGGGCAGCCGTTGAGCGAGCAAAAGCGGCAGGCCTTGATGATGCTGAAAGATACTCATCATCGCGTGAATGAGATCTGCCGCCAGCAAAGCGCAGAACTCGAGCACAAGATGGCTTTGCACCGTAATAACCGCGAAGGGGCAATCGCTTATGCCACCTTTGGCGGCGATGAGGACAGCGAATAATGAGCATGATGGATCTGGTTTCTAGCTCAATGCCGACTGCGATGGACGCATCTTCTGCCGTGTCTATCGGTGATTCGACTGGCGCCGCGCCGATGATCGGGGCGGTCGGTGGAGTGCTAAATAGTGGCGCATTACCGGAAAACACCGCGCAGTTCAGTCATGAGCTGCTCAGTATGGTGGGCTCTTTGCTTGCTCAGTCTGGTGTTACGGGGTTGCGTCCTGCTGTGGGAGGCACAAACGCGGATACTGCGCTGCCTTCTGCCGATAGCGATGCGGATGCCGACGATCTGGCGAGCTTGCCGCAGGAAGATCAACAGCAGATGTTGAATCTGCTATTGAACACCTACCAGCCACCGGCTCAGCAGGCGGCAACGCCGCAGGGTGAGCAACACGCTTCTGCTGAATTGCTGATGCTAAGCCGCCAAACGACGGCTCAACCGGTGACGACAGGCGCTTCTCAGCCGGTGAATGCGTCATTGCTGAACGCTGCGTTAAACGCTACGCCGTCTGATATTGCCATCTCATCGGCAATGACCAAGACCCACGAAGCGTTTAGTCCTGCGATGCAACAGCATTCCTCTGTACCCAGCGATCTCCTGAATGCGTCGTTAGCCACGTCTGCGCCTTCAAGCGTAGGTAATAACGTGGCTTCAACGGTGCAGAATTTTAATGCGACTACTGCGCCGCTGAAGCTGGAATCCAGCGAAGAGCGCTGGCCGCAGCAGTTACAAAATTCACTCGGTGAGCGCTTACAGGTTCAGGTTAAAAATCAGGTTCAACATGCCACGATCCGACTCGATCCGCCGGATATGGGCAAGATCGATATCTCGATTCAATTTGAGTCTGGACGTTTGCAGGTGCACATCAATGCCAGCCAAGGCGAGGTTTATCGCGCCCTGCAGCAGGTCAGTAATGAACTGCGCCAAAGTCTGACTGACCAGAACTTTGTGCAGGTGAACGTTCAAGTTTCCTCGCAAAACTCACAGCAACAATCAGGGCATGGGCATCAAGGCGAAGCTCAGCAGCCTTTCATTCTCTCGGGTACACCGCTGGACAGTGAAGCCACTGAATCATCGAAGAAAACCCGCGAGGATGAATCTGTCCTCATGACAATTTGAACTACTGAATAAGACATATATGACCGTAAAAACATTTTCATTAGGTTTGGTAATTGCATTAGTCGCCGCTGTGCTGGCGGCGGTTTTGGCCGTAATGGGAAATCACATTCTGGCTCAGCCCGAAAACGGTGTGGGTGACAAAATTTCTAAGATGTTCTCCTCCGCTGATGGTGAGGCCACCGTAGAGTTTGTCGAAATCAAAAACGTTGTTATCACCCTGAAAAGCGATAACAAAAAAGAACGCTATTTACTTTTAGAACTGGCGCTCGCCACGTCTGATGGCAAGGAAACTGCGCGTACCGAGGCGATGGTTCCTGCAATCCGTGGGGCGACCGTTAGCCTGTTATCCGATATGGAATATTCACATATTCGCGGCATGAACGTGGTTGAGCTGCGTGAACAGCTAATGGCGGCGTATGTGACGAAGTTTAAAGCACTGAATACGGGCGTGCCGTTTCACGATGTCATCATTAGCAAGATGGTCTTTCAATAGAAAGCGATAGAAACACGAGCAATGGAAATAATGGATTTTATGACCAATGAAGCGCTGACTCCGGCGCAAGAAACGCAGTATCTCACTGCGTATCTGCCGTTGGTAAAACGTGTGGTAAGACAGCTGTCTTACCAAACAAGCAGCGTTCTCGACCGCGAGGACATGGAACAGATCGCCCTAATGGGGTTGCTCTCGTCCTTGCGTCGTTACGGACATCCCGATGAGCAGTTCGGTGCTTATGCTATTCACCGAATTCGCGGCGCCGTGTTAGATGAACTGCGTCAGTTAGACTGGCGCCCGCGCCGCTTACGACAGAAGACCCACAAACTGAATGACGCCATCCGCGAGCTGGCGCGAGAGCTAGGCAAAGAACCTAGCTATGAAGAAATTGCAGGGCGACTGGAGATCTCGCCGCAGGAGTATCAGGAATATCTGTTGCTCGACTGCGCTAAGTCGCTGGAAAGCCTTGATGATTTACTCTCTAACGACGGCGTGGGCTCCGCGCTCAATAGCCGTCCGTTGGAGGACGAGATGATGGTCAGCAATACCTTGCGTGTTGCTTTGGCCAGCCTCGACAAACGCGAGCAGCTGATCTTGAGCCTCTATTATCAGCATGAAATGAGTCTGAAAGAGATAGCACTGGTGCTGGATCTTACCGAGGCCAGAGTCTGTCAGCTCAATAAGAAAATTACAGAAAAAATTAAAAGCTTTTTCTAGAAGTGGAACCACTATGCAGAAATTATTAGGTCTGATTATTATTTTCGTCTGTGTACTCGGCGGCTTCATTATGTCGGGTGGGCGTTTGGCTTCTTTTTGGCAACCTGGCGAAATCGTTATTATTCTTGGCGCGGGTTTAGGGGCCATGGTTTTGGCCAACCCAAAACATGTGCTGGTTGAAATGTGGCGCCAATTCCGTGGTGCACTGCGCAAAAACGAATACACCGACGAATACCAGCGTCAGCTGCTGATGCTGTTATATGAGCTGTTAGAACTGGTTCAGGACGGTGGTTTGAAAGTTCTGGATGAGCATATTGAAGTACCGGAAAGCAGCTCGCTGTTCCAGAAATACCCGCTGATTTTGCTTGATAAAGATCTGGTGACCTTTATCTCGGATAACTTCCGTTTGATGGCGATGGGTAAGATCAACGAACACGAACTGGAAGGTATTCTTGAGCAAGAACTGGGCGCGATGGAAGAAGAGCTTCTGCTGCCTTCACGTTCTTTACAGCGTACCGCTGAAGCGATGCCAGGCTTTGGTATTTGTGCCGCCGTTCTTGGGATCATCATCACCATGGAATCTATCGATGGTTCGATTGCGGTCATCGGTATTAAAGTGGCAGCGGCGCTGATTGGTACATTCTTGGGCGTATTTATCTGTTACTGCCTGATGGATCCGGTGGCTAATGCCATGGAACAGCGCGCTAAAACGCAGATGGCGGTGCTGGAATGCGTGCGTACCGTGCTGGTTAACCATGTGGCGGGCAAACCAACCCTGCTGGCCGTGGATGCGGGCCGTAAGATGTTGCCAATGGATTCCAAACCGACCTTCGCTACGCTGGATTCTTGGGTGAACCAGATGGTGGGGGGTAACTGATGCGCTCCCCAAAAGGTAAAGGTCACACCACGATAATCAAACGCTCCTCGCGTAAATCGCACGATGCGATTCACGGTGGGGCGTGGAAGGTTGCCTTTGCTGACTTTACGCTCGCAATGATGGTGCTGTTTATGGTGCTGTGGATTATGGGTTCGGTGACTGAAGAAGAGCGTAAAGAAATTGTCTCTACCCTCAATAGCGAATCCATTTTTGATGGCATGTCGATAAACCCTATCACGCAAAAGAACTCTGGTGGGGGAAGTAACCCGATTCTGGAAGGTAAGCGTAGCGGTGATGAAAATACCGAAGGCAGCGGCTCGGGCTCAGACAACGGTGGTATCAAGAGCGACCAACCAAAGCAATCCGTGGCTGACATCGTCAATAAAACGGAATCGCTAGAAGAGGTTAACAAACGCTCTCAGCAAGAAATGGAAGAGCTGGCACGCATCATCTTACAGGTCACATCGGCGTATAACGCGCAGACCAATATGAAGATGGAAATTGTGCCGCAGGGGCTGCGTATTTTGGTACAAGACGACCAAAAGCGTGAAATGTTCCAGCGCAGTAGCGCCATTTTGACACCGTTCTTTAACCGCCTGCTACGAGACTTGGCGCCGGTATTTAATAAACTGGACAACAAAATTATTATTACGGGCCATACCGATTCATCACGCTACCGCGATCAGGATTTGTACAACAACTGGAACCTGTCGGGCGATCGTGCGATGGCGGCACGCAAGGCGTTGGCACGCGGCGGCTTGGAGATGGATAAAGTATTGCAGGTGAACGCCATGGCTGACCAAATGCTGTTGGATAACGATCAGCCGCTGAGTGCAACCAACCGTCGTATCGAGATTATGGTGCTAACGCATACAGCATCGGATTCTCTGTATCAGTTCTTTGGTAATCACGGCGATAAAGTTGTGAAGCCAATTGCGGATAAGATCAGTAAGCGGTAGTTCGTTGCCGACCCCACCCTAACCCTCCCCTTCACAGGGGCGGGAACCGTTCGGCGATGTTTGCAAGATCCTCGATCTGCTCCTCCCCCTGCGAAGGGGGAAGCTGGGAGGGGGGTTGCTTCACGAAATACCAGACATGAATTTATTTCACCTCCCCCTGAACATTCATCATGCGAGAAATTCATTTAACTGTTGACTCAGTGACCAACTTACGGCAATTTCATGTTTAGACGTCTAAACGTATAGACGCTTAATGAAAACGATAATAAAAAGTGTGACTACGCACGAACAGGTCAATAAGAGGAAGACAGGGTATGAGTTTCTTTCACGCAAATCAGCGCGAGGCGTTGAACCAAAGTCTGGCAGAACTGCACGGACAAATTAATGTGTCATTTGAGTTCTTCCCGCCACGCACGAGCGAAATGGAAGATACTCTGTGGCAGTCCATCGACCGCTTGAGCAGCCTGAAGCCGAAATTTGTTTCTGTGACCTACGGCGCTAATTCTGGTGAGCGTGATCGTACCCACAGCATTATCAAAGGCATTAAAGACCGCACCGGTTTAGAAGCCGCACCGCATTTGACCTGCGTTGATGCCACCCGTGACGAGCTACGCACCATTGCACAGGATTACTGGAATAACGGTATCCGCCATATCGTGGCTCTGCGCGGCGATTTGCCCGCGGGCGGCGGTAAACCCGATATGTATGCCTGCGATCTGGTCTCATTATTGAAAGAGGTCGGCGATTTTGATATTTCCGTTGCCGCCTACCCTGAGGTTCATCCTGAAGCCAAAAGCCCACAGGCCGATCTTATTAATTTAAAACGTAAAATTGATGCCGGTGCCAACCGCGCTATTACTCAATTTTTCTTCGATGTTGAAAGCTACCTGCGTTTTCGCGACCGCTGCGTTGCGACGGGTATCGACGTGGAAATTGTGCCGGGAATTTTGCCTGTCTCGAACTTTAAGCAGCTTCAGCGCTTTGCGACCATGACCAACGTGCGCGTGCCGCACTGGATGACCAGCATGTTTGAAGGGCTGGATGACGATGCTGAAACGCGCAAAATGGTGGGCGCGAATATCGCGATGGACATGGTGAAAATCCTCAGCCGTGAAGGCGTGAAAGACTTCCATTTCTATACCCTAAACCGCGCAGAAATGAGCTATGCCATCTGCCATACGCTCGGTGTGCGCCCTGAGGTTCATTCACCGATTATTGCGTAACTTGCCAAGACCCCCTCCCAGCCTCTCCCTTGGCAGGGGGAGGAGCACATCGAGAATTCTCACAACCTACGCCGAACGGTTCCCTCCCCTGTGAAGGGGATGGCTAGGGTGGGGTCATGTTTCCACGCAAAAAAAACCACGCATTTAGCGTGGTTTTCTATTTTGCAGAACTGCAAACATTAATATTCCCAAGTATCTGGGTCGATACCCATCTCTCTCATCAATATTTTTGCCGCTTCTGGGATTTCATCGCTACGCTCTTTACGCAGATCGGCATCGTTAGGCAGCGGTTGGCCAGTAAACGCATGCAGAAACGCTTCACACAGCAACTCACTGTTGGTTGCGTGACGTAGGTTGTTGACCTGACGGCGCGTGCGCTCGTCGGTTAAGATTTTCAGCACTTTCAGCGGAATAGATACAGTGATCTTTTTCACCTGCTCGCTTTTTTTGCCGTGCTCAGCATAAGGGCTGATGTATTCGCCATTCCATTCAGCAGCCATGGGGGGATACCTTAATTAGACTTAGTTATTTTGAGAAACGGCTAATTATGTCCGATCCTCACGATTTATGCTCACGAAGTGTCTGATTTATCGGTTTATGCCACCGTTTTGTGACTTCAGTACACCTCAAACTGACATAATTTTAGCGGTTATTTCCTCAAGGCTCAATCTATACGCAAAGAAGTTTAGATGTCTAGAAGTATTGACGTCCATATGTGAAGCGATTAATCTTTATTCCACTTTCACCCGACACATCATCCAGCGCGGAGAGAACAACGTGACATATAAGCAGGCAACACTTGCAGTGCGCAGTGGTTTAAATGATGACGAGCAGTATGGTTGCGTCGTTCCGCCCATCCATCTTTCCAGTACTTACAACTTCACCGATTTCAATGAACCGCGCGCACATGACTATTCTCGTCGTGGAAATCCTACGCGTGATGTGGTGCAGCGCGCGCTGGCTGAGCTAGAAGGCGGCGCTGGCGCGGTGATGACCAGCACGGGTATGTCGGCAATTCATCTGGTGTGTACGGTTTTCCTCAAACCAGGCGATTTGCTGGTGGCGCCGCACGACTGCTACGGCGGCAGCTATCGCCTGTTCGATAGTTTGGCGAAGCGCGGGGCGTATAACGTGCTGTTTGTCGATCAGGGTGATGCGCAGGCTCTCGCTGCCGCGTTGGAACAAAAACCTAAGCTGGTGCTGATTGAAACCCCAAGTAATCCGCTGCTGCGCGTGGTGGATATTGCCGCTATTTGCACAGCGGCTAAGGCCGTGGGCGCGTTAACGGTGGTTGATAACACCTTCTTGAGCCCGGCGCTGCAACAGCCATTAAAATTAGGTGCAGATTTGGTTCTGCATTCCTGTACCAAATATTTAAATGGCCATTCCGACGTGGTAGCGGGAACCGTTATCGCCAAAGATCCTGAGCATGTTACCGAGTTAGCATGGTGGGCGAATAATATAGGCGTGACCGGCAGCGCTTTTGACAGCTATCTCCTGCTGCGTGGCCTGAGAACTTTAAGCCCTCGCATTCAGCTACAGCAGCAAAACGCGTTGAAAATTGTGGAGTTCCTCAAGCATCAACCGCTGGTGAAAAAGCTTTATCATCCTTCTTTGCCAGAAAACCAAGGGCATGAAATTGCCTGCCGCCAGCAGTCTGGATTTGGCGCGATGCTGAGCTTTGAACTGGATGGCGATGAAGCCTTGCTGCGACGATTCCTAAAATCGCTGCAACTGTTTACACTGGCAGAATCTTTAGGCGGCGTGGAGAGTTTAATTTCCCACGCAGGCACGATGACTCACGCGGGTATGGCTCCAGAGGCGCGCAAGGCCGCAGGTATTTCAGAAAGCCTGCTGCGTATTTCTGTAGGTATCGAAGACGGTGACGATTTAATTTCCGATCTGGAGCAGGCGTTCCAGAAAGCTAACAGCCAACGCTAATGTGCTGTTTCTCAAGCGATAACGCTGCATATTAGGCTGGTTTTAAGAGGTAAAGAATGAGCGCACAACCGGTAGCGGGGCAGGCGGTAGGACGCCAGCTGCATAAGTTTGGCGGCAGTAGTTTAGCCGATGTGAAATGTTATCTGCGCGTCGCAGGGATTATGGCGGAGTACAGCTTCCCTGGCGATATGATGGTTGTTTCCGCAGCGGGTAGCACCACCAACCAGCTGATTAGCTGGTTGAGGCTAAGCCAGACCGACCGGATCTCTGCGCATCAGGTTCAGCAGGCGTTACGTCGCTATCAGAGCGAACTCATTACGGGTTTGTTGCCCGCTGAACTTGCCGAGCCTTTGGTTGCGCTCTTTACTCAGGATTTAGAGCGCCTAGCCGCTTTACTCGATGAGCCGATGTGCGATGCGACCTATGCGGAAGTGGTGGGCCACGGTGAAATTTGGTCTGCGCGTTTGATGTCGGCGCTGCTCAACGTGAAAGGTATGGAGTCAGAGTGGCTGGATGCGCGTAGTTTCCTGCGCGCCGAACGTTCTGCCCAGCCACAGGTTGATGAAGGCCGATCTTATCCTCTATTACAGCAACTTCTGGCGCAGCACCCTAACAAACGCCTCGTCGCCACGGGTTTTATCTGCCGTAACGATGCGGGTGAAACCGTGCTGTTAGGGCGTAACGGTTCTGACTATTCCGCCACGCAGATCGGCTCATTAGCGGGCGTTTCTCGCGTGACGATTTGGAGCGACGTGGCCGGTGTGTACAGCGCTGACCCTCGCAAGGTTAAAGATGCCTGCCTGCTGCCACTGTTGCGTTTAGATGAAGCCAGCGAACTGGCACGCTTAGCCGCGCCGGTTCTGCATGCGCGTACGTTGCAGCCAGTTTCCGCCAGCGATATTGATTTACAGCTGCGCTGTAGTTATCAGCCAGAGCAGGGATCAACGCGTATTGAGCGTGTTTTGGCATCTGGCACCGGTGCAAAAATTGTTACCAGCCACGATGAAGTGTGCCTGATTGAGCTTAACGTTCCGCAAAGCCATGATTTTGAACATGTGCGTCAGGAAATTGACCGCGTGCTCAAGCGCTCTCAGCTGCGTCCATTAGCGACCGGCGTCCATCGCGATCGCCATATGATCCAGCTGTGCTATACCGCCGAAGTGGTGGAAAGCGCGATGAAGCTGTTGGAAGAGTCAGGCGTTCCAGGTTTGCTCCAACTGCGTGAAGGACTAGCGCTGGTGGCATTAGTCGGCGCAGGCGTATGCAAAAATCCCCTGCACAGCCACCGTTTCTATCAGCAGTTAAAAGATCAGCCAATTGAGTTCTTCTGCCAGTCAGAAGACAGCATCAGCTTGGTGGCGGTATTGCGCCGTGGCCCAACTGAAGCCCTGATTCAAGGCTTGCACACCACGCTGTTCCGCGCTGAAAAACGTGTTGGGCTGGTATTGATGGGCAAGGGCAACATCGGTTCGCGCTGGTTAGAACTGTTTGCGCGTGAGCAGGAGAATATTTCTGCCCGCAGCGGTTTTGAATTTGTGCTGGCTGGGGTGGTGGATAGCAGCCGCAGCTTGCTGAATTATGAAGGCTTAGACGCGAGCCGCGCATTGGCATTCTTTGATGATGAAGCACAGGAGATGGATGAAGAAAGCCTGTTCCTGTGGATGCGTGCTCATCCTTATGACGATTTAGTGGTGCTGGATGTTACGGCGAGCGAGTCGTTAGCACAGCAGTATCGTGATTTTGCCAGCTATGGTTTCCACGTCATTAGTGCGAACAAATTAGCTGGTGCATCGTGCAGCGATGATTATCGTCAAATCCGTGATGCCTTTGAGAAAACCGGCCGCCACTGGTTGTATAACGCTACCGTCGGTGCTGGCTTGCCGGTGAACTATACGGTTCGCGATCTGCGTGACAGTGGCGACTCCATCTTGTCGATCAGCGGGATTTTCTCCGGTACGTTATCTTGGCTGTTCCTGCAATTTGACGGGACGGTTCCGTTTACCGAATTGGTCGATCAAGCATGGCAGCAGGGACTGACCGAGCCCGATCCGCGCGTTGATCTCTCTGGTCAAGACGTGATGCGTAAGCTGGTGATCTTGGCGCGTGAAGCAGGTTATGACATTGAACCGAATCAGGTGCGTGTGGAATCGTTGGTTCCGGCGGGCTGCGAAGGGGGATCTATCGATCACTTCTTCGAAAACGGCGAAGACCTAAACGAACAAATGATCCAACGTTTAGAAGCCGCCAACGAAATGGGTCTGGTGCTGCGTTATGTCGCTCGATTTGATGCCAACGGTAAAGCGCGCGTTGGCGTGGAAGCCGTTCGTCCAGAACATCCGCTGGCGGCGCTGTTGCCATGTGACAACGTGTTTGCCATTGAAAGCCGCTGGTATCGTGATAATCCGCTGGTTATCCGTGGCCCAGGCGCAGGACGCGATGTGACGGCTGGGGCGATTCAGTCGGATTTGAATCGGTTGGCGGCGCTGCTGTGAGTTGGGGTTGAGCGCTTAGGCAATTGTTCTTATTGGCAGTGGTTTTCTATCTCTTTGATAGAGCGGTGAAGGGTTTCGTACTAATTGCCTATGCCGAATATTTTAGGTCTTATGCATATTACGTCCGCCTAAAAGACCTAGTTTCACATTGAGACTGTGCAGGCGTCCGTATTGGCAGCGGTTTTCTATCTCTATGATAGAGCTGTGAAGGGTTTCGTCCGCCAGTCAGCAAATTTGTTTCCATGAAATCGCCGGTGTAGGCGTCCGAGAAGAGGTTGCCAGCGCGCAACCTCTTCACTCTCGCGCTTTTTACCGCGTTGCTTGGCCGACCGGTCTCGGAGCGCACATCCCTGTGCGCCCTCAACCTGCCACCAGCACCCCTGCTGGCGGCTCTAAAATGCATTCTTTAAACATAAAAAACAAAAGACATTTTTGTCTTCTTATCTTCTTATTTTATTTCTCTATTTTCTTTTTACTGTTTAAGCCTTGGTAGAGAGAGCCGCCGGTACAGGGATGTACCGGCGGAGTTTGGGGCGCCCGGGATGGGCGATACCAAACCGGAGCGGAGATGGTGTCTCGGATAAAAGCGCGAGGATTGAAGGGGCGCGCGCTGGCGCCCCTCATCGGTCGCCTACCTCGGATGTTGCATGGAAACACGACTGCGAGCAGGCGAACGAAACCTTACACCCATTCAGCCATAAATCTGGTGGTCGAAACCTTACACCGTAATGACCTAACCAATCAGAGACAAAGTTTCATTCCGCACTATTCCTCCCCCCTAATTCAAGATAACCTTACCCTGCTAACTTTTTATTAACAGGAGTCACACATGTCTTCTCATGATGAGTATCTACAGCGTGCATTAGCGCTGGCGGCGGATAGCGTTGAGCAGGGCGGGCGTCCATTTGGTGCGGTGATTGTGCGCAACGGTGAGATTGTTGCCGAGGCCGTAAATACCATTCATCTCAATGGCGATCCAACGGCGCATGCTGAGTTGAACGGTATTCGTGAGGTTTCTGCTCATCTGGGAAGCGCCGCGCTGCGTGACTGTACGGTGTATGCGAGCGGTCAGCCTTGTCCGATGTGCCTCAGCGCCATGTATCTGACCGGTGTAAAGGCGGTGTATTTCGCCAACGGTAACCAGGATGGGGAAGAGTATAAATTATCGACTGCGGCGATTTATCAGCAATTACAGCTGCCGTTAGAACAACAATCTTTACCGATTCACCATTTACCACAGCTAAACGCTCGCAAGCTGTATGAACGTTGGGCGCAAAAGCAGTCATGAGCCAGACACAAAAACAAAGTTTGATGTTGTTAGTTTTGGTGTTAATCGGCCTGAATATGCGGCCGCTTCTTACCTCTATCGGACCATTATTGCCGCAGCTGCGTGAAGCGAGCGGCATGAGCTTTACCGCCGTTTCATTATTAACCGCCTTGCCGGTGGTGGCGATGGGCGTATTAGCGTTGGCGGGAGGCTGGGTCGATCGCCATATCAGTGAACGTAATAGCGTGGCGCTGAGCTTGCTGGCGATTGCCGTTGGCGCGCTGCTACGTGAGCTTGCTCCGCAAAGTCTTGTGCTGTTAAGCAGTGCATTGCTGGGCGGGATTGGTATCGGGATTATTCAGGCCGTTATGCCTGCGGTGATTAAACGCTCATTTCAGCGGCGTATGCCGTTGGTGATGGGATTGTGGTCGGCGGCGCTGATGGGCGGTGGTGGTTTGGGGGCCGCGCTAACGCCGTGGCTTGCGCAGCACAGCGATGTTTGGCACCGCTCTTTGGCGTGGTGGGCATTACCTGCTGTAATTGCGTTGATTGGCTGGTGGCCACAGAGCAAAACGCTGGCGCAGCCAATAAAACACGCGGTGTCAGCCCAGCCGCTGCGCTTACATATCAGCCCGCGCGCATGGACGCTGGGTCTCTATTTTGGACTGATCAATGGCGGTTATACCAGCCTGATCGCATGGCTGCCGCCCTACTACATGCAACTGGGCTCCAGCGCGCAGTTTAGCGGGAGTTTGCTGGCGTTGATGACGGTTGGACAGGCGGCAGGGGCATTAATATTGCCAATGTTTGCGCGTCGTCAGGATCGACGCGTGCTGCTGTTGGCGGCGTTAATGCTACAGCTGATTGGGTTCTGTGGTTTTATCTGGATGCCTTTGCAGATGTCCGTGCTATGGGCTGTTGTGTGCGGCTTTGGACTCGGCGGCGCGTTCCCTTTGTGTTTGGTGTTGGCGCTCGACCACTCGCCTCAACCCGCGATTGCAGGGCGCTTGGTGGCCTTCATGCAGGGGATCGGTTTTATTGTGGCAGGCCTGTCACCCTATCTTTCTGGATTGTTGCGTAGCCTCAGCGGTAACTTCCTGATGGATTGGATATTCCACGCGTTATTGGTGGTGGGTTTAATGCTGTTGACGCTGCGCTTTGTTCCATCGCGCTATCCGCAAGAATGGGCTGCGCCCGCCGCCGAACACCGTTAAAAAAACCGCCAGCGGTTAAGGCGCTGGCGGCAGTTTTTTTAGCAAAGTGATGTTATTTGAGCGTGATGGTCAGGCTGTTAACCCCATCAGCAGGCGTGATGATAACGCCCATTTCTCCCGTATGCACCGTGCTGCTTTCCTGTGCTATCGCTCGATGAATATTGCGTAAGCATAGGCTCCAGCGTTGAGCGTTTCCGGTGCTCGAAACATGCAACTGATTGCCTTTACGCTGCACGCAAAGCGTAAATTGAGTTTCACCGTCGGCAGCAGGAATAACGGCCTGCGTTTGGGTATTTTCCTCTAAGGCAAACAGATGGAAGCAGGTGCTATCTGCGTAGTCATAATCAGGTTTTTGGCTGTTATTACCGATAGCGATCAGGCTGTTAGGGCGTACGTACAGCGGCAAACTGTTGAAGTCGTGCCGTTCTCGGTGCCAGCCACCGGTGGCTTCTTGGTTGGTATAGAGATGTGTCCAGCGGCCCGCGGGTAAATAGACGCTGACGTCACCGTTTTCGCTAAATACCGGCGCGACTAGCAGCGAATCTCCCAACATGTATTGGCGATCCAGATAATCGCAGCCCGGATCCTCTGGGAATTCCAGCATCATCGCGCGCATCACCGGCGTACCTGTTTTGGCAGCCTGAGCAGAGGTGGCGTAGAGGTACGGCATTAGGCGGCATTTCCACTCGGTGAAGAAACGTACCACGTCGCAGGCTTCATCGTCATACGCCCACGGTACGCGGTAGGATTTACTGCCGTGCAGGCGACTATGGCTGGAGAGCAGGCCAAAGGCGCACCAACGTTTGTAGACGTGTGCCGGTGCCGTATTTTCAAATCCGCCGATGTCATGGCTCCAGAAGCCAAAACCAGACAACCCAAGAGATAGTCCACCGCGTAGGCTTTCTGCCATAGATTCATAGGTAGCGTAGCAATCGCCGCCCCAGTGAACCGGAAACTGCTGCGCGCCGACCGAGGCCGAGCGGGCAAACAGCACCGCTTCGTCTTTACCTAACTCTTGTTGTAAAACTTCATACACCAACTGGTTGTAAATAAAGGCGTAATGGTTATGCATTTTTTGCGGGCAGGAGCCGTCGTGCCATACCACGTCGGTTGGAATTCGCTCACCAAAATCGGTTTTAAAGCAGTCAACGCCCATGTGGATTAAGCGTTTGAGATGGCCTGTATACCAGTCGCGGGTGGCGGGATTAGTGAAATCAACGATGCCCTGTCCCGGTTGCCATTTATCCCATTGCCATACGTCGCCATTTGGGCGTTTGAGCAGATATCCTTTCTCCATTCCCTCTTTAAACAGCGGCGATTTTTGCCCGATGTAAGGGTTAATCCACACGCATATTTTTAGCCCGCGCGCTTTCAAGCGTTGGAGCATACCTTCCGGATCGGGGAAGGTTTCAGGGTCCCATTCGAAATCGCACCACTGAAATGCCTTCATCCAGAAGCAGTCAAAATGGAACACGTGCAGCGGCAAATTGCGCTCAGCCATGCCGTCGATAAAGCGGTTAACGGTTTTTTCGTCGTAGTTGGTGGTAAATGAGGTGGTAAGCCAAAGGCCAAATGACCACGCTGGCGGTAGCGCTGGGCGGCCAGTGAGGCGAGTATAACGGTCTAGAACCTGTTTGGGCGTTGGGCCGTCAAAGACCAAATATTCCAGATATTCGCCCTCAACGCTGAATTGCACCTTGGAGACTTTTTCCGAACCTACTTCAAACGAAACACATTCGGGGTGATTTACTAACACGCCATAGCCGCGATTGGTCAGATAGAACGGAATATTTTTATAGGCCTGTTCGGTGCTGGTGCCGCCGTCGCGGTTCCACGTTTCTACGTTTTGCCCATTTTTGACGAAAGCCGTAAAGCGTTCGCCGAGGCCATAGACGGTTTCTCCCACGCCGAGATCGAGACGTTCATAGAGATAGGTTTTGCCATCTTTGGCATTTTGAATATAGCCGTTCGATTTAGCCACGCTGCCGGTGATGCGTTCGCCGTGACGCAGGAAATCCAGCGCCCAGTTTTCCCCTTTGGTTACCCGAACGCTTAAATCGCCACTGTGCAGTGCGGCGTAATCATCGGTATTCTCCATCCGCAGGGGGTGTTCGGTGGTGTGGTGTAAAGGATAGTGCGGCCCGCGCTCTATTCGTCCAGCAAAATGTGCAATATGTACGCCAATGATACCCTCCTGTGGAGAGAAAAAGCGTAGTGTAAACAGCGGGGTATCCAGCTGCGCTGATCGAGCGCTGGCTTCACGCGGCGCGGCGTAAATAACCATTTCTCGGGCGTGCTGCTCGACGTCAAACACGTATAACGGGTGGATGAGGTTGAGTCCTTCATGGATGAGCCAATTGCCGTCACTGATTTTCATGACTTAAATCCTCTGCTGTCTTCATATCTTGATTGAATGCGTGTTCGTTGCGGCGCACGCCATCGGCCAGCTCTTTTAAAATGCGGTTTATGAACGGCGTACGCAGGGTATATAGGCGAGCGGCGATAAGCGCACTCAGGAAATAGCAAGCGGCGGGAACCAGCGTGAACAGGGCGATAATGCACATGATGGTGGCGCTGTTTTGCGTGGCAGCTCCCGATTGATATCCCGCTCCCGCCAGCATCCAGCCAATCAGCGCGCCGCCGAGGGCGAGCCCGAGTTTTAAGACGAACAGCGTACCCGCAAAGCTAATCCCCGTGAGGCGTTTGCCGCCTTTCCATTCGCCATAATCAACGGTGTCGGACATCATCACCCACTGGATTGGGGTGACGAGCTGATGTAAAACACCGATGATAAAGATGAAGATAAACATAGTGATATTGGCGCCAATGGGCACAAAGAACATCGCTATGCTGAGTACGGCGAGAAGGGCGTTGGTCCACCAGAATACGCTGACTTTGCATTTCCAGTCGGTCAGCGGTTTGGCTGCTGCGCTGCCTAACAAATTGCCTACGCAATAGGTGGTGAGAAACCAGGTAAACACCAGCGGGTTGCCGAGAATATAGGTGACGTAGTACATCATGGCGCCGCCGCGCACTGAGACAGCCAAGATATTCAAAATAGTGAGCAGGCCAACGATGCGCCATTGATCGTTGCGAATGATATCGCGCAGATCTTCACGCATGCTGCCCTGCATTGTGCCTTCATCGCTGATGCGCTCTTTGGTGGTGGCGAAACAGATAGCCAGCATGATGACGGCCACTAAGGCGAGCACCGCAATACCGCCTTGAAAGCCGAAGGCCTGATCGCCTTTACCAATAAGACTGACCAGCGGCATCATGAGCACGGTGCTTAACATTCCGCCCGCGGTGGCCAACACAAAACGGTAGGACTGAAGAGAGATTCGTTGCGTCGGATCGGCGGTAATCACGCCGCCTAGCGCACAGTACGGAATGTTGACGACGGTATACATCAGCGTCAGCAAGGTGTAAGTGATGGCGGCATAAATCATTTTGCCGGTTAGGCTGAGCTCGGGCGTGCTATAGGCAAATATGCAGACGATGCCAAAGGGAATAGCGGCAAAAAGCACATAAGGCCGAAATTTGCCCCAGCGGGTGCGGGTACGGTCAGCGACTAACCCCATGATAGGATCGGAAATCGCATCGAGCGCACGCGCTAGCAGGAACATAGTGCCGACGAAGCCAGCGGGAATGCCAAAAATATCCGTATAAAAAAACATCATGTAGAACATGACGTTGTCAAAAATAATATGGCTTGCGGCATCGCCGAGGCCATAGCCGATTTTTTCTCGCTTTGTCAGAATGTGGCTGCTCATATATCCCTCTAAAGGCGTTTGTATCGTGGATTCGATACGCCATTCTTAGAGCAAGGATAAGCCGCTAACCATTGTGTTTTTTCATTCTGAAATTATGTTTTGTGTTTTATGTGACCGCGATAACTTGTTTTTATATTCAATGATTTAAATTATAAATATGGCGCGACCTTAACATTTATCGCGCCTATAAATTAGGCCTGTGTACGCCAGTAGTCGTAATAAATATGGTCTACTTGAAAATCGATATTGCTTGCGTCACCGGTGAGTTTCCAGCCGAGGTGGAAAGCAAAATCGAAAGCAACGCCAAGGCCTTTCCCACTGAGCAAATTGCCATCTTCGACGATCTTTTCATCCACGTAGATGCCGTCTTTAACATCCTGATGCAGATCGCCTGAGCACGTATAGCGGCGGCCATTGAGGAGATTATTTCCTCCTAAAACGCGTGCGGCGGCAGAGCAAATTGGGCAGATCCATTTTCCTGCGGCGTCGTGGCGGCGGATAAATTCAACAACCAGTGGATTGGCGGCCAGATTGACGGTTCCTTCAGGCCCGCCGGGGATAACGACGGCGTCAAAGGTTTCATCCATGCTGCGTTCGAGAAGTACATCGGCAAACATGCGAATGTTGTGATAGCTGGTGAGCTCCAACATATCCTGACAGGCCAACGTGGTGACGTGGATGTCCAGACGACGCAGAACGTCGATGGTCATGATCGCTTCCGCTTCTTCAAACCCTTTCGCCAGTAGTACAGCGACTTTCTTAGACATGGTATCTCCTGCAGATAAGGTGACGGCTATTTATGCAGCAAAGAGTACCAAACTTGTGTTGATTAAAATAAAACGTTGTTTTATTTATGAAGAGCGTATCGCGAAACTGGGATTTTCCACTTAGCACGTGAGGTTTTTCAGGGTATAATCGCCGACTCTTCAGATCTCCCAATGGAAGATCATCGTCCCCGGTGGGGCGGCTGGACTTCAAATCCAGTTGGGGCCGCCAGCGGTCCCGGGCAGGTTCGACTCCTGTGATCTTCCGCCAATTTGCCTCTCCTGAACTCCACTGTCTCAATTAAATCCCCTATAATACCCGCAATTACTGCTGATTATGTTCTCCCGAGGTCAACTGTCTCTATCAGAATCAAGTGTATTCTGGGGGCATAATGGGGGGCATGATTTATAGCCCCATTTTGAGATGCCCCCAATGAAGCTAACAGTCAGACAAATCGATACAGCCAAACCCAAAGAGAAGCCGTACAAGCTATCTGATGGTAGAGGCCTCTATCTTGAAGTAACCGCCAACGGTTCACGCTACTGGCGTTTAAAGTATCGTTATGCAGGTAAAGAAAAGCGCCTCGCCTTTGGCGTTTATCCTGAGGTGTCTCTTGCTCAAGCCCGTGAAAAACGTGAAGCTGCGAAAAAGTTACTATCTGCTGGAAGCGATCCCGGAGAGCTAAAGAAAGCAGAGAAAATCGCTCAAAAGCTCAACTATGAAAATACCTTCGAAGCTATTGCCCGGGAATGGCATCAACTGAGAACGGATCGTTGGTCGTTACGTTATCGTGATGAAATTATTGATACCTTTGAAAAGGATATTTTCCCCTACATCGGTAAGCGTCCCATAGCTGAAATTAAGCCCATGGAATTGCTGGAAACTCTTCGCCGGATGGAAAAACGTGGCGCATTAGAAAAGATGCGTAAAGTCAGACAGCGCTGCGGTGAAGTATTCCGTCATGCGATCGTGACCGGACGCGCTGAATACAATCCTGCACCTGACCTCGCTACAGCCCTCGCAACACCAAAGAAAACGCATTTTCCTTTCCTAACTGCCGAAGAGCTTCCTCACTTTCTTAGAGATCTTGCAGGCTATACCGGGAGTGTTATTACCAAGACTGCAACTCAAATCATCATGCTTACAGGGGTACGAACTCAGGAATTACGTTTTGCCCGTTGGGAG
The DNA here is from genome assembly GCF_034424155.1 of Hafnia alvei. Taxonomy (NCBI): domain Bacteria; kingdom Pseudomonadati; phylum Pseudomonadota; class Gammaproteobacteria; order Enterobacterales; family Hafniaceae; genus Hafnia; species Hafnia alvei. Next base: position 4,572,032 of record NZ_CP139992.1, on the reverse strand, counting down.
AATATTAATTTTGAAAAGCGTCTCTGGGAGATCCCTGCTGAAGTCATGAAGATGAAACGACCACACATCGTTCCGATGTCGGATCAGGTTGTAGAGCTCTTTGAGTCACTTAAGCCTATTACCGGGCTGTACCCACTTGTATTCGTCGGACGCAATGATCGAACGAAGCCGATCTCAAAGGAAAGCGTTAATCAGGTGATTGAGTTATTGGGATATAAAGGAAGGCTGACGGGGCATGGATTCCGCCACACGATGAGTACCATCCTGCATGAAGAAGGCTTTAACTCAGCGTGGATTGAAACGCAGCTTGCGCATGTGGATAAGAACGCGATACGTGGGACGTATAACCATGCTCAGTATTTGGAGGGGCGCAGGGAGATGATGCAGTGGTACTCAGACTATTTATTTGATCTATACCATGAACGTAGAATCTTACATGCGGTAGTGTAATAAACTGATATCTATGGTTTTATATGCTTTCTGTGTATATCTAACCTACCGCTCGATTTTGCTCTGATTCTCATTTATAGTTAACAGCATCAGCTAGTTACATACAGCATTGTTCAAAGTATCTCTATGCAAAGCTATTGAGTGCATCAATTGCGGTAGCCTTACTTGCAGTAACTGGTATGAGCTCATACCAGTTACTGCAAGCAATTTTATTACCAGTGTGCAAATATTTCAGGTGAGATAATTGTCTATTACATCTTCCCAGCAGTTTTTATTGGATGAAATCAATAAAAGTATTAACATAATAAAGTGCAAGGCAAAATGGAATAAAACAAAATTAAAAGTGTTTTTTTTCATAACTATATTTCTGAGCACTGTTATTACACTGATATTAGCCTTCGATATATCAGAATATGAAAAAATACAGAAAAACTCGGCTCTCATTGTTAGTGCCTGTCTTACTCTAGTAAGTGGATGGACCGCGAGATTTGATTATCAAAAATTGTGGTTTAGGCAAAAAGCTACTTTGCTAGCCATGTATCAACTTAGAAACAAAGTTAATTATTTAAATTCCAAAGAAAATATAATCCAATCAGATGTTGATGGTCTTTTTGATGAATACAAATCTATTTGGGAAAAAGATAGTCAAGAGTGGAACAATATTCACAAAGAATATATTGAAAGCAAAAATATAAAATCAGAAGTTCAATATGACGGAACTACACAGAAATGAAAATCAGCAAACTAAATATTGACAAGATAATTATCCACCAAATTCATCAACGCGACGAAGAAGGAAGCAAAATAGAACCAACAAGAGGCTCCTCATTTATAAAATTTGATGATGATGCTTTGCAGGGTTTCAAATCTCGAGTAATTGATGCTTTAGGAGATGGTTCTAAAGCAGTAAAAATGCAAATTAAGGAACAAGGAAAAGATTATGTCCCTTATATTTCTACGACCTTAGTTGATAAAGAGGGAGAGGATTATATTGATGAGACTTACACAATAGCTAATAAACTGGCTGATGCACAGACAAGACGAGCAATTCCAGGCGGAATTGTTGTAATTTTTTCTGGAGACTATAGTGTAAACAAAAGAAAATTCATTGGGATTATCAAGGCTGATATTCATAGTGCATATGAGAAAGTTATTGACAAAAATACGGGCCAAATATCGTTAAAATTCGTGGAAGAAATATTACTTACACCGTCCACGAAACTTTATAAAACCGCCGGTTTTTTCCAATCAACTAATTCTCTTAATAATACTGATCTTAATGAATCATGGGATGTGATGATTTCTGACTATCAAATCAGTAAATCGGATGGTAAAGCAGCAGCTCAATATTTTTATCAAAATTTTTTGGGTTGCGGTTACCCAGAAACAAGTGCTCGCACAACAAAGAATTTTTATGAAAAAACGAGTGAATTTCTTAATGAATTAGATGTCAGCGAAGAAAAGAAAAATGTGCTTAAAAATGCATTAGTTACATATCTTAAACATGAGAAATCGGATGTAATTTCAGCTAAAGATTATGCCGAAAGATTTTTTGATGATGATGTGAAGGATCTTTATCTTGAGTATGCTCATGAATCTGGTATACCACAAACCTCTTTCACAAGAGACAATGAGCATATTGAAAGCAAACTAAAAACAAGAAAGCTTAACTTTAGTAAAAATATAAAAATTACAGCCCCTGCGGAAGTCTTTAAAAGCCATATTGTAATTGAATCTACTATAGGTGAACTCGATAAAGATGGTAAACCTGCTGAGTGGACGACAATCCTCATCAAGGACAAGATAACCCTTCAGGAATGAGCTAATTAATGAATGAATTAGAGTTTTCGCAACGTTGGGAAAAAGAACAACCTATGTATAAAGCATGGGGGGATTTTGTCGTCTCAAATATTTGCAAAAAACTCACAGAAAATACAGAGCGAGACCTTAATAACTTTCTCAAGCAACCTGCAACACCAAGAATAAAAGAAAAGACTTCTCTAATCGATAAAGCTTTTCATCGAAAAGAAAAATCATACAATAATCCTTACCAAGAGATTGAAGATAAGGTTGGTATCAGGTTTGTCGTTTTGCTTACTTCAGACATAGATGAAGTATGTGAAATAATAAAAAATAGTGATAAATGGCTTTATAAGACATCAAGACACTACGAAGAAGAAAGACTAAATACACCGCTAATTTTCACATACCAATCCGTACATTTTATTGTAACTGCGAAAGAAACCTTTGATTATAACGGAGTTATCATTGATCAAGGTATTCCGTGTGAGATACAAGTTAGATCTTTATTACAACATGCCTATGCAGAGTTAACTCATGATGCCATATATAAAGCAAAAACTATAGTTGAGCCAGATATACATAGAACTGTAGCAAAAAGTATGGCATTAATAGAAACAACGGATGATTTTTTTTGTTCAGTCTCAAAAGCAATCAACGCAGCATCTGATGGTTACGCAGGAATTCAGCGAGCTTTAGATAATCTCTACATGGCTTTAACTAAGAATAGACCAAACAACCAAAAATCGACTTTATTAATACTAGATACATTTAAAGAAGTGATCAAACCCGACACGATAGAAAGATTACATCAATTTATAGAAGATACTCCTGAGCTCGAATCGTTAATTCAAGATGGTAAAAAAGAAAGTAGTTTCTTTGAACAAAGCGTTATTATTTTCGTTTACTGGTTAATTAAAAGGCGGAAATCTACTTTAGAAAAAGAATGGCCACTAGATTGGAGACTAATCCAAAAAATGGCCACGGATCTAGGGGTTGCGCTTGAAAGAAAAACATAAACTATCTTCAATTGTTAAACCCTGATAGATGATATTTCAATCAGGGTCAATTCTAAATTTTCATATGTCCAAGCTTAATTAAAACTCATTAATGCCAGATCGGTTATAGTTGATATACCATGTCCTTTTACTATTCATTTAATTGATACCTTGTAGGGCGGTTTAGTTTTTTTACCAAACCATCTTCTTCAGCGCGTTTCAACCAATCAAGCACTTGCGATTTATTCAACCCTGTGACCTCTGTTAATTTATCGACTGTAAATGGCGATTCGGCCAACCGTTGTAATTCTGTCATGAATAGCCGATAAAAATCTACAGAATTCACAACTACCTCTTTTCCCTTTAATTGGTTTTCCGTAGTTACTAGATTGGGAGTCTCTTCATTAATAGTAGCAGTCCGTTCTTTCTTGAGAGCTTGGGTTGAAGATTTTACTGCAGGTTCAATAATCAATTCTGGATGCGACAATTCTGAAAAAAGATCTTGGGATTCTACTTTTAACTGCATTTTTGATCTGTCATCATTTTTTAGCAAATCCTCGATTGATAGGCCATTATCATCACTTGGTAACCAGTATCCCCCTTTGTTCACTAAATCAGCATTAGCCGAATCTATGTCGGTTGTTGGATTGACCCACAGTGGCACCCATCCTTTCTTAAGATTTTCCTCTGCCCCACTAATTGTTCCCCCCTTTCGACCAGAATGAATAACCAATGCACTATCCGACAAGCAATAGATATATTTATTGCGAGCCATGGCATTTCCCGCATAGAAACTAGCTTCAGGGTAAAATGGGGATATCAGTACAATATGGTCATTCATAAGACCCTTGCGCCATTTGACGCTAGTAGCAGCTTTTAACAAACTATCTGCCAAAATCCCGATTACAGTTCCACCTTGCCTCATTGCACCTAACATTGCTGTTTCGTCCACCCCACGGGCAGCACCAGATACAACGGCTATATTTTCTTCCGCAGCTTTAGCGCCAATGTAATCGGTAAAATTAAGGTCTGATGCATTGGCATTTCGAGAACCAATGACAGCCAATCCCCCTCTATTTAATAAGGATTTATTACCACAGCCAAATAAAACAGGGGGAGAGTCTGTTTTGAGGCGATGCTTTAATCTCCATGGATATTCTGGATCAGAACGTGTCACTACCCACAAGCCTGCCCGTTGCCATTTCTCCATAGCCAAAGCGAGACTATGTCCTCGATTCATTAACTCAATGATCCGATCCGTACTGATACGGGAGTCATACCAGCCATTCAGTAAGGTTTGAGGGTCAGACTCCAACAAATCAGCTGGCGTTACTGCTTTTTCTTTCAACCATAGCGCAAAACGACCCCATTCAGCATTGGAAAGTGGTTTGGCGGTTTCGCTAGTTGCTTTAGAAAAATAACTAGTCAGAAGTAAGGTCGCTTGGGCCGTTTTTGACAATAAGTTAGATACATTCATGATTCTTTTACCGAAGATGAAGCAAGTGCCACAGGGTATACTTTACCACTACCTGCTCGTTGTAGGAGTGCTGCGATGACAGTTAGCGTCCAGCCTGAATCTACAATGTCATCTACAAGTAAAACCGATGTGTTAGGGAGAGGTTGATTAATCTCAAAAGCGCCGTCAAGATTTCGGCATTGATGGAAACGGTTTTGTTGACCTTTTTGCGGTTGGTTATCTCTGATCTTGCTAACGACATCGAAAAAAGGTAATCCCAAACATACTGCCAAGCGCCGAGCAAAATCAGGAACTAATTGTAGATGATTGCGTGAAGGGACACAGCATATCCATTGTGGTGCTGGGTTTGGTTGCCAACGCTGCTGAATCATCTCGGCCATAGCCACCACCAGCTCATCATCAAAATGATCCGCACGTTTATTTTCGGCTACTAAGCGCCCCCAACCAGCATCCCCCCAACGAGACAATACTCTACCTTCTTGCGCTCTAATCTGCTGAGGCAAATTGCCTCTGAAACCATATTGTAAAAATGCATTAGCTGCGACCTGAGCTTTTGGAGTAATCGGCATTTCTGCATGTTTTAGGAAAGTCCCTGCACGATGCACCAAAGCAGGGTCAATGATTTGATTTATAATTGGTTGACCAACACAGGATGAGCATTTACCACATGGAGTTGGATCGGGATCGTCCAGAGAACGGCGTAGAAATGCCATTTTACATCCAGGGTCGTTAAGGTACGCCTGAATCTCTTCCCATTCCTGAATACGTTGTCCTGTCAAATGAGCAATTCTGGCATGATTCATTTGATAGCGAACTGCAGTCCTAACCCAACGATTTTCATTTTTAATGACAGGAGCCGGATTTTCTACACTCAGTAACTTGAGTACTTTCTCAATCTGACTGTACCGTAGGTTAGTTTCCTCCTCGATGCTGCGAAGTGATAGACCATCACTATTTTCCAGCACTTGAAGAATATCGTTAACCTGGTCTTCCGATGGAAATGCAGAATCGCGGAAAAAATCGTGAATGTCGTTATCTTCTATCCCCGACATCAGTATACCTGTTGCATGAGCAATGCCGCGCCCAGCTCGCCCTACCTGTTGGTAGTATGCAACGATTGAACTCGGAGCTTGGTAATGAATTACAAAACTTAAATCAGGTTTATCATAACCCATACCCAACGCGGTCGTTGCTACTAAAACCTTAAGCTGGTTGTTAAGTAACAATTCTTCCAAGTACTCACGGTAAGCATTGCTGTTCTCAAAACCTTCCGCCTCAATGCTACCGTGGTATGCCTTGGCAACTATACCGTGCATGCTTAGCCATTCTGCCACCTGGTCGGCATCGCGAACTGTTAATGCATAAATAATGCCAGTCCCTGGTAGCATAGGAATAACTTGGGCGAGCCAAGCTAAACGAGAGGCCTGATCAGGTAAAGACATCGTTTGAAGAGCGAGGCTTTCGCGAGTTAGAGGGCCTCGGTAGATTTGTATATCGCCAAGCTGGGTTTGGATATCGTCAACAACTCGGTTATTGGCTGTTGCAGTCGTACCTAGTACTGGGGTGTTGGCGGGCAGTTGACGAAGGATATTGACGATACGGCGATAATCAGGACGAAAATCATGACCCCAATCTGAAATACAGTGTGCTTCGTCAATCACCATTAGGGCGATACGATCGGCAATGGGCTGCAGGACTGTTTCGATAAAAATATCATTTGCTAGTCGCTCTGGAGAAATGAGCAAACAGTCTATTTTGTTATTGAGAACACGCTGAGTTACAGCCTGCCAATCATCCCTATTAGTCGAATTCATTGTTTCGGCAACTATTCCCAAACGATGCGCTGAATCAATCTGATTACGCATTAATGCAAGCAGTGGCGATACAATAATCGTAGGCCCCATCTCGCGGTCGCGGAAGATTTTGGTGCTAATAAAATACACCGAGCTCTTACCCCAGCCGGTACGCTGTACAACTAGTAGCTTCTGACGATGGTTAACCAATGCATCGATGGCTTCCCATTGACCATCTCGAAATTCAGCAGCAGGGTTAGCCAAAGCAGTCTGCAGCAGTTGTTGGGCTTGCGCTCGGTTCATTGTTGCTCCTTAAGTTGCAATATTTTCGGGTCACGTCTAATGAGGTAGCATAAAAGCGCCTTTACCGCTCTCAAGATTGTTCTTTAGTCCATTTGTCATCAAGCTCATCTTTACCTTACTTTTCATTATGCAGTTTTTTTAATTTTCATTGAAGGTTGAGTCACGCTCACTAGACTAGCCCTGCTACGATTGTTTGCTTTCTTGTGACTACCCGCACAGCAAGTGCGGGGCATAGTCTCCAACCATACCAAGAACGATGGCACAAGCAGTGGTGGCTAATATTGCAACAATGTTTTAATGTGTTGTGGATGCTTATTTGAGAGGTAAAACGTTTCATAACGGGTTTACGACATCACCTGAAGCTTTTTAGGGATGGCAGCTTTTAAGCTCGACACATTAGCAGACATCATTTTTGATTTATGATTGGCTGCAACCAAATGATCGCTCCGTTTTGCTGTACACTTTTGTACGCTCTTTCGCCATATAACTCAGGCGAAACATTAAATCATCATACGAGTCCGGAAACACCGCTGCTTTGTTTGAATTCAAGTAATAACAAGGGTTATTGGGGAAGTGAACCAATGTTAAATATTCAATGGCTAAGGGAAGATTTAATGCACTACTCCATGAAGCTTGGATCATTGAGGCCAGATTACGAGTTCTTCCGTTATAATCACCCGGTCCTTTAAACGTATCTTTATTGACAAACAACACAACGTGCCAGTGCGGTTTATCACTGTCAGCCTTCTCTTTCACCCACGCATAACGTAAGTGACAGGGATAAGTTCTTATACCTGTTTGTGCTTTATGTTTCAGGAATGCCTGGATACGGGCATCCAACGCCTCAATAAAGCGGGACATCAATCCCTGATTAATATTTACAATACAAGTTAAACTGTCTTCATTGTCTTTGTAATCAGGTAAGTGAAGATCAATTCTAATAGCCGTTGTTCGTGGATGCTCACGTACCGCATTAAATATCACACCAGATAATCGTTGCAGATAGCGATCGTTAAAGGGTGCATGGCGCATATCCAGATTGTATGTATTAATCATGTTATTCTCTTTTTAAGATATATCAGAAATATAAATTTATAGATATATTAGTGATCACGAGGATATATAACGTAAAAATTGAGAGTAAAGGGTAACACCTTCAAGTCATAACCAATTGATTTTAATGGTTATTGATAATGCAAAAATTAACTACAGTAATTATTAATGTATAATGCCTTTGATTATGCTTAATTAGAGTGATTTGTCTATGCCGCATTAATGAATGAAGTACTGCTTATATTACCACACCGTCAATCATCATTATTATAAGGCACCTTCACATGGGGCTTTGTGCTATTATTAATGCTTTAATTTACTCCGAAGTTAATAACCAAAAAATCATTAATAAGTGGCGATATTCTTGGCATTCCATAGGGGATTATTTTTATGATAGTGGTACTTCTAATTCTAAACACATGGATTTATTTCAAGGGGAATTTTAACTAACACTCTCCATCGCTGGAATCAGAAACATCATTACTTCTCGACATTCTTATTCTTTCCTCCAGCCACTCTTTTACTTCACGTTCAATCCAGCGCGAGCTACGGCCAAATTTCACTGGTTTTGGAAACTTACCTTCCTGTGCAAGCTTATAAAACCATTTATCGGATAACCCAGTCAGTTCAGTAATGAACTGCATGCTGACGAACTTATCGTTATGAATATCAATGGTGCTCATGAGAGGACTCCGGGAATGTATCAGGAGGACACCGGGTGGCATCCTTTCATGTCATAGGTCGTATATGTACGGCTTTACTATTCATCCGCTCAGTGATTTGTTAAGGCTTTCAGTCTCTATATAAAGCATGCCCTGACAACCTCCGGGACTCCTCTGCTGACGGGTTTGTATAGCGTGTGGTTTTTGATTGTGCTTTCACATCAATGAAAGTGTCATTTTTCATGTGAAAAATGCCTTATAACAAGCTGTACATGAGGTTTTACACCTACGTTTTACACTGTGTTTTCAACTATGAACATTGCTATGATTTAGACTGTGAAGTATCCTTTTAAGATCATTTAAAGTTGAATGTAAAAGGATAGCTAATCTTGAATAGAAAAATGTGGATAGATATAAAAACCAAACGTGATGTAAGATTATTTTTATGGATGGTAAGAAACGATGTTGCTATTGAAAATTACCGACAAACAAAGGAAGTCAAAACATACCACCTGAATCACATATATGGTGAAGACTGTAATTTAGCAGCGCTGGCAATAAACGAGGCTTTTCGGATCCTTTATAAGGATTCAGACGAGTTATTCTCATACGCCTATAGATTTAAAAAAGCGAAAGAAGCATTATTACCAATAAAAGAGTTTGGTTGGTTTAAACGTAGCAATGATGCCTGTTATTTTGCATGGGCATATATCAGGGTTTTCAGTAATAAGAACAGCTCCTTGTCAAATTTTGGAGATAATCAAATACTGACTGTTCATACAAGAACACCTTATCATCGATTCATTAAAATTCAATATCCTGTAAGTCATCGTGAGCGCATTGAGTGTATAGAGGATTTCTTTGACAGATCACACATGGATCTTTCGTCAAAGTTATCCATTATGTCAGATATAAGGTATGAGTGGGACAGGCACTCCCCATTAGCAATTGGGTTGCCGCTAAAGAAAAATGAAAAGGAAAAAATAAACTGGGCATGGGATTATATCTGCAAAGATAAAATTAATTACATTACTGGCTCTATAAAAAGAGCACAAGAAAAAATAATTGAAGAGAGTGAGAATGATAAGACTATTTCACAAGAAACTCTGGATGAAATATATTGCTCATGTATGAGTGGTTATATTCATCAACCTCATTTCCTTAGCCTTTTCAGGCCATCAACCACCACCGAGAAATATCTTGCACTCCGTTGTATTTATATCTTTATGTACTATTATGATAAGAAATTCATATCCAGATTTAAAAAGTCTTGGGAATCATCATCCTATCGGAAAGCAAAGCGGAAAAGTAACAGCCCATTTTTTAAAAAAATAAAAAGTGAACTCATCTCAGGTGAAAACATATCAGAGGTTTCTGGTCCTTCTGAAGAGGAAACAGTAAAAACTGAAAAGGATATCCTGAGAGAAAAGGCACATGAGGTAATGGAAAAAGTTATGAATAATATCGGAAATAAAAATCCTCATTTATCAGATGAACAAGATAATGACACTCCAGAACACCACTCAGATGCTGACCCCTGGTTTAGTTAAATGTTCTAAAGCACAGTTGTGATAACTTTCAGCTTTAGTTTAATACTTAAATTAATTTATTATATTAATATAGTGACTCAGTATTCACCTTTTTTTTTAAAACAAAAGTTCAGAAAACTGGGTCCCAGATTTTTTCAACTCTATATTACCTGAATGAATACCCCCGGCATGTTTTTGTCTGTGTTGTGCTAACCCATTGATCTGTTGCACCGATCGATACTGAAATCATGATAGGATAACCCTATTGATAATAGGAAATCGATCGTTATTTTGATAAGTATTAACGATCAATTCCTGGGGACTGATCTGTATTAACGATTATCCGCTGCCTCATTTAATGAATACGATCAGCCTGCTCCCCTTAAAACGGAAGCGGGCTTTTTTGTATTTAAATCATCAGGAAAGGAAACCCAATGCTCAGAAACTATTATGCAACCTTGGCTGGATTACTGCTGCTCAGTCACAGTGCCAGCGCCGTACAGGCTGACCAGCAATGGGGGGACTGGTACGGGAACATCAGTGCCATGGAGTTTGAACTCAATACTCAAAATGCTTCAGGTGAAGTACTCACACTGACCTGCACAAGCGGAAAGCTGGCTGCTGCTTACAGCGTGCCTGCAGAGGATTACCGCGTCTCGTCACAAACTGGACTTTCTGAACCTGGAGTCAATATCAATGGTACGAACCATCCTCTGGATGAAACGGCCTTTACTGCGCTAAAAGCAGCAAGTGAAAAAGACGTAATAAAAATGACCTCTATGAATGCCGCTATCTCTAAACAATTCAGCTCCAAAGGGCTGAATGAGGCGCTGGCTGATGCCACCTGGCAGGACTGTATTAATCATTAATAAACTGAAAGGAAACCTTATGCGTAAACTCGTTATTTTATCTCTCAGCTCCGCAGCACTGTTTATTCCTTTGGTCTCGTCTGCAATGACAATTCACGGCGACATACATCCCGAACGCTATACCTTCTTTCTGACTCAGGAAGGCAGTAATCAACTGAAACAGGCAAATGACCGGATAACGAAGAACCCGCAGGCTTATACGCTTGATGTGAATCATACCGGCATTCAACCCTTTGACGCTGTTCGCTGGGACGGGAAGCCTGTAAAAGCCGTCACCTGCGCCCTGGTAGACGGCGTGATGATGGGACAAAAAGCCACGTGGTCACAATGTAAAGACGAGAGCGGTGCTGAGTATTTCGGCAATAAAGGCTGGCTGGTACGTGATTACGTCGCAAAAGCCTGTGAAGTCGGAAAATCAGATTGTCCTGTTTATCTTGTGCTTCAAACAGATCCTCCAACAATGCGCAGTGATATGGCTAACTTTGTTCCTGCCCCTAAAAACTTTAATGCTTCGACAAGCCTGACGGATGAAATTAAATCTGAAGGTTGCCAGATGGCGGATAACTCATTTGAACATGCCAAAAGTAGTCTGCGTTGTCGTGCCATTAATACCGTGCGTTTCATCCGCAAACAAAATACCGAAGCGGCATATGAAGCTGATGTAACCACCACGACAGGTGAAACATTCACGATGTCAGTGGGGTATTCCTACGGTAATCCGTCCGCCAACGAGCCGGGCTGGCGCACAATTTCGATCAACCAGGGAGATATCATTACTGATATCCGTAAGCAGGGCCATTGGGTTCCCAATGGTTATAAATAACCTTATCAGTGACATAACTTTTTATTCGGTATTCAGCTAATGGAGGTTCAGTGGGAAAAACATTACAGCAGGAAACGCCACCAACCGTGGACTGTACCTGGCAACTTGTTTTTAGTGTTGCCGGTGTGACATTGATGCGCAGCAATTCTGTTGGAGTTAAAGCACTGGGAGCCAGCCTCACCACACTGAGTCTGATACGCATCATTAAAAAACTCGCCACACTCGCCTGATCACCCTTTCTGAGCGCTCAGAGGATCAAAGTAATATGTCTGAAAATACCCAGGGGAAACTCAAAGGACTGAAAGAGAAATTCAGTATGCGGCGAAATGTCTCCTCCACTGATAATCCGGTTGAGCGGGTTGAAGAAAATGTCAGTGAGCAAACGACAGAAGGGCCAGAATCCCGTACTACACGATATAAGCGATTGCTCGATATTATCGTTATCAACGGCTTGCTGAACATTGCTGAAGATAAACTCAGTGACGATGTGTTTATCGAGTCGGTGTTCAGTAAGGCTTATGAGCTTCTGCCCGTACCGGTCAGACTGGTTGTCAGAAGGGAATGGTGCCTGGCTTATCTCCAGTCACGGAAAGCCCCGTTACTGGCGCAACTCCAGCTCTACCGGGCCGAAAGACACGGCTCTGCAGAACTGGTGTCACCTGCGCTGCAACCAACGTTACCACCAGCGACCTAATCAGACTCATTAATAACAGACAGGGCCATCCTTCGGGGTGGCCTTTTTTATGCCCATTTTTTAAAGGAATGACACATGACCCGTTTAGCCAGCCGCTTTGGTGCAGTCAATCTTGTACGTCGCGACCGCCCGTTAACCCGCGATGAACTGGCCCATTACGTGCCGAGCGTGTTTAGCGAAGCAAAACATGAATCCCGCAGTGACAGGTACACCTACATCCCGACTATTTCCCTGCTCGATAATCTACAACGCGAAGGCTTCCAGCCATTCTTTGCCTGCCAGACTCGCGTGCGTGACCCGAGCAAGCGAGAGCACACCAAACACATGCTGCGCCTGCGTCGCGAAGGCCAGATTACCGGCAAACAGGTGTCTGAAATCATCCTCCTTAACAGCCATGACGGCTCCAGTTCATACCAGATGTTGCCGGGATTATTTAGATCGGTTTGCCAGAATGGTTTGATTTGCGGCCAGTCGTTTGGGGAAGTACGCGTGCCGCACCTGGGTAACGTGGTGGAGAAAGTCATTGAAGGGGCTTACGAAGTACTGGGGATATTTGACCGGGTAGAGGAGAAGCGTGATGCCATGCAGTCGCTGATATTACCACCACCCGCGCAGCAGGCGATGGCGAAAGCAGCATTAACCTATCGCTTTGGTGAAGAGCATCAACCGGTGACGGAATCGCAAATCCTTTCCCCGCGCAGATGGGAGGACGAGAGTAACGATCTCTGGACCACTTACCAGCGTATTCAGGAAAACCTGATTAAAGGCGGTCTGTTGGGACGAACAACCAAAGGGAAGCGTGCCCATACTCGCGCTGTTAAAGGTATCGACGGTGATGTGAAGCTCAATCGTGCCCTCTGGGTTATGGCCGAGAGTATGCTGCAGCTTGCTTCATGAATCTTTATTTCCATTATTCAGGCCCTGCCAATAAGCCGGTGGGGCTTTTTGTTTTAAGGAACGATTATGTCTGTATTCAATTTATCTCCTGTATTTCCTTCAAATGAGCAGCGAGTCATTCGCCGTGCATTGCGCCTACTGGAGAAGTACCAGCGTCAACCCAGTGAGACATTTACCGCCACCAGCTTTGCTAAAAACTGGGTGCAATTACAAATGGCTCATCAGGAGCGTGAGGCTTTCATCGTGATATATCTCGACAATCAGCATTGTCTGCTGGAGCGAGAAACATTGTTTACCGGCACGCTCAGCCATACCGAAGTGCATCCACGTGAAGTGGTTAAATCGGCCCTGAAGCACAATGCAGCTGCGGTCATTCTGGCCCACAACCATCCATCGGGTACGACAGAAATCAGCCAGCAGGATAAACATATCACCCAGCGGATCGTAAAAGCGTTGGCACTGGTGGAAGTGCGAGTGCTGGATCATCTCGTTGTCGGGAACGAAGTGGTTTCTTTTGCCGAGCGTGGTTTGCTTTGAACGGAGATTTTCATGCCATTTACACCATCCCATGAATGGGGGTTACAAAGCGATATCACCCCAAGATTTGGAGCCAGATTAGTTCAGGAAGGCAATAGCCTACATTACCTCGCTGACAGAGCCGGTTTGACGGGGAGCTTTAGTTCAGAGCAATTACAGAAACTGGAACTAACTTTCCCTCTGTTTATCGCACAACTGGAAAATATGCTGCGTTCCGGCGAGCTAAATCCTGGTTGGCAACATCAGGTGAAGGTTCACCTTGCCGGATTAACCTGTGTAGCTGATACCCGTGCCAGTTGCGGCTACGTTTACATTTCAATTTATCCAGCCCAGTAACACCTTCTATCTTCTTCTTTTACCAGGACTTCACTCATGCAAATTTCAACTGTACCGGCTACGGTACCGGTTTCGCCACGCCTGTCGCCCGTCCAGTTATGGCAGCAACTGTTAACGTATCTGCTGGAACACCATTACGGCCTCACGATTAATGACACCCCGTTCCATGATGACACTGTTATAGGTGATCACATTGAAGCGGGCGTAACACTCACTGATGCAGTTAATTTTCTGGTAGAACGTTATGAACTGGTTCGTGTTGACCGAAAAGATTTCTCAAGGCAACATCAAGAACCTTGGTTAACGCCATTGGATGTTCATCGAGCGCAGTTTAACCTTGGAAGTCTAGCCACTTAACTAACAAGGAAAACTATGTGGGGGCACAATTGGGGGCATGAATCAAAAGAGAATAAGAAAATAATCAATAGATTCAATATGATTATCTATCAAATGCGACTCCTGTGATCTCCGCCAATTTGCCTCCCCTGAACTCCATCCTCGTCAAAAATAGCATTAATAGTCCCTCAGTATATAACGGCAATTTGTACTGCTATGCGGCATACTCTCAGCGTTGATAATCCCCCAATAAGGATCGCTGATGATGCACAAGCTGGAACCGTTATTTGATTATCAGGGTGTTTTACCCGAATGCCCGACGTGGGACGCGCAAACCCAAACGCTTTATTGGACTGATATTCTGCAGAAAGAGATCCATAGCTATCAGCCAACGACAGGTCAGCATCAGAAACTTAATTTTCCTGAGGAAGTAGGTTGTTTTGCGCTGCGTGAGCAAGGCGGGTTTATTGTTGCGATGCGTTCGGGAATTTACCTTACCGATAGCCACGGCGCAGTGATGCACAAGGTATGTGATAACCCGAATAACCCAGCCTTGGCGCGCTTTAACGATGGCGGCACCGATCAGCAAGGCCGTTTTTACGCCGGAACCTATTGGGCTCCGCGTGATTACAACGGTGCTTTGCTCTGTCGTGTTGATGCCGAGCTGAAAGCAACGGTTCTGCAATGTGACATTCTTGGCGCCAACGGCTTGGCGTTTTCCGCTGATAACCGTTGGATGTATACCAGCGACACGCCTAACCACGTTATTTACCGTACTCCATTGGATGAGCTGGGCAATCCGGGGCTGCGTGAGGTGTGGAAAACTTTTCCTCGCGGCAATGGGCGACCAGACGGAGCAGCGATGGATAGCGAAGGCTGCTACTGGAGTGCGCTGTTTGATGGCTATCGCATCGCCCGTTTTTCTCGTAACGGCGAGCTGCTTGAAGAGCATAGGCTGCCGGTTCGCTGTCCGACAATGGTCTGCTTCGGTGGTTCTGATATGAAGACGTTGTTTGTGACCACGACGCGTGAAAATATGGCTGATGAAGAGATTCGCGAACGTCCGCTTTCCGGTGCGCTTTTTACTTTAAAAACCGAGGTTGCAGGTCTCATTAAGCCCAGATTTAAACAGAATTCCCCCTCTTCGCTTTGAGCCGACACGGGCTCCAAGCACTTTCTTTCGTAGGGTTATGCCTACAGCGCATAACCCTAATCTTATTTATTTCCGCGAATTATTTACCCAGAATGTGAAAAGGGTCATAGCAAGTGGTCAAGGAGAGACAATTTTTGTTAGTTCTGAATTACCCCACTCTAAAGCGATGTCGTATACTCGATTCAAACAGGGACAACTCGTCATTTTTGTTGATTGGCAGTAGATGAGTTCTCACCGGTTAGAACGCAGATGGTGTCAGGTCTGCAATCTATAGAGGATATGAGGGTTTCATAATGGAAAAGAAAGTCATCTATTTATTTTGTTCCGCCGGAATGTCCACCTCTCTGCTGGTTTCTAAAATGAAGGTTCAAGCAGAGAAATATGAAGTACCGGTCATTATCGAAGCATTCCCTGAAACACTGGCTGGCGAGAAGGGCGGCGTGGCGGATCTGGTTCTGCTTGGTCCACAAATTGCGTACATGCAGCCAGAGATCCAAAAGTTATTACCAGGAAAGCCCGTTGAAGTGATTGATTCTGTTATGTACGGCAAAATTGATGGGTTAGGTGTATTGAAAGCTGCGGTTGCAGCGATCAAGAAAGCAGCAGCAAGTCAGTAATTTTTATTTTTGTCATTTTTTATTTTAATTCTTATTAAGAATTTTTAAGTCAAAGAGAAATCCAGTCAAAGAGCGAATTTCATATTCTGGCCGCCGAATGGCGGCATTAAAGGAAAATACCAATGAGTAAAACCATTGATTCACTTGAAAAGATACTTCTTCCTTTTGCCGTCAAAATTGGTAAACAGCCTCACATTAACGCTATTAAAAATGGCTTTATTAAGTTAATGCCGCTGACCCTTGCGGGGGCCATGTTTGTTTTAATTAATAACGTATTTCTAAGCTTTGGCGACGGCTCATTTTTTTATTCCCTCGGTATTCGTTTAGATGCTTCAACCATTGAAACACTCAACGGATTAAAAGTTATTGGCGGTAACGTTTATAACGGTACGCTGGGGATTATGTCGCTGATGGCGCCCTTCTTTATTGGGATGGCATTAGCCGAAGAGCGTAAAGTTGATTCGCTTTCAGCCGGTTTATTATCCGTTGCGGCGTTTATGACCGTAACACCTTACAGCGTGGGTGAAGCCTATGCGGTAGGTGCGAACTGGCTGGGTGGCTCGAATATTATTTCCGGTATGATTATCGGGTTGGTGGTTGCCGAAATGTTTGCGTTTATTATTCGCAGAAATTGGGTTATCACATTGCCAGATAGCGTGCCTTCTTCTGTTTCTCGCTCATTCTCTGCATTAATTCCAGGCTTTATTATCCTGTCTATCTTCGGGATTATTTCTTGGCTGCTGGGATTATATGGCAACAACTTCCACCAGATTATTATGGATTCCATCTCCAAGCCGCTGGCGTCGATGGGCAGCGTAGTGGGCTGGGCTTACGTTATTTTCAACTCCCTGTTGTGGTTCTTTGGTGTGCACGGTTCTTTGGCTCTGACGGCGTTAGACAACGGCATCATGACGCCTTGGGCACTGGAAAACATCGACCTGTACAAACAATACGGTTCTGTTGAAGCGGCGATTGCAGCGGGTAAAACCTTCCACTTCTGGGCTAAACCTATGCTCGACTCCTACATTCTGTTAGGGGGGTCTGGGGCCACGTTGGGTCTGATTATTGCTATCTTCATCGGTTCACGCCGTGCAGATCACCGTCAAGTGGCTAAGCTGGCGCTGCCGTCAGGCATCTTCCAGATTAACGAACCGATCTTGTTTGGTTTGCCAATTATCATGAACCCAGTGATGTTTATCCCGTTCGTACTGATTCAGCCGATTCTGGCAGCCATCACGCTGGCGGCGTACAGCATGGGCATCATTCCTCCGGTGACGAACCTTGCACCGTGGACCATGCCTACCGGACTGGGCGCATTCTTTAACAGTAACGGCAGCATCGCTGCGCTGTTAGTCGCATTGTTCAACTTGGGTGTATCAACGCTGGTCTATATGCCTTTCGTTATCCTGTCTAACAAGGCTCAGGCGATAATTGAAGAAGAAGAAAGCGAAGAAGATATTGCGAACGCATTGAAATTCTAATCTTACCGTTGGTGGGGAGAACATTTTCCCCCGCCGCTAACGGCCCCGTTATGGAGAGTTAAAATGTTTGATTTAGAAAACATTGTTGATACCGAAGAGGAATTGCAGGATCTGGAAGAAGTGGTGATGGGGCTCATTATCAATTCTGGACAGGCTCGCAGCTTGGCCTATGGCGCACTGAAAAAGGCCAAAGAAGGTGACTTCGAACAGGCCAAAGCGTTGATGAGTCAGTCTCGCTTATCGCTGAATGAAGCGCATCTGGTGCAAACCAAGCTGATTGAAGGCGATCAGGGCGAAGGGAAAACCAAAGTCAGTTTGATTCTGGTTCATGCGCAAGATCACCTGATGACATCAATGCTGGCTCGTGAACTGATTGCAGAACTGATTGAGGTTCATGAGAAAATAAAATAACGTAGAGAATTATTATGCAGCCATCGGTACTGAGCATGGAAATTAAGACTGCACGTGAAAATCAGCTCTTCGATGGTCAGAATTTTCACATGTTTATCTACAACAAAGTAGAAAGCATTTCAGGGCTGCATGAGCACGATTACTACGAGTTTACGGTGGTGCTGACCGGACGATATTACCAAAATATCAATGGGAAAAAGGTATTGTTAGAACGTGGTGACTTTGTCTTTATCCCATTAGGGTCGAACCACCAAAGTTTTTATGAGTTCGGTGCGACGAGAATATTAAACGTCGGAATTAGCAAAGCGTTTTTCGAGCAGCATTATTTATTTTTGTTGCCTAATCGATTTGTAGCATCACAGGTTTATCAGATAAAAACTGAGTTCCTAACGTATATAGAGTCCGTTATTTCTTCTCTTAATTTTAGGAACGGCGAATTTAATGAGTTTCTTGAAGTGGTGACGTTTTATATCGTAAATCGTTTACGTCATCACAGAGAAACCGAAGTTATCGCTGATGTGCCGGATTGGCTTAAGAACGCGGTAGAAAAAATGCATGACAAGGTGATGTTTGGCGATAAGGCCTTGGCAAATATGGTGGAGCTATCTGGAAAATCGCAAGAGTATCTGACTCGAGCCACTCAGCGCCACTACGGAAAAACGCCAATGCAGATCATTAATGAGATACGCATTGATTTTGCTAAAAAACAGCTGGAAATAACCAATTACTCGGTTGCGGATATTGCATTTGATTCCGGCTACAGCAGCCCGAGCATGTTTATTAAAAACTTTAAAAAACTGACATCGTTTACACCGAAGAATTATAGAAAGAAGTTGTGCAGTATTAACTAACCTATGTATGAATGAATGTGGACTGTTGTTTATAAGACAGTCTTCAATCATTCACATATACCCTAATAACGATAATGACAGAAAAACTTTTGTTTTTTAAACGCGCGCCTGTGATTTGATGTGTGATGGGTATATCTCACTTAATTTAATATGAAGTGCAATGATATTGTACGGGAGTTCCTATGAGTAAAAAGCTGAAAGTCGTTACTATCGGTGGCGGAAGTAGTTATACCCCAGAATTACTTGAAGGTTTTATTAAACGTTACAATGAATTGCCGATTACCGAATTATGGCTGGTTGATGTTGAGGCCGGTAAAGAGAAACAGGATATTATTTTTGACCTCTGCCAGCGTATGGTCGAGCGCGCAGGCGTGCCGATTGTTATGCATAAAACGCTGGATCGCC
Source organism: Hafnia alvei (assembly GCF_034424155.1). Lineage (NCBI taxonomy): Bacteria > Pseudomonadati > Pseudomonadota > Gammaproteobacteria > Enterobacterales > Hafniaceae > Hafnia > Hafnia alvei. The sequence continues at coordinate 4,552,557 of NZ_CP139992.1, read as the reverse complement.
GTGAAGCATTTGTAGATGCCGATTTTGTTACCACACAATTGCGTGTTGGCCAGCTTAAAGCGCGTGAGTTGGATGAGCGAATTCCACTGAGCCACGGCTATCTTGGCCAAGAAACTAACGGTGCAGGCGGTCTATTCAAAGGGTTGCGCACGATCCCGGTTATTTTTGACATCATTAAAGATGTGGAAGAAATCTGCCCGAACGCGTGGGTAATTAACTTTACTAACCCAGCGGGTATGGTCACAGAAGCCGTATTCCGCCATACCAAATTCAAGAAATTCATTGGTGTCTGTAACATCCCCGTTGGCATGAAAATGTTTATTCAGGATGTGCTGAAACTGACACCACAGGATGATTTGTCGATCGACCTCTTTGGCCTGAACCATATGGTCTTTATTAAAGACGTCATCGTTAACGGAGAATCTCGCTTTGCAGAGCTGCTTGATGGCGTAGCCTCCGGCACGTTAACCGCCGGTTCGGTAAAAAATATCTTCGATTTGCCGTTTAGCGAAGGCCTTATCCGTTCTCTTAAGCTGCTGCCGTGTTCTTATCTGCTGTACTACTTCAAGCAGAAAGAAATGCTGGCGATCGAAATGGGCGAATTCTACAAAGGCGGCGCGCGTGCAAGCGTGGTGCAAAAAGTCGAGAAGCAGCTTTTTGATCTGTATAAAAATCCTGAATTGAACGTAAAACCAAAAGAGCTGGAGCTGCGCGGTGGGGCTTATTATTCCGATGCGGCCTGCGAAGTGATCAGCGCGATTTATAACGACAAGCAGACTGAGCAATACGTTAACTTCCCGCACAATGGTCATATTGATAACATTCCGGCAGATTGGACCGTTGAAATGACCTGTACTATTGGACGTGATGGCGCCACGCCGCATCCACGTTTGACGCACTTTGATGACAAAGTGTTAGGGTTGATTCACACCATCAAAGGCTTTGAAATTGCCGCTAGTGCTGCCGCAATAAGCGGTGAGCTGAATGATGTGCTGCTGGCGATGAACCTGAGCCCGCTGATTCATTCTGATAAAGATGCAGAGGTTCTAGCACGTGAAATGTTGTTGGCACATGAAGCGTTACTGCCTAACTTTGCCAAAACTATCGCGGCACTAAAATAACCCAACGCCTTCCCTGTAAAGGGAAGGCGTTTCGCTGAGGGGATTATGGAAAAATTATTGATAGTGAACGCTGATGATTTTGGGCTTTGTAAAGCCCAAAACTACGGCATTATCGAGGCGTTCAAAAACGGCGTAGTGACGTCTACCACGGCACTGGTTAACTCAGCAAGCGTCGAGCATGCAGCTGCTCTGAGCGCTGAAAACCCTGGGCTATCGGTTGGAATGCACTTTGCGTTGACGCTAGGACGCCCGCTGTCGCCGATGCCAAATTTGGCGCGCAATGGAGAATTGGGCAAATGGATCTGGGAAATGGCAGAACAGGGAACTCTGCCGTTAGATGAAATTGAACAAGAGCTAAAGTGCCAATTCGAACGCTTTGTTGACGTTTTTGGTAGGCTGCCGACTCATATCGATAGCCATCACCACGTGCATATGTTCCCGCAGATTTTCCCTATAGTGGCGGCTTTTGCGAAAGAAAAGGGCGTGGGTTTGCGCATCGACCGTGATGACGTTCGCAAAGCCCAGTTGGAATTGCACGGCGCGCAAAGCACTCATGGGTTCGACAGCGGTTTTTATGGTGAGTCAATTACTGAAGCGCTGTTTCTGAGCACGCTAGATAGTGCCATAGAACGTGGTGATAGCTCTTTGGAGATTATGTGCCATCCGGCGTTTATTGATAACACACTGCTGACCAGCAAATATTGCTACCCGCGCCTGGCCGAACTGGATGTGTTGACATCCGATTCGCTAAAAAAAGCGATTGCGGAGCGGGGATTCAGGTTGGGATCGTTTCAAGATTTATTCTAGTCATTTACTCTCTATTACATCCGTAGGCGGGAAGCTATTTCCCGCTCTCTCATCTCCATTCCTGAAATATAAATACTATCCAAACAAAATACGTTTTATGCAGGGCATCTTTTGCTTAATTATCCATCACTACTTACACTGGTAAAAAATAACCAGGTGATAGCCAATGCATTTAAATATTTTGCTTTCAGCAGCGTCATTGCTCATTTGTTCGGTTGGGATGTTATTTTCCCCCCAGCTCGCTTTAGCATGCACTCGTGCGGTATATCAGGGTGAAGATAAGCTAGTGATGACTGGCCGCACAATGGATTGGAAAGAAGATTTGCATTCCGATCTGTGGATCTTTCCGCGTGGAATGGCGCGTAACGGCAATGCTGGCGCTCATTCTGTGGAATGGGTGTCAAAGTATGGCAGCGTAACGACGGCGGCCTACAACATTGCTACGACCGATGGAATGAATGAAAAAGGATTGGTCGCCAATATGCTGTGGCTGGCAGAGTCGCAGTATCCTAAACCTTCTAAAGATAAGCCGAGCCTTTCGCTGGCCGCATGGGCTCAGTATGCGTTGGATAATTTCGCCACGGTGGATGAAGCGGTGAAAGAATTACAGTCTGAGCCATTTGTGGTGGTTACGGGTGATGTTCCCGGCCAACCGCGCTTGGCGACCATTCATTTAGCGTTGTCTGATGCCAGCGGTGATAGTGCTATTTTTGAATATATCGATGGAAAACTGGTTATCCACCATAGCCCCGAATATCAAGTTTTAACCAACTCACCAACCTACGATCAGCAACTGGCCATTGATAAATATTGGGAAGGGATTGGCGGTAATATTATGCTGCCTGGCACCAATCGTGCGGCAGATCGCTTCGTTCGTGCCAAATATTACATTAATGCAATTCCTAAGTATCACGAAGCACGTCTTGCCCTTGCGAGTGTAGTGAGCGTTATGCGTTCAGTGTCGGTGCCCTTTGGTATCACCTCACAGGCAGAGCCTAATATTTCCTCAACCCGCTGGCGTACCATTTCCGATCAAAAAAATAAGCTCTACTATTTTGAATCAGCCGTTGGGATGAGTACGTTTTGGGTTGATTTAAAACAGGCCGATCTTTCTGCTGAGTCTCCGGTGCGAAAACTATCGTTGGGTGTAAACCAAATGGCTGATTTTAATGGTGAAGTTTCCCACGCTTTTGAGCCAGCCAAACCCTTTGAATTTTTAGCAGCCGTTGTGGATTAAGGTTAAAAATAATGGAGCATATAAAAGAGATTATCATTTATTTGTCTGAAACCTTGCAGACATTTTTAGAGCTTATCTCTGTTTTATGTGTATTTATTGGGCTTGTGAGAACGCTGTGGACGGTTATTCCTAATTTTAATAACCAGTCAATTTTCCACATTATGAGAACGCGTTTTGGTAGCTGGTTAGCCTTGGCGTTAGAGTTTCAATTAGCAGCAGATATTTTGGCGACGACAATAAATCCGAGCCTTGATGAATTACTGAAGTTAGCGATTATTGCGGTTATTCGTACCTTCTTGAACTATTTTTTGTCGAGAGAGCTAACGGCAGAAAATAAGTGAAAGGAATTTAATGATTTATTGGATAATAAATAAGGACGGTTTATGTTAGAGAATTATTTCCCAGATCATGTTTCAAGTGAGCAGAAACAGCGCACTATCGCAGTTAACGCAGCGCTTGAGCTGATTAAAGTCACTTTGGCGGATAGCAATGATGGAAACAGCGTTAGCCACCAACTCCAAGCGGCAGAGAAACACATCGAATCTCTAGCCGATGCTATCCAGAAAGCCTTGAAGATCTAGTTAAGATTTATTTATGGGCGGCACGAACCGCGCTGCCCATGTTGAGTTTGGCTGCAAGCTGATTAACTCCCCGCAACATCAGCCAATGCTTTGTGGATCACTTCTGAAAGCTCGGCAACGTCGAATTTTGCAACGTAGCCATTAGCCCCAACTTTACGTACATGGTCTTCGTTTGCGCTGCCTGATAGCGATGAGTGGATAACCACGGGGATCTGTTTCAGCGTGGCTTCGTTCTTAATATTCCGCGTTAGGGTGAAACCATCCATTTCAGGCATTTCGATATCGGTTAATACCAATCCAATTCGATCGGTTATTGATTGGCCTGCGGCTTTGGCTTCGGCGGCAATAGACTGAATATTCTCCCAAGCTTCTAGGCCGGTGGTATGCATCTGCGTAGGAATTCCCATGCCTTTTAGACCTTGCTCCAGCATCGAACGGGCGACCTTCGAATCTTCAGCCACAATCGCAATGGCACCGGGTTTCAAGGCAAAACTTTTCTCTTTAATCGCTGCCACATCGACGTTACGGCCAGAGGGGATAATGTCGTAAAGAATTTGCTCAACATCGAGCACCAGCGCCAGATCTTTATTGCCATTTTCATCTTCCATACTGGCAATGCTGGTGATATTACGGCTGCTGACACCGGCTTCAGCTGTATGAACTTGGCTCCAATCTAGGCGAATAATATTATCGACGGCCTCAACGGCAAAAGCCTGCGTGCTACGCGCATACTCGGTGATCAGAAGTAGATTGAGACCCGTTTGAGGCGTACAGCCAAGCGCAGCCGGAAGGTCGATAACCGGCATAATCTGATCGCGGATATTCACCACCCCCAATAGTGGCGAAACCATACCCGCCGCGCGATTGATTTTTTGCATGGGCACAATTTCGCGCAGCTTGAAAACGTTGATCCCGTAAAGCTCTGATTTGCTGTCGTGTTGGCTTGCTCCTAACCGAAACAGTAACAGCTCGAACTTGTTGGATAAGGCTAGGTTAGCCCTTTCATCGATATCTTTCTGAAAACTATCCATCTAAACCTCAATTGTTAATCGGCAGGTGTTGGGAATAAACAATGCTGGCCACAACACGAAGTGAATGCGTTATAAAGGTTATCGGCAAAGATGAGGAAAAATAGAGAGTGGGTAGGAAAATGATTTGTCAGCCGTGTTTTTATATTTCGGTATTAGGCCGTTTAAAAAAGAAAATTGCTTATATTAGAAGTTATTAAATAGGGCCAAGCTCGATATTTCTATTCGCTTAGCCCTAGGGGCCCGATTTTTACAGCCGCATTCCACCTGAAACTTCAATGCGTTGTGCATTGATCCAATGATTATCGTCAGAGAGGAATGAAGCTAGCATTTTACCAATATCGTCTGGCAAGCCTGGTCTGCCAAGCGCAGTCATGTTTGAAACGACTTGGTTTATTTCTGGATTATCGCGAACGACGCCGCCGCTAAAATCGGTTTGAATGGCGCCTGGCGCGACACTATTCACCGAAATATTGCGCTTACCGAGATCGTGAGCTAGATAACGAGTGAAAACCTCAACGGCGCCTTTAACGGTGGCGTAGGCCACGCTATTTGGGTTCACAAAGCGAGTCACACCAGAAGAAATATTGACGATTTGGCCACCGTCTTTCATCAGTGGCAACAGTTTCTGGGTGAGGAAAAATACGCCTTTGAAGTTCACCTGAAATTGTAAATCTAATTCTTCTTCAGTCACTTGCATAAATGGCGTGTGGTTGGAAATACCTGCGTTATTAACGAGATAATTAAACTTATCAGTATTGAGTTCTCGCAGAGCTTCTTGCACTTGTGCAGCAAAATCATCAAATCCGGCGATGTTAGCCGTATCAAGATACAGGGCGATGGCTTTTGCCCCCGCTTTCTCTGCTTCTTTCACCACTTCAGCCGCTTCTTGCTGGCCTGATTTATACGTAAAGATTGAATGAATGCCGCGTTGGGCGAGATTGATGACGGTACTGCGGCCAAGGCCTCGGCTTCCACCGGTGATAACTGCAACTTTGATATTCTGATTCATGATAAAAACGCCTCGTTGGTTTGATAAGTTAATGATAGGCGCAGAAGGAGATAGTGGCGTGCTTGTTATGCGCGTATTATTGCCAGATCGTCTTTTTCGTAATGAACCCGAATATGAACGAAGAGCTGCTATCTCTGCTAGCAAAGCATACATTTTCAAGCCATGAACAAACCCCGTTTTTAACGTTATTGCCCGGCGTGACGTTGGTTCGAGCGAGTAATGGGCGATATCCTCGCCACATTTTGCATCGGCCTGCGCTGTGTTTGGTACTGCAAGGCGTTAAGCGCACGGTTTTTGGCGAGATTCCTTTTGATTACGCGGCCGGTCAGGCATTGATTGTGACAACGGCAATGCCAGGTGTTAGCCGAATACTGAAAGCAGATGCGTTGCGGCCTTATTTAGGCGTCATTATTGAATTCGATATAGCCGTGGTACGCGATGTTTTTATGCAGCTCTCGCATCGATTTCCACAGCAAAAGACTGCTCCGCATGCGGCATTTGTGATAGATATCGATGCCCAACTTTCTCGCTGTTTGTTACGTGGCCTAAGGTTGCTTGATAGTCCTGAAGCGATCCCCGTTCTTTATGCTGGATTTATGCAGGAGCTATGCTATTGGCTACTCACGGGACCTAACGGTGCTGATGTTGCACGCATTGTTACGCGTGATACTCACTCAATGGGAGTCGCAGGGGCGCTAGATTTGCTCAGAGAGAAGTACAAAGAGCCGTTGAGTCTTGAGTCTCTGGCGAAAGCGGCAAACCTTAGCCGCTCTGCTTTTCACCGTAAATTTAAAGAGTTAATTGGGATGAGCCCCTTAGAGTATCAAAAGCAACTGCGTTTGCTGGAGGCTCGCCAACTGCTTTTGTCACGCAAAGGCACCGCTGAGGCCATTGCTTTTCAAGTGGGTTATAACAGCCCCAATCAGTTCAGCCGTGAATATTCGCACATGTTTGGTTTATCACCGCGTAAAGACGCGCTGTTGTTAAGATAATGCTTGGATTATTTTTCTAAGAAATAGAGGGGAATATGAAGAAGCTAGGGCTGGATTTTTACTCTCAAGCTCCTCTTGCGGTAGCCCAACAGCTGATCGGCTGTTATTTGGTCCGTGAGCAGGAAGAAGGGCAGATTATTGGGCGGATAAATGAAGTGGAAGCCTATGACAGCGCGATAGATAAAGCGAGCCACGCCTATGGGGGCAAGCGAACTATCAGAAATGAGCCGCTCTTTCAGGCTGGCGGCATAGCTCACGTTTACTTTATCTACGGCATGCATAACTGCCTTAACGTAGTCACGGGGCAGGCTGACGATGCAACGGCGGTTTTAGTTCGGGGTATCGAAATTGTCCAAGGTATTGAGTTGGCTGCGCGAAACCGCTATGCCAAGCCTTTAGCTGAGCTAACAAAACCACAGGTAAAAAATTTATCTAACGGCCCAGGCAAACTTTGCCGCGCCCTTGCCGTTGATAGGACGTTTGATTACGAGCCCCTATTGGGCGATCGGCTTTATATTTGTGAACAGATTGATGCGCATAAAAAGCAGGTGGAGAAAATTATCGCGAGCAAGCGGATTGGGATTGATTATGCAGAGGAAGCCGTTGATTTCCTTTGGCGTTTCACTGATGAATAAATAGCAAAATAATACTTAACATTATAAAAAATAAAGAAATCTAATCTACAATAACCAGTGAATGGTCCATTGCGCTAATGAGTTGCCGCAGTAGCTGGATTTCATTGCCTGACCACCATCCCATCACGTTGCCGATCAGCAAGGCATCTCGTAAATCATTGGTCGTTCTGACCTCAAATTTATAGTCATGTTTGAGATCCCAGTGATTATCAAAGACTGGGCATGTCAGATTGGCCGGTAAATCATAGGCATGCGCGATGACATAGCGCTGATTGCATTTTGTTTTCAAGTAAATTTGCTCGTTATATGAGCAGATTTCAAACGGAAAGTGGATATCCGTGATCGAGCTTATTATATCTAGCGTGATATTAACTATTTGCATTTTTGGGTACCGAAAAACAAAGGCAGTTCTTTTATATTTATAGACACAGATATAAATAAAAGAGAACGATCTTGATCACAGATTAAATAAACCTTAGCTGTTGATAGAATGGCATCTATCGCTAATTAATATGCTAAGTGATTTATTAAAGGGTGAAAATTAAATCTTTATTTAGAAACTTAACAATTAATCTACCTATTATCATCTTGATAATCGGGTGTCGAACTACGCATCTGCAACATTAGTAACAATCCATTAATATCACTTAAATTATATTTGTAAGAATACAAAAATATTTTTTTCTTTAAATCTTCATATAATAATTAAAATGGAAATACTGTTCATAATTTGGGTAATGACTCCAACTTATTGATAGTGTTTTATGTTCAGATAATGCCCGATGACTTTGTCATGCAGCTCCACCGATTTTGAGAACGACAGCGACTTCCGTCCCAGCCGTGCCAGGTGCTGCCTCAGATTCAGGTTATGCCGCTCAATTCGCTGCGTATATCGCTTGCTGATTACGTACAGCTTTCCCTTCAGGCGGGATTCATACAGCGGCCAGCCATCCGTCATCCATATCACCACGTCAAAGGGTGACAGCAGGCTCATAAGACGCCCCAGCGTCGCCATAGTGCGTTCACCGAATACGTGCGCAACAACCGTCTTCCGGAGCCTGTCATACGCGTAAAACAGCCAGCGCTGGCGCGATTTAGCCCCGACATAGCCCCACTGTTCGTCCATTTCCGCGCAGACGATGACGTCACTGCCCGGCTGTATGCGCGAGGTTACCGACTGCGGCCTGAGTTTTTTAAGTGACGTAAAATCGTGTTGAGGCCAACGCCCATAATGCGGGCAGTTGCCCGGCATCCAACGCCATTCATGGCCATATCAATGATTTTCTGGTGCGTACCGGGTTGAGAAGCGGTGTAAGTGAACTGCAGTTGCCATGTTTTACGGCAGTGAGAGCAGAGATAGCGCTGATGTCCGGCGGTGCTTTTGCCGTTACGCACCACCCCGTCAGTAGCTGAACAGGAGGGACAGCTGATAGAAACAGAAGCCACTGGAGCACCTCAAAAACACCATCATACACTAAATCAGTAAGTTGGCAGCATCACCTAAAATTTGAGAATATGCAACGCACCGGTTCTTTTAAAATTCGCGGTGCTTTTAATAAGTTAGCTTCATTATCCAGAGAAGAACGCGAGCAGGGTGTGATTGCCTGTTCTGCGGGTAACCACGCGCAGGGCGTTTCCCTGTCTTGTGCCATGCTGGGAATTGACAGCAAAGTTGTTATGCCTTGTACTGCACCAAGCTCTAAAGTTGCCGCAACAGCCGATTATTCTGCTGAAGTTATTCTGCACGGAAATAGCTTTAATGACACCATCTCAAAAGCCCATGAATTAATTGAGTTGGAAAATAGAATCTTTATTCCTCCTTACGACGATGAAAAAGTGATTGCAGGTCAGGGGACTATCGGTTTAGAAATCCTTGAAGATCTGTATGACGTGGATAACGTTATTGTCCCTATCGGTGGTGGGGGATTAATTTCCGGTATCGCCATCGCACTAAAATCAATTAACCCAACAATCAATATCATAGGTGTTCAAGCGGTCAACGTTCACGGAATGGCTAAATCTTTCCATGAAGGACAATTTTTATCTCACCGCACAACAGGTACAATTGCGGACGGTTGCGACGTGTCGACGCCAGGTAAACTGACATATGAGATTGTCAAAGAGCTGGTAACCGACATTGTGGTAGTCACTGAAGAAGAAATTAAGCGCGGCATGATTGATCTTATCCAACGAAACAAGATCGTGACTGAAGGCGCTGGAGCATTGGCATCTGCGGCCATATTAAGCGGTAAGCTCAAGGGCTATATCGAAAATAAAAAGACCGTTAGCCTTATTTCCGGTGGGAATATTGATTTATCCAGAATATCAGAGATAACGGGACTGAATCACGTTCACTAATAACTATGCAAACACCCGACAGGGTATAGACCCTAGCTGAGGTTACAGTGATGTAGCCTCAAAAAAGGGCAAATCCGTGAGGAATTACAGTATGACGACAGACAGCGTTACCTATTCGAATCAGGGAACTATGTGGCGGAAATCGGACACCACATGGACTCTTGGATTATTTGGCACCGCCATCGGCGCAGGGGTTCTGTTCTTCCCTATCCGTGCAGGCTTTGGCGGTTTGATCCCTATCCTGATCATGCTTGTGCTGGCCTACCCAATTGCCTTTTTATGTCACCGCGCATTAGCGCGCCTGTGCCTGTCTGGTAGCAATATCACTGGCAACATTACCGACACGGTTGAAGAGCACTTTGGTAAAACAGGTGGGGTTATTATTACCTTCCTGTACTTCTTCGCGATTTGTCCTCTGTTATGGATTTATGGTGTCACCATCACCAACACCTTCATGACATTCTGGGAAAACCAGCTGCAGTTAATGCCGTTGAACCGTGGCCTTGTTGCTCTGGTTCTGTTAATGGCCATGGCTTTCATCATCTTCTTCGGAAAGAATTTGATGGTGAAGGTAATGAGTTTCCTGGTGTTCCCATTCATCGCCAGCTTGGTTCTGATTTCCCTGTCGCTGATCCCTTACTGGAACGCGTCTGTATTTGAACAAGTTAGCACTAGCAGCATCTCTCTGCTGGGTCACGACGGTATTCTGGTTAACGTCTGGCTGGGTATCGCCATCATGGTGTTCTCCTTTAACTTCTCGCCTATCGTTTCCTCTTTCGTTGAATCAAAACGTGAAGAATACGAGCCTGAATTTGGCAAGCAGTTCACCGAAGACCGCTGCTCTAAAATCATCTCTCGCGCAAGTATGCTGATGGTTGCTGTGGTCATGTTCTTTGCCTTCAGCTGCCTGTTTACGCTGTCTCCAGCGATGATGGCCGACGCTAAAGCGCAAAACATTCCGGTTCTTTCTTATCTGGCAAACCACTTCTCAAGCATGGCCGGTGGTAAATCTACCTTCTCAACCGTACTGGAATATGGCGCGTCACTGATTGCTCTGGTCGCTATCTTCAAATCGTTCTTCGGTCACTATCTGGGAACGCTGGAAGGGATGAATGGCCTGATTGTTAAGTTCGCTTGTAAAGGCGACAAGAAGAAGTATTCAACCGGCAAACTGAACCTGATCAGCATGTTCTTCATCATGGGCTCTACTTGGGTAGTGGCTTATGTTAACCCGAACATTCTGGACCTGATTGAAGCCATGGGTGCGCCTATCATTGCCTCCCTGCTGTGTCTGCTACCGATGTATGCGGTTCGCAAAGTGCCAGCGCTGGCGAAATATAAAGGCAAGCCAGAAAACTACTTTGTTACCATCGTTGGCCTGCTGACCATCCTGAATATTTTCTACAAACTTATTTAATCTAAATTTTAAAGAATAACAGCTAACTCCTCTCTGGGGAGTTAGCTGTGAGGTATATCTATGTCTTCAAAATCTGTAGTGCTAGTGATTAATTGTGGATCTTCATCAATTAAATTCTCTGTTATGCAAGGAAATAACTGTGATGTGATGATGTCCGGCATTGTTGATAACGTCGGTATTGAAAATACCTCAATGACCATTGATAAAACTATCAGTATTAATTTAAAAACCGGTAGTTATGAAGATGCATTGAATTCTATTGTTAGAGAATTAGAAAAAAGAAAACTCAGCGACGCTATTTCGTGTGTAGGCCATCGTATTGCTCACGGTGGAGAAGCATTTAGCGATGCGACATTAATTAATGATGAAGTATTGCAAGAAATTACTAATGTTTCCTCTCTGGCACCTTTACATAATTATGCCAACCTTGAGGGCATTATGGCTGCGCGCCATATATTCCCTGAATTACCGCATGTAGCTGTTTTTGATACCGCGTTTCACCAGACTTTAAAACCTGAAGCCTATACCTATGCGCTTCCACAGCAATATTTCAAACAATATGGCGTGAGAAGATATGGCTTCCATGGAACCTCTCATCGCTATGTCGCACAGCAGGCGATTGAGCAATTAGGTTTAGATGAAAAGAACTCCGGGATTATTGTCGCTCACTTAGGTAACGGCGCATCGGTCTGTGCAGTACAAAATGGCCAAAGCGTTGATACATCGATGGGCATGACTCCGCTGGAAGGCTTGGTCATGGGAACGCGCAGCGGTGACGTTGATTTTGGCGCACTGGCATATCTGGCGGATAAAACCGGCAAGACGTTAGAAGATCTGATGTTCATGGTGAACAAAGAGTCTGGCCTGTTAGGTATTTCTGGGCTTTCAAGCGATCTGCGCGTGTTGCAAAAAGCGTATGAAGAAGGGCATGAAGGCGCACAGCTGGCAATTAACGTCTTTGTGCATCGCTTAGCTCGTCATATCGGTGGCCACGCTGCCTCGTTGAATAAGCTTGATGCCATTGTGTTCACTGGCGGCATTGGTGAGAACTCTGAGCTGATTCGTCAATTAACGCTACAGCATCTTGCGGTATTCGGCCTTGAACTCGACGAAGCCAAAAATCACCTGCGTCGTACTGGGGAGGCTGAAGTGATTACGGCGCCGAGTTCTAACGTTATCGCCGCAGTGATCCCAACTAATGAAGAAAAGATGATTGCACTGGATGCTATTCGCGTGAGTTCCTCCGCAGAACATATTGCATTCGCATAACGTTATTTAACTATTTCCTAAATAAATACTGCCTAAATACTCTTTTCGCCCCTAATTAAATAGGGGCGATACCTATGGTACATGGAGCTTGATAATGAATATCGATCTGGACGTGACTGAGAATATATTTACCGAAGCTTGGAATGGTTTTGCAGGAACAGAATGGAAAGGTAGCATTAATGTAAGAGACTTTATTCAGAATAACTATACGCCTTATGAAGGTGATGAGTCTTTCCTTTCGACTGCAACCGAAGCAACTACCAAGCTGTGGGAAAAAGTAATGGAAGGCGTGCGGATTGAAAACTCCACTCACGCACCGGTCGATTTTGATAATGATATTGCGACAACCATTACCGCCCATGCGCCTGGATATATCCATCAAGATCTAGAAAGAATTGTTGGCTTACAAACTGAGAAACCACTGAAACGTGCGTTATTCCCGTTTGGCGGCATCAATATGATTGAGAGCTCGTTTGAAGCCTACAATCGCAAGCTGGATCCTAATTTTAAATATCTTTTCACCGATATTCGTAAAACACACAACCAAGGCGTGTTTGACGTTTATTCACCTGAAATGATGCGCTGCCGTAAATCCGGTGTTTTAACCGGTTTGCCAGATGGCTATGGTCGTGGGCGTATTATCGGTGACTACCGTCGCGTGGCTCTGTATGGCATCCGTTACCTGATTCGTGAACGTGAATTACAGTTTGCTGATTTGCAGGGCAAACTGGAGAAGGGTATTCAGCTTGAGCAAGTGATTCGTCAGCGTGAAGAATTAGCCGAGCAGCGCCGCGCGCTGAAGCAAATTCAGGAAATGGCGGCGAAATATGGATTTGATATTTCTCGTCCGGCACAGAATGCGCAGGAAGCTATTCAGTGGCTCTATTTTGGCTACTTGGCTGCGGTGAAATCGCAGAACGGTGGCGCGATGTCGCTGGGCCGTACTTCGACGTTCTTAGACGTTTATATCGAGCGTGATCTGAAAAATGGGGTGATCAATGAGCAGGAAGCACAGCAGCTGATTGACCATTTCATTATGAAAATACGCATGGTGCGTTTCTTACGTACGCCTGAGTTTGATACGTTGTTCTCCGGCGACCCAATCTGGGCAACCGAAGTTATCGGCGGGATGGGGTTAGACGGCAGAACGCTGGTCACCAAAAACTCCTACCGTTATCTAAATACGCTAGAAACCATGGGGCCATCACCAGAGCCGAACCTGACAATCCTGTGGTCTGAACGCCTACCGAAAGCGTTCAAAGCCTATGCTGCGAATCTGTCTATTGCGACCTCGTCGTTACAGTATGAAAACGATGATTTGATGCGCCCTGACTTTGACAGTGATGACTATGCGATTGCCTGCTGTGTTAGCCCGATGGTGGTTGGCAAGCAGATGCAGTTCTTTGGTGCCCGCGCCAACTTGGCGAAAACGTTGCTGTATTGCATCAACGGCGGCGTGGATGAAAAACTGAAAATTCAGGTTGGGCCGAAAGTGCCAGCCATGACAGATGAAGTCTTGGATTACGACAAAGTCATGGCGAGCTTGGATTCGTTTATGGATTGGCTGGCTGTGCAGTACATCACTGCGTTGAACGTTATCCACTACATGCACGATAAATACAGCTATGAAGCCGCGTTAATGGCGCTGCATGACCGCGATGTAGTTCGCACCATGGCGTGTGGTATCGCTGGGCTGTCGGTTGCTGCCGACTCACTCGCCGCTATCAAATATGCCAAAGTGCGCCCAATTCGTGACGAAAACGGGTTGGCTATCGACTTTGCTATTGACGGTGAATATCCGCAGTTCGGTAACAACGACCATCGTGTCGATGATATTGCCTGTGACTTGGTTGAGCGCTTCATGAAGAAGATCCAGAAGCTGCCAACTTACCGAGATGCCGAGCCAACGCAGTCTATTCTGACCATTACCTCGAACGTGGTTTACGGGCAGAAAACTGGGAATACGCCGGACGGACGCCGTGCAGGCACGCCATTTGGCCCGGGAGCTAACCCAATGCACGGCCGCGATCGTAAAGGTGCGGTAGCGTCGTTAACCTCGGTGGCGAAACTGCCGTTCAAATACGCAAAAGACGGTATTTCCTATACCTTCTCTATCGTCCCTGGGGCGTTAGGCAAAGACGAGTTTATCCGTAAAAATAATCTGGTTGGTCTGATTGATGGCTATTTCCATCATGAGGAAGACGTTGAAGGCGGACAGCATCTCAACGTGAACGTTATGAACCGTGAAATGCTGCTGGATGCGATTGAGAACCCAGATAAATATCCGAGCTTAACCATCAGGGTTTCAGGCTATGCGGTACGCTTTAACGCGCTGACGCGTGAACAACAGCAAGACGTGATCTCAAGGACGTTCACTAGCTCACTGTAACGCGTGAGAAAGTGAACCAACGAAAGCCCTGCAAAAGTTTGCGGGGCTTTTTTTATGGGGTAAAGGCGCATGTCTTGTCTCACAGTTCCAGCCGAAATGGGTTCCACCGTTAATTAGGTAAGGTTATTCTATTCATAAGTTTTCTACATGGAGAGGTCATAAATATGTATAAAAGCATTTTGGTGCCGGTAGATATTGAAGAGGATATTCTGACTCAAAACGCTCTGCGTCACGTTGAGTATTTGGCAAAAATGTCAGATGCTGATGTGCATTTTTTGTATGTTTTGCCCGATGCACAGGCCTTTGTTACCGCATACTCTTTTGGCATCAAAGAGTTTGAAAACAAAGCGGTGACCTATGCTGAAGAAAGAATTAGAGAACTCATACAGGGGGTAGATTTACCCGCTGAGCGTATGTCTTACACCATTCGTTTTGGTACCCCGCGTGATGAGGCATTGCAGCAGGCTGATGAAATGGGGGCTGACCTTATCATTGTTGGTTCGCACCGCCCAAGCGTAAAAACTTATCTATTGGGTTCGAATGCGGCAGGCATTGTGCGCCATGCGAAAGTTAATGTGATGGTGATCCGTTAGGCTGGCTGCCATTCTGTTTGTGTGAATGATTTATGTGAAAAAGGAGCGGATATCCGCTCCTTTTTGTTAGCCATTTTGCTGTGCCGTTGTATCTAATTTAGCAATAACAAACAGGATAAGTCATCGTTTACATTTATCCGATCGATATAGGCATTCAGCTCTTTAGGTAAATTGCTGTTGTGATTGTAGACCACATGGAACGAGCCAAATAATTTCATGATCTCTTCCTGCGTTATTTCTCTGGTCATGGACATGATTGATATCTGGGTTTTTAAATAAAAATAATCTGTCATCATTAGATAGTATTGGCGCAGGATATTGTTCATATCCTGACCAGGGAAGCCGCTATTATACATATGATAAAGAAGATAATTTTTCATCACATGCTCGTCAGATAAACAAGAGTTAGCTAAGACCTTTTTCCATTGCGTGTCTAATTGACTAAATTTATCGCCTATCTTTGCATCGCTCGGCTCTTGGTCTAATTCTAAATAATGAGCAAGTGCTTGGTGATTTTCCTCGAGAAAATCACGCCCTCGATTTAACTGGCTAATCGCTGTGCCAAATATACTTAATAGCATCACCTTCATCTTCGCTGAGCTGCTAATTTGGCTGCGTTGTTGAGCCATATCTCCGCTGGATAGCTGTCTATTTAGCGTTAAGAATAAGGACTCTAGATCGTCAAGGTGCGCTTCAACATCGAATTCGATCTGCTGTAAATAAAGAATAAGGTGCACGATAGCGAGCAGGTTATCCTCGATGGCAGGGCTATCGGCCATGACCAGATGGCTGCAAAACAGGTTAATTAGTTGGGTTGTCTGAGAGCGTTCAATGTGTGCCGCTTTTTTTCCAATCCGGTTAGCCGTTTCAACAATGAGCTTGATGTCTTCATTGACTAACATGCTATCTGGCTGAAATAAAACTTGATTAGCTACCTCAGGGCACGCCATGGTGAGGCTCAATAAGGTCTCGTTGGCATACTGTTTTTGAGTGCGGGGGAATGTTTTGCACGTTACGCTCAGGGCATTGGCTCCCATTTTGGCGTGAATGGTACAGAGCTTATCTTCATTGAGCATAGGGCAATTTCCTGACTCATCTTGCTTTACCGTAGCAAAATTGTCATAGCCTTTGCGGGTTAATAGCAGTGAGTTTTTTGCGAAAGATTTAATCTTTTCATGGTGAGAATCGGTATATTTTTTATAGGTTTTCTTATCAATTGATATTTTCCAGCCGGTACAGCAATGATCGACGCAATCAGCGCCAGTGCATTGAAATCGGGTGTAAAAATTTGGGGTGACGGTCTTATATGTTTTCATTTGCTAGCCAGTGATGGAGTTCCAGTGATGTTTAAATTATCACCAGCCAGCTTTTTTGATCTTTGAATAAACGGGATAAAAATAGGCTAATTAATGCCACTGCGCGTTTGTTCTAGCATCTGACGATAGCTGCGTATTTCCCTTTGTGAATCTTCAAGCCCTAATGCCAATGCTTGATGGCGTAAATCGTTGAGCAGTTCTGGCACCGCCTGTTCATCGTCGGTCATGATGGCGATTTCGGCAAAATAGCCCAGAGTAGGAAGATGATCGAAGGTGATGTGGTAACGGCCTAAGAAATAGATACTTCGGTTTTTTTCCATACGTAAACTGGGTCGAAAACCGAGCTTTTCCACCATGCTGGCCACTTTTTCACAATCATCAATATTAATCGCTTCGCATTCAGACGCGTCTGGCCCTTTAACGATCCACAGCTTAATGCCTGATGGCTGCATTTCTCGAATGCACATGCTAATGCCGCTCTTTTTCAGCGTTGAGTCTGAGTGCTCAGACGTTGGGCGGTCATAGTAGCAATCGATCTCATGGTTATTGAGGTGAAAAGGTTCTGCTCCTGCCAAAGTGATGCGTTCGAGAAAGCCAGCGGGATCGCTGAGATGGAATTTCAGCTCGGCCTCATACTTCCCTGCAAAATGTTCGCTCGTCATAGGATGTCTTAGGTAGATAACACGATGTCATGAAGGATAACACGGTAGCCAACTGCACTGCCGTTGGTGAGCGCTATTTGTGAAGTGTCTCTCTTAGAAAAATAAATAATTAAGGTGGCTGAATATCTATTATCGTAAAGATTTGTGGATGAACAATAGCGTTTGTTTTTTATGTAAACCTAATCGTTGGGTAGATTATAAATAAATATCACTATAAGGTAAAAAAATAAAATCGTTGTGTATAACATATTGCTAAATGTGCTTTTTCATAGTCTTTATTTTAACTTATATCATTGATTTTAATTGATTTGTATCGAATATCTTGTGTTTTTAACCTGACTTTACAACGTTGATAAATAAGGGCAATACTAATTCCAAGGAAAGAGCGGATAAAACCATAATGCGTTATATAAGGTTTAACATTAACACTCATTCTATTTGTATGGCGGTTTAGTGCTCTGAGAATATATACCCTTCATACTTCAAGCTGCATTTTTGTTAGCCGTGTTTACTCAATGCAACTCGAATTATTTTGGGTATAGCTAGGTATCCTCAGCGCGACTAAACGTTATGTTCATTTATCTGTAAGGATAAACACATGATGAAAGTATTAATTGTTGAAAGTGAATTTCTCCATCAAGACACCTATGTGGGTGCTGCCGTTGAACGTTTGGCTGATGAGCTGAATCGTCAAAATGTTGAGGTGATCAAAGCCGCCTCATTTGACGATGGTTTTGCCATTTTGTCTGCCAATGAAGCGATAGATTGTCTGATGTTTAGCCGTGGAATGGATGACTCCGCCGAGCACGTGCTGGCTCAGCAACTGCTTAATAAACTGCATGAGCGGCAGGAAAATGTTCCGGTCTTTTTGTTGAGTGACAGAGAGAAAGCCACTCAGGAACTTAGCCGCGAGATGATGGAGCAAATCGATGAATTTGCTTGGATCCTTGAAGACACGGCTGATTTTATTGCCGGCCGCGCCGTTGCTGCCATGAACCGTTATCATCAGCAACTGCTGCCACCATTGATGACCGCGCTGATGAAATATAGCGACGTTCATGAATATTCATGGGCGGCGCCGGGCCATCAGGGCGGCGTTGGTTTTACTAAAACGCCAGCCGGTCGTTTTTACCACGACTATTACGGTGAAAACTTGTTCCGCACCGATATGGGGATTGAGCGCACCTCGCTAGGTTCTTTGCTCGACCACACTGGCGCATTCGGTGAAAGCGAAAAGAATGCGGCGCGTGTGTTCGGTGCAGATCACTCGTATTCTGTGGTGGTGGGCACTTCGGGTTCGAACCGCACCATTATGCAGGCGTGTATGACCGAAGATGACGTGGTGGTTATTGACCGCAACTGTCATAAATCCATTGAGCAGGGGCTGATATTAACCGGTGCGAAACCGGTTTACATGCTGCCTAGCCGTAACCGCTATGGGATTATCGGGCCAATTTATCCGCAGCAGATGCAGCCGGAAGTGATTAAAGAAAAAATCGCTAACAGCCCACTGAGTAAAAGCAAGCAGGGCCAGCGCCCTTCTTATAGCGTGGTGACCAACTGTACTTATGATGGTGTGTGCTACAACGCCAAAAATGCGCAGGATTTATTAGAAAAAACCACTGACCGAATTCATTTTGATGAAGCTTGGTATGGTTATGCACGTTTTAACCCAATGTATAGCGATCACTACGCTATGCGTGGGGAACCTGGCGATCATGAAGGTCCAACGCTGTTTGCGACCCACTCAACGCACAAACTGCTCAATGCGTTATCTCAGGCATCTTATATTCATGTGCGCGACGGCCGCGGTGCCGTTGATTTTTCTCGCTTTAATCAGGCGTACATGATGCACGCTACCACTTCGCCGTTGTATGCGATCTGCGCTTCTAACGATGTGGCTGTATCGATGATGGACGGCAACAGCGGTCTTTCTCTGACGCAGGAAGTGATCAACGAGGCGGTAGACTTCCGTCAGGCGATGGCGCGTTTGTATAAAGAGTTTACTCAGGATGGTGATTGGTTCTTCAAACCGTGGAACCAAGAAATTGTCACCGATCCGGCAACCGGTAAGCAGATGGCGTTTGAAGATGCGCCAGCTAAGCTTCTAGCAACCGAACAAAGCTGCTGGGTGATGAATCCTGAAGATAACTGGCACGGCTTTAAAGATCTGCCTGAAAACTGGAGCATGCTGGACCCTATCAAGGTCAGTATTTTGGCTCCAGGTATGGGTGATGACGGCGAGTTGCAAGAGAAGGGCGTGCCAGCGGCGTTGGTCACCGCATGGCTGAGCCGTCATGGCATTGTGCCGACGCGCACTACCGATTTCCAAGTGATGTTCCTGTTCTCAATGGGCGTTACCAAAGGCAAATGGGGCACGCTTATCAACACGCTGCTTTCGTTTAAACGCCATTATGATGCTAATACCCCGCTATCTTCGGTATTGCCCGATCTGGTTGCGCAGCAGCCAGAAATCTACGGCAAGTTAGGCTTGCGTGATTTGGGCGACAAAATGTTTGCCTATCTGCGTAAAAATAACCCAGGTGCTAAACTGAATACGGCTTATTCTGGTCTGCCAGAAGCGGTGATGACACCGCGTGCAGCCTATCAGGCCATTGTGGCGAATAAGGTGGAGATGGTTGCGATTGACGGTCTGGTCAACCGTGTTGCAGCCAACTCCATCATCCCTTACCCACCAGGAATCCCAATGTTATTATCCGGTGAAAGCTTCGGCGGCGAAGAGAGTCCACAGATCGGTTATCTGCGCGCTCTACAGGCTTGGGACCACGAATTCCCCGGTTTTGAACATGAAACCGAAGGGACTGAAATTATCAACGGTGTTTATCACGTGATGTGTGTTCGCACGGAATAACCTTCGTTGGTGATGAAGCAAAGACACCACAGCAAAAAAAGATAAAGCAGTTTCTCTTGTAGTATTTGCGCGGGTATATCCCGCGCTTTTTCATACCTGTATGTTTATTTTTTATTCTGTAATTGTACAATTACTCTGCGTAAAAAAAATGATACGGCAGTATTTATCCCCGCGATATTGAATAATTAGAAAAGCTCTGTATTTTAGTGTCTGGTCGTAGAATTGTCATATGTATTACTTTTTCTTTTATGCCTTATTACTTTAGTCGATAAGTCTAAGTTAATAACGGCATTTTATTCTTTTACGTCTGTAGGATGTCTTAATATGAAACTCAGTAACAACGAAGGTTGCGTTGTCGTTTTAACACGCAAAGATGTCACTGTTAATTTTAACTCTGAGAATGAAGTTACATTCAAAGCTAATCACATGATGCTAATTTCATGTAAAAATAACGTAATAGATTTTTCAGAACTGGATGACTCAGCAGTATTATATTTGAATAAAGATGTTATTAAGGACTATATCCATTTCTTAAAAAAAGATATCAGCGCTCTGTCTCCTAATCTGCGTTCCACACCGTGCTATATGATTGAACGCTGTCAGACACCACATATTTTCCAAGAGGCGGTACGCCTATCGCAAGATGCGCAAGGCTGTGAGGTTGATCGCGAACGTAGCCGTTGTCTTTCGTTCACCGTTTTATCTATTTTCTTAAATAATAACAATCTAATACCATTTCTTATTCGTGAAATTAGAAGCAATCTTAGCGCGAATGTTTACAGCATTATTCAAAGCAATATGCACAAAGAGTGGAGCCTGACGTCCGTTGCCAGCTGCCTATGCTTAAGCCCTAGCTCATTGAAAAAGAAGCTAAAAAACGAAGACACCACCTACAGTAAAATTATCACTGACTGTAGAATGCGCTATGCTGTAGAGCAACTGATTGTTTTTAATAAAAATATTTCACAGGTTTCTTCTCTGTGCGGCTATAGCAGCACGTCCTACTTTATCTCCGTATTCAAAGAATATTACGGGACGACGCCGCTAAACTACGTGCACCAGCATAGAGATAAAATGATTGCATAGATTCTCACTATAACTGAATATATTTTTAATGCCTGAGTTTACTTTTTTATTGGCTGAGAGTAATTACTAAATCGTTTACTTGATTAATATCGAACTGCTGCCGAAATCCAACTTGAACCGTCTTGGGTAATATATAGGAATATATTTATATTGGGATGGTTGAGTATATATTTATAATGTTTGAAAAGTTATGTAATCTTTTAATTATTTATCTTTATAAATATTATTTTAGCTGGATTGTCATTGGCTAAAAACATGCCGGAAATGGCGATGTTAGCCGTTTGCTACTGCCATGATTTAACTCTGAGAGTAATATAATTTCTACCAAAAATTCTATTTAACTTAAGGTTAGATTATGTCTTCGGATTCTGAATCTCATAAAGTTGGCCTCATTCCCGTTACCTTAATGGTATCAGGGAATATTATGGGCTCCGGCGTATTTTTATTACCGGCAAACTTAGCGTCTACCGGCGGAATTGCAATCTACGGATGGTTGGTGACTATCATTGGCGCATTAGCGCTTTCAATGGTGTATGCCAAGATGTCGTCTTTAGATCCCAGTCCCGGTGGTTCTTATGCTTATGCCCGTCGTTCTTTTGGCCCATTCCTCGGTTACCAAACCAACGTGCTGTATTGGTTAGCCTGCTGGGTGGGGAATATCGCGATGGTGGTGATTGGTGTTGGCTACCTCAGCTATTTCTTCCCTATTTTGAAAGATCCAATGGTGTTGACCATTACCTGTGTGGTTGTGCTGTGGATTTTTGTATTGCTCAATATTGTTGGGCCACAGATGATCACCCGTGTTCAGGCGGTGGCGACGGTATTGGCGTTGATACCTATCGTAGGGATTGCAGTATTCGGCTGGTTTTGGTTCCACAGCGAAACCTACATGGCTGCGTGGAACGTAAGCGGTCAGGGTACATTTGGCGCTATCCAAAGCACCTTGAGCGTAACGCTCTGGTCATTTATCGGGGTGGAAAGTGCCTCGGTGGCGGCTGGCGTGGTTAAAAATCCTAAGCGTAACGTTCCGATTGCAACCATTGGCGGGGTGCTGATTGCCGCCGTGTGCTACGTATTATCCACCACCGCCATTATGGGGATGATCCCGAATGCGGCGCTGCGTGTTTCTGCTTCACCTTTCGGGGATGCGGCGCGTATGGCGTTAGGCAATACGGCTGGTGCAGTGGTTTCATTCTGCGCGGCTGCAGGCTGTTTGGGCTCGTTAGGTGGTTGGACGTTGTTGGCTGGTCAAACGGCGAAGGCCGCGGCCGATGATGGCTTGTTCCCACCCATTTTCGCCAAAGTTAACAAGGCGGGTACGCCGGTTGCGGGTTTGCTGATCGTTGGCGTATTAATGACAATTTGTCAGTTCGGCAGCATTTCGCCTAATGCGGCGAAAGAGTTTGGTCTGGTTTCGTCGGTGAGTGTGATCTTTACGCTGGTACCTTACCTTTATACCTGTGCGGCGTTGCTGCTGCTAGGCCACGGTCACTTCGGTAAAGCTCGCCCTGTTTATTTGGCGATTGTCAGCATCGCGTTTGTCTACTGTATCTGGGCCGTTGTTGGTTCCGGTGCGCAGGAAGTGATGTGGTCGTTCGTGGTGTTAATGGTGATCACGGCGCTTTATGCCTTGAACTATAACCGCCAACATAAAAATCCATATCCGCTGGATAATACGAATCCTGATGGTTCGTTAAAGGCATCGGTAAAAAACTGAGCTTAAAATTTTATCGCGTGATATTCACCCGCAGCGGTTTCGCCTCTGCGGGTTTTTTATTGGCCTATTTAAGCCAGTGCACTGCGCTGCTGTAACTGGGTTAAAACGGCTAGGGCGCGCTGGGCATCGGCGGCAGGAACAAAAATGTGATCGTGATAATAAGCAGCCACAACGTTGGCGCTGATACCCGCCTGAGCGAGCTCGGCGGCAATCGCTGCGGTTAGTCCAACAGCCTCAAGGCTAGAGTGAACCGTGAGCGTGATTTGACGGAAATCTGAACTGGCATCAAAGCCAGCCGCTTGGGCATCTTCACGAGTTAAAATCAGCGTAATCCCTTCGGTTTCCCAAAAGAGCCCCTGCGGGTTTAGCGCGGCGGCTTGTTCCAGCGTGAGTGATTGGCTGGTACAAAAAACGAAAGCTTGAGTGTTAAGTGTCGGCTCCATCGAAGCCAGAAGTTGAGTAATATCTTTAATGCCGCTCATATGCGTATCTCCATAATATTTTGGCGCTAGATTAGCGGGCGAACGATGTGGCGTTAAATTAAAAAAAGTTTGCAGCAATTAGGTATGCTAATAGAGGTCCGTTGTAACACGATGAGAGAGGGGAAGGCCATGATTGAAGTGATTCTGGTTGATGAAAACGATATGCCGATTGGCAGAATGGAAAAGCTCGCGGTTCATCAGCAGGGGCTTTTGCATCGCGCTATCTCTGTGTACGTTTTTAACGATCATAACGAGCTATTGATCCAGCGCCGAGCAGCGGGGAAATATCATGCCGGTGGCCAGTGGAGTAATACCTGCTGCGGCCATCCACTCCCTGGTGAAGATACTCAAGAAGCGGCGATGCGTCGGCTCTATCAAGAAATGGGAATGGCTTGCGCGCTGCATGAATCTTTTGAGCTGAGTTACTGCCTTGACGTTGGGGGGGGACTAACTGAACACGAGCTGGCACATGTTTTTATTGGTCATAGCAACGTGGTTCCACAGCTTAACGCAGAAGAGGCCGATGCTTTTGCTTATCATCCCGTGGATGAAATCTTAGAGCAAATGCAGCTCGAGCCCGAACGTTTTACGCCATGGTTTAGGCTGTGTCTGCCGAAAGTGATCGCACATCTCGACTGATGTTTTGCATGGCGCTGACGAATATTTCCTGACAAATACCGTCTGTAATGAAATGTCGGATATGTGTTTTTTTGTCGGCCAGCTTGAAAATAAGATTACTATTTGTTTTAAAAGCCTTTTATCTGAAAAATCGCATATTACGTTTGCCTCTCTCTCATCGGATTAAAATTCATACGTAAAGTTGCTTAAATTGCATTCAAAAAAATTGAACAAGAGGCTCAAAACTATCCGATTTTAACTCTTCGTTAACCGATCTATTCTTTAGTCATCGGAAGGCGGGCGCCTTTCAAAACGACAAAATTTAAAGAAAGGTAAACGTTATGAAAATCATCAAAAATTTAGCTGTAGTTTTCGCACTCTCTGCAACCGCATTTGCTGCTACTGCCGCAGACCTCTCTTCTCAGCCAACGTCTGACATGCAGAAAATGGGCGTTGTATCCGTCAGTGGCGCAACTAACCTTGATGGGTTGGAAGCTCGCGTAGCGGCTAAAGCTGAACAGGCTGGCGCATCTTCTTATCGCATTATTTCCACCTCTGGAAATAACAAAATGCATGCTACTGCTGAACTGTATAAATAATCGATACTCGTCATACTTAGTGCAGTATCTGTAGTTCAGAAGCGGTACAGAAAAGGCCTTTCCCAATCAATGGGAAAGGCCTTTTTGTTTTTTTAGATTCAGGACAGAGGTTGTGCCTTTCTCACGGTTTTGGTGGTAGCCTAAGAAATCGCATCTGAAGATGTCAATTATGTTCGATACAACGGGCGTTATCGTGGAGGACTGCACTGTGGGGAATAACATCGTGGATAAGAAAATCGGTTTTATTGGCTGTGGCAATATGGGCAAGGCGATTTTAGGTGGTCTGGTTGCGAGTAAACTGGTCTCACCGGAAAATATCACGGTGTATAACCGTAGTGCGCAAAGCGTTGAGGCGATTAGCCAAGAGTTTGGTAGCCAAGGTGCCAGCAGCGCAGATGAAGTCGCTAAGCGGGCTGATATTCTGATCGTTGGTGTTAAGCCGAATATGATGGCGAATGTTTTGGGTGAAATCAGAGAATCGCTCAAGCCAAACGCGATTGTGGTTTCCATTGCGGCCGGTGTCACGCTAGAAACGCTTGAATTTGCGCTGAAAGATGGGCAAAAAGTGGTGCGCGTGATGCCGAATACGCCGGCGTTGGTGAATGCGGGAATGTCGTCCATTACGCCGAATAAGCAAATGAGCGAAGATGAAAGCGCGCTGATTGTAGAAATTTTTAGCAGCTTTGGTAAGGCTGCTATTGTTCCTGAATATCTAATCCATTCCGTGGTGGGCGTGAGTGGCTCAGCGCCTGCCTATGTGTTTATGTTTATTGAGGCGATGGCTGATGCCGCTGTGCTGGGTGGAATGCCTCGTGCTCAGGCCTATCAGTTTGCCGCGCAGGCGGTGATGGGCTCAGCCAAAATGGTGCTGGAAACCGGTAAACACCCCGGTGAGCTCAAAGATATGGTGTGTTCTCCTGGGGGAACCACGATTGAAGCCGTGAAAGTGTTAGAGCAAAAGGGTCTGCGTGCGGCCGTGATGGACGCGATGCAAAGCTGTATGGCGAAATCAGAAGAGATGAGCCGTCGTTAATTTTTACCTGCTTTCCCTTCTATTTGATGCCCCATGCCATGGGGCATCTTCTCAGACGATCCCCATGTCATCCCTTCTCTAAGTCCGTCACCATAGGCCGCTGGGCTGGTGCTGACATTTTTCTGCTGAATAGTCTCTCGCCGATTAAGAACTTTCTTGGTAAATTCCGTTCCCGCATCTGAACGATTTAGAATGCGGTGTGTCTCATGTTTTCTAGGGTTAGCAACAAGGTTTCAGAAAGTAATGCAAAAAATAAAATTGCTATCACAACCAATGCAGGCGCTGCTGTTAGCGATTTATATTGGTATTTTTCTTAATATTCCGGTGTTTTTACGCCGTTTTGATGAAGTCAAAGAGGGGCTCCATTTTTCTAAATGGTTAACGGGAAGTTTAGAGGTCATGGTTGTTCTCCTCTTTACCTTCTTTATCCTGAGAGTGTTTTCGCTGGGAGGGCGCTGGTTCTTCAAAATTACGGCTACGCTCATCACGCTAATATCCGTGGCTGCAAGCTATTACATGACGGCATTTAACGTTGTGATTGGCTACGGCATTATCATTTCCGTATTTTCCCCGGGTGATTTGGGTCTGTTTTCCGAAGTTGTCGGCTGGAAATTTGTTTTGTGGTTTGTTGCCGCCAGCATTATTCCTTTGGCGATCATCTGGTTAGGTTCAGCGCGTAACACGTTGCTTGAGCAGCTAAAAACACCGGGTAAAAGAATCATATCTTTGGTTGGGATGGCGCTGATTGTTGCGGTGGTCTGGGTTCCATTAAACTTAATGGGTACCGCCCAGAAAGAGATCGACCAGAAAAACAACGTTGATATGCCAAGCTATGGTGGTGTGGTAGCTCACTCTTACTTGCCATCAAACTGGCTGGCGGCGTTTGGATTATATGGCTACACCGCGCTGGATGAACGACAGGATGAAGCCGACTTATTTGATCCCGCGGATCATTTTTCTTACGTCGCGCCTGAAGGGATAGATGATACCTATGTCGTGTTCATCATCGGTGAAACGGCGCGTTGGGATCATATGGGGATTCTGGGCTATGAGCGTGACACCACGCCACAGCTGGCTAAAGAGCCTAATCTGGCCGCATTCCGCGGTGAGTCCTGCGATACATCAACCAAACTTTCCCTGCGCTGCATGTTTGTGCGTGAGGGCGGAACGGAAAACAACGCTCAGCGTACGCTGAAAGAACAGAATATTTTCTCTGTATTACATCAGCTTGGATTCAGTTCTGAGCTTTTTGCGATGCAAAGTGAGATTTGGTTCTACAACAATACCGACTCCGATAACTTCTCATTCCGTGAGCTGATTGCTGCAGAACATCGTAACGATGGGAAGCCAGTCGACGATATGCTGTTAGTGGAAGAGCTGCAAAATTCATTACAGAAGCATCCAAACGGCAAGCATTTAGTCGTACTGCATACGTCTGGTTCTCACTATTTGTATACGCAGCGCTATCCGCGTAGCTATGCGAAGTTTAAACCGGAGTGCATGGGCGTAGACGATTCTTGCACCAAAGAACAGCTGATGAATTCCTACGACAACAGCATTTTGTACACTGACAACATGATTAAAAGCGTGATTGATCAGGTGCGAGATAAAAAAGCACTGGTGTTTTATGCCTCTGATCACGGTGAATCAATCAGCGATAATGAGCATTTCCACGGCACTCCGCGTGAAATGGCTCCGCCAGAGCAGTTCCGTGTGCCACTGATGGTATGGGCATCGGATAAGTTTTTGGCTTCAGGCAACAATGCCAAAATGTTTGAGCAGGTACAAAAGCAGGCAAAACAGGGGCAGACTCACCGGCACGTTGAGCTGTATGACTCGATTCTGGGGTGCTTAGGCTATACCTCGCCCAATGGCGGAATTAATGAAAACAACAACTGGTGTCGTTTTTAATTCAATAAGTTAGTCTTGATGAGCCGAGAGGAACTCTTCCTCTCGGCTTTTTTATTCCTAGAAGCGCCTTTCTTCGTATTAAGTTTCTCTCAAGTTCCCTTCAGGCATGCCGATAAACTGATCAATCTTCAGTCAGTTCCCTCTGTTCATAATTCACTCTCCATAGAGAGAGGCATTTTGTACTGGCTGAGAGAGATACCACATCTGATGTCTTCTTTTGCAGGCTCTTTCATTCCTAGGGATACGACTATTATGAGTAAACACCTGACAGTCCGTGGTGGGCTGGCACTCATCATGCTTGTTTATACGTTATTGCTGCTGATGATCAGCATTATCGGTATTCAATCTGTTCGCCAAATTAATCAAAGACTGGCCGTTGTTAATCAGGTGCAGGCTGAAGAGCTGAGCCCACTGGCCGCTAGCTTTAATGCCACGCTACGGGCTCGTACGGCGGGGGCATTATCTGTTCGCCAAATGGAGATGGGTAAACTAGCAGCGGCAGATGATAGCCGTCAGCGAGCGGAGAAATTGATCGGTGAAGCTGATGCATCCATGCAGAAATTTACCGATCTGAAAAAACTGACGCCGCGCGGTGCGCAACTGAGCGCCGAACTGGAAAATACCTACCAAATTTACGTCAATCAAGCGCTGCGTCCTATGCTACAGGCGCTGAAAACCAACGATAGCGCGGCTTATTACGCATTATTAGAAGATCAGTTGCGCAATTTATCTGCCAATTTTGATCAGGACCTGCGTGATTTCCGTGGCTTCGCCGATGAAGTCGGTCAAAAGGCATTATCGGATGCGCAACATGATTACCAACGTGACCTGATTATTATCAGTGTGTCTTTCGCATTTTCGTTGCTGATTGGTGCACTGTGCTGGGTTGCGCTGCGTAAAATCATCCTGAATCCATTGGAAAGTTTAGACGGGCATGTTTCTTTGATTGCCAGTGGCGACTTGTCTCAGGATCTTGAGAGTGAAGGCAAATCAGAAATTGCCAAGCTGGGGCGGCGCGTGCTCACCATGCAAACATCGCTGGCAGATACGGTGAGTCAGGTACGTGATGCCAGTATGCAGGTTGATGTGGGGGCGAAAGAGCTGACCGTAGGTAACAGAAACTTATCGCAGCATACGGAAGAATTGGCTGCCTCGCTGGAGGAGACCGCCGCCAGTATGGAGCAGTTGACCGCCACGGTGAAACAAAATGCGGACAACGCCGAGCAGGCGAATCAGCTGGCAGGGAATGTTTCTCATACCGCTGATAAAGGGGCGGAAATCGTCAGTGAAGCCATTGCCCGTATGCAGGGAATTTCGACCAGTTCACAGAAAATTGCCGACATTATCAGCGTGATTGACGGTATTGCTTTCCAGACCAATATCCTTGCTTTAAACGCCGCCGTTGAAGCCGCTCGTGCGGGTGAACAAGGGCGTGGTTTTGCGGTGGTTGCTGGTGAAGTGCGCAACTTGGCGCAGCGGAGTGCTCAATCGGCCAAAGAGATTAAAACGTTGATTGAAGATTCAGCTCGTCGGGTGAAAGAGGGCTCATCAATGGTGACCAACGCGGGCGATACTATGGCTGATATCGCCAAGGAGATTCGTCAGGTAACGGCGCTGATGAGTGAGATCTCTGAGGCTTCTCACGAGCAAAGCCGCGGTATTGAACAGGTGAATCAGGCGATTTCACAGATGGATCAGGTGGCGCAACAAAATGCGGCGCTGGTGGAAGAGTCTGCCGCTGCGACCGGTTCTTTAGAGGAGCAAAGCGGAAACCTGATGCAAAGCATGAGCGTGTTTAAGCTCACGATGAACGGATAATCGGCATAAACCTCCCCTTGTTTTTTAAAGCGTCAAGGGGAGGTTTTTCGCGAGACTTATTCGGTGCGAATAAACGTGACCAATTTAGGTTGAGCGATGCGCTGATAGTCTTGAGTGTTGAGGATTAGAGAACGCTCAAGCGTACCGGCGTTAAATGCCAATTCATCAAAGCGCTGGAATAACAGCGGATCAGCTACCAATAGTAAGTCTGGATGGAAGCTAAAAGGCGGGATCGCGCCGAATACGCAGTCGGTTAATGCATCAACTTCCACCGGGCTGGCTAATGACGCTCGCGTACCGCCGATGCCGTGTGCTAACGCGCTGAGATCGGCCTGTTGGTCGGCGGGCAGTATGGCTAAAACATGCTGCTTAATACCGTTTCCTTTCACATGACAGACCAACGCTTTGGCTCCTTGCCCAAGCTGTGTACCACGAATTTTGGCTACCTCTTCAGATTTCCCCGCCATAGGATGTTCCACAACGCGATAACGAGCCTGATGCTCATCAAGCAGAGCCGTTAAACGCGCAAATGTTGCTATCGACATGCTATCTCTCCTGAGTCTCGGTTTGCATCATCATAGCGCGATCCTAACTGCTCTGACTTGATGCGAAGTGGCCAAAATGGCTCCCTGAAACAGGGCATCGGACCTCGGATCACAGCATTTCCTCCTGCTGATAACGCAGATTACAAACTCAATTGTTCAGATATTCATCATTTAGCGAGAATTTTTTCAGCAAGTTTGGCAGCTGTATTCTCTATTAAAGATTTGTTACATGGTGAAATGAGCTGATATTTGCGCGGTAGCATAAATTTTAATCCTGTAAATGTTATCAATACGTTTCTTTAATGTTTGTATGCTGTATATCACAGTCCTTGTAAATCACGTTTGGTTATATTGACGTCACCTTAAACACTTGCGAAATTGGTATGCATAAGGTGGGTGATTAACACTGGGATCCCTTTCCGAGTGCTACCCAATGTGGCCCCGAAGAATCGTTCTCTTTGGCATGCGGGTTGCACCTATCCTTGGCTGTCAGCCAAAACTGCACGGATCGCCTATAAAAAAATAGATCTGGCAGAACACACACATCACACTACGGAGCCAAGCGTTATGTCTTCTCATAAGAACACCTCCACCCGCCGTGGAAAGAAAATTGGTGCGCTGAAGTTGGGGATTGGTCTGGTTGCTCTGGCGCTGGCCGCCGGTGCGCAGGCAAAAACTCTGGTTTATTGTTCAGAAGGTTCACCTGAGGGCTTTAACCCGCAGCTGTTCACGTCTGGCACCACCTACGACGCCAGCTCGGTGCCGATCTACAACCGTTTGGTTGAGTTCAAAACCGGTACTACCGAGATTGAGCCCGGCTTAGCTGAAAAATGGGATATTAGCCCAGATGGCAAAACCTATACTTTCCACCTGCGCAAAGGCGTGAAGTGGCAGGGCAGCAAGCTGTTTACACCAACGCGCGATCTGAACGCCGACGACATCGTGTTCTCCTTCATGCGTCAGAAAGATGATAAAAACCCGTACTACAAAGTCTCTGGCGGTACCTATGAGTATTTCCAAGGGATGGGGTTGGGCGAGCTAATTAGCAAAGTGGAAAAAGTGGACGATAACACCGTTCGCTTTGAGCTGACGCGCCCTGAATCGCCATTCTTGGCTGACCTAGCGATGGACTTCGCTTCTATTCTGTCTGCGGAATACGCCGATGCGATGATGAAAGCCGGTACGCCTGAGAAGATTGACCTTGAGCCACTGGGCACTGGGCCATTCCAGCTGGTGCAATACCAGAAAGACTCCAAAATCCTCTACAAACCGTTCAAAGATTACTGGGGACCTAAGCCAAAAATCGATCGCTTAGTCTTCTCCATTACGCCGGATGCATCCGTGCGTTATGCCAAACTGCAAAAGAATGAGTGTCAGGTGATGCCGTATCCAAATCCGGCTGACATTGACCGTATGAAACAAGACAAATCCATTACTTTGATGGAGCAACCGGGGCTGAACGTCGGCTATCTGTCGTTTAACGTCGAGAAAAAACCGCTGGATAACGTGAAAGTGCGTCAGGCACTGACCATGGCGGTGAACAAAGAAGCGATTATCGACGCGGTATATCAGAAAGCGGGCCAGCCTGCGAAAAACCTGATCCCACCAACCATGTGGAGCTACAACGACAAGATCACCGATTACGCTTACGACCCTGCTAAAGCTAAAGAACTGCTGAAAGAAGCGGGTCTGGCAGACGGTTTTGCTATCGACCTTTGGGCAATGCCGGTGCAGCGTCCATACAACCCGAACGCTCGCCGTATGGCTGAGATGATTCAGGCTGACTGGGCGAAAGTGGGTGTGAAAGCCAAGATCGTGACCTATGAGTGGGGCGAGTACCTGAAACGTGCGAAAGACGGCGAACACCAGACCGTGATGATGGGCTGGACTGGGGACAATGGGGATCCAGACAACTTCTTCGCAACGCTGTTTAGCTGCCAGTCGGCGAAAGACGGTTCTAACTACTCAAGATGGTGCTACAAGCCGTTTGAAGATCTGATCCAGCCTGCACGCGCTGAATCCGACCATGAAAAACGTACCGAGCTTTACAAGCAGGCTCAGGTAGTGATGCATGACCAAGCGCCTGCGCTGATCATTGCCCACTCCACCGTATACGAGCCAGTGCGTAAAGAAGTGAAAGGCTATGTGGTTGATCCATTGGGTAAACATCACTTCGATCAGGTGTCTCTCGACTAATTACCGCTAACCCTCCCAGCCTCCCCCTCGTCAGGGGGAGGAGCCGATTGTGATTTTTATCGATCTGCTCCCTCCTCTGTGAAGGGGAGGGCTGGGGTGGGGTCTCTGTTAGTCGTAGCTGTACTGTGAGCAATGCTTCATCATAAAAATAGAGAGTACGGGATATGTTGCAGTTCATACTCCGGCGTTTGGGGTTAGTTATCCCAACGTTTATTGGCATTACGTTGTTAACGTTTGCTTTTGTTCACATGATCCCCGGCGATCCGGTCACGATCATGGCAGGGGAGCGCGGGATCTCAGCCGAACGTCATGCTCAGATGATGACGGAAATGGGCTTGGATAAACCGCTGTATCAACAATATTTTCACTACGTCAAAGACGTATTGCACGGTGATTTAGGCACCTCGCTCAAAAGCCGCACGCCGGTTTGGGATGAGTTTGTGCCCCGTTTTAAAGCCACGCTAGAACTGGGTATCTGCGCGATGCTGTTTGCCATTCTCGTGGGTATACCGGTTGGCGTATTAGCCGCGGTTAAGCGCGGCTCCGTTTTCGACCATACCGCTGTCGGCATCTCGCTGACGGGCTATTCCATGCCTATTTTTTGGTGGGGGATCATGCTCATCATGCTGGTGTCGGTGCAGCTCAATCTAACGCCCGTATCGGGGCGCATCGATGACAGCGTATTCCTTGATGAAAGCTTACCGCTCACAGGCTTTATGCTGATTGATACCCTTATTTGGGGTGAGCCAGGCGATTTCAAAGACGCGGTCATGCATATGATTCTGCCTGCCATTGTGCTGGGTACTATCCCGCTGGCGGTGATTGTGCGTATGACGCGTTCCTCCATGCTGGAAGTGCTAAGTGAAGACTATATCCGCACCGCGCGCGCCAAAGGATTAGGGCGTATGCGAGTGATTATTGTGCATGCGCTGCGTAATGCGTTGCTGCCGGTGGTGACGGTGATTGGTCTACAGGTGGGGACGTTACTGGCGGGAGCCATTCTGACAGAAACCATCTTCTCTTGGCCGGGCTTAGGCCGTTGGTTAATCGATGCATTGCAGCGTCGTGATTATCCTGTGGTGCAAGGCGGAGTGCTGTTGGTGGCCATTATGATCATCTTGGTCAACCTGCTGGTCGATGTGCTGTATGGCGTCGTCAATCCACGCATTCGGCATAAGAAATAGGAGGCGCAACGATGTCTAACGTTACAACAACGTCCCCAGCAATGAGCGCGCCCAAACCAATGACGCCGTTTCAGGAGTTTTGGCATTACTTCAAGCGCAACAAAGGCGCGGTAGTGGGGTTGGTTTATATCATTATCGTGTTAGTGCTAGCGATCGGCGCCAATGTGTTGGCTCCGCATCTCCCCGCAGAGCAGTTTCGTGATGCGCTGCTTAAACCTCCCGTTTGGCAAGACGGCGGTAGTTGGAAATTTATTCTCGGTACCGATGATGTTGGCCGTGACGTGCTATCGCGGCTGATTTATGGTGCGCGCCTGTCGTTGCTGGTGGGCTGTTTAGTGGTGGTCTTGTCGCTGATCCTCGGCGTGGTGTTTGGCCTGTTGGCGGGTTACTTCGGCGGAGTAGTTGACGCCGTCATTATGCGCATCGTCGATATTATGTTGGCGTTGCCAAGCCTGCTGTTGGCTTTAGTGCTGGTGGCTATCTTTGGCCCTTCAATCGTTAACGCTTCGCTGGCATTGACGTTTGTTGCCTTGCCGCATTACGTGCGTTTGACGCGCGCGGCGGTGCTGGTGGAAGTTAACCGCGACTACGTCACCGCGTCTCGCGTTGCGGGGGCCGGTGCCATGCGCCAAATGTTTATTAATATTCTGCCTAACTGTTTAGCACCTTTGATCGTGCAGGCGTCGTTAGGATTTTCGAATGCCATCCTCGACATGGCGGCGCTGGGTTTCCTCGGTATGGGCGCACAGCCGCCAACGCCGGAGTGGGGAACCATGCTGTCTGACGTATTGCAGTTTGCGCAAAGTGCGTGGTGGGTTGTGACCTTCCCCGGCCTTGCGATCCTGCTAACGGTATTGGCATTTAACCTGATGGGCGATGGGTTGCGCGATGCGCTAGACCCGCGTTTGAAACAGTAAAAGTCTACTGATACCGCCCAGTGTGAACTGGGCAACAGAACATCAGTAGATTTTTGGGAGCAGAATATTATGGCTTTATTAGAAGTTAACGAGCTATCAGTTCACTTCGGTGAAAAAGACGCGCCGTTTCGCGCCGTAGATCGTATCAGCTACAGCGTCAATCAGGGTGAAGTCATTGGTATTGTTGGGGAATCTGGCTCTGGTAAATCAGTGAGTTCGCTGGCGATTATGGGGCTGATTGATTTTCCCGGTCGCGTGATGGCAAACGGACTGAGCTTTAACAATATCGATTTACAGAAAATTTCAGAGAAAGAACGGCGTCAAATCGTGGGGGCGGAAGTCGCCATGATTTTTCAGGATCCCATGACCAGCCTGAATCCCTGCTACACCGTGGGCTTCCAGATTATGGAAGCGCTCAAGGTGCATCAGGGCGGGAATAAAAGCACGCGCCGTCAGCGCGCCATCGACCTGCTAACGCTGGTTGGAATCCCCGATCCGGGCTCGCGTTTGGATGTGTATCCGCATCAGTTGTCCGGTGGGATGAGTCAGCGTGTGATGATTGCGATGGCGATTGCCTGTCGGCCAAAACTGTTGATTGCCGATGAACCGACCACGGCGTTAGACGTCACCATTCAGGCACAAATTATTGAGTTGCTGCTGGATCTTCAGCAGAAAGAGAACATGGCGCTGGTGCTGATCACGCATGACTTAGCGCTGGTAGCAGAAGCTGCGCATAAAATTATCGTGATGTATGCCGGTCAGGTGGTTGAAGCTGGAACGGCTCAGGAAATATTTCGCACGCCGCGCCATCCGTATACGCAGGCTTTACTGCGAGCGTTACCTGAGTTTGCCGCCGACAAGGCGCGTTTGGCGTCGCTACCGGGCGTTGTCCCTGGTAAATACGATCGCCCTAACGGCTGCTTGCTTAATCCGCGCTGCCCGTATGCGACGGCTTTGTGCCGTGAGGTAGAACCGGAACTTAAGGATATCAACGGACGTAAGGCGAAATGCCATACGCCGCTCGATGATGCGGGGAGGCCAACATTATGAGCCAGGCAATATTGAACAAACAGGCACCGCTGCTTCAGGCCATTGATCTGAAAAAACACTATCCGGTGAAGAAGGGCATGTTTGGCGCTGAACGCTTGGTAAAAGCGTTAGACGGCGTTTCTTTTACGCTGGAAAGAGGCAAAACGCTGGCGGTAGTGGGCGAGTCAGGCTGCGGGAAATCCACGCTGGGGCGTTTGCTGACCATGATTGAAATTCCTACCGGCGGCGAGCTGTACTACCAAGGGCAGGACTTATTAAAGCCGGACGCCACGGCGGAAAAGCTACGTCGCCAGAAAATCCAGATCGTTTTCCAGAACCCGTATGCTTCGCTGAATCCGCGCAAGAAAGTCGGTGCAATTCTTGAGGAGCCGCTCACCATTAACACCAAGCTTAGCGGTGCCGAACGGCGCGAAAAGGCCTTGGCAATGATGGAGAAAGTCGGGTTGAAAACCGAACATTACGATCGCTACCCGCATATGTTCTCTGGTGGTCAGCGTCAACGTATTGCCATCGCGCGTGGGCTGATGCTGAACCCAGACGTCGTGATTGCGGATGAGCCGGTTTCTGCGCTGGATGTTTCGGTGCGTGCTCAGGTTCTGAACCTGATGATGGATTTGCAGCAGGAGATGGGGCTGTCTTATGTATTTATCTCTCACGATCTCTCCGTGGTTGAGCATATTGCGGATGAGGTCATCGTGATGTATTTGGGACGTTGTGTAGAAAAAGGGCCGAAGGAAGCGGTGTTCAATAACCCACGCCATCCCTATACCCAAGCGCTGCTGTCGGCAACGCCTCGCCTGAATCCCGATATGCGCCGTGAGCGTATCAAACTGACAGGCGAGTTGCCGAGCCCGTTGAATCCGCCTCCGGGCTGCGCGTTTAATGCTCGCTGTAGTCGTGCGTTTGGCACCTGCAAACAGTTACAACCGCAGCTTAAGCAGTATGGCGATCTGCTTATTGCCTGTTTTGCCGTCGATCAGGATGAGGCTGCACAGAGCGCCTAAAGCGGATTATCCATATAGATATTTATTTGAAGAGCCTGTATAGGCTCTTTTTTTAGATATAAGGGATGGGTGTACTCTTATATGTGAATCTGTACATGAGGTAACTATTAGCATGCAAAAAAAAGATAAACCAGATGTATTAGTCTGCTAACGCTATAGTAGTCTTTTGTTTTATTAGAAATATCTTAACAGATGTTAATAATATCAATCTTAATTGTCGGTTGCCGTTATTCTAAGGATACGTGTATTTGCAGATATATATTGCTGGGTTAAAGATGCATTAAAATATCCATATTAAAATAACGTCTACCCGAGGGAAATATATTTCCTGTATATGTAAAAATATATAGGCATAATGAATAAATATGTTTTTTAAGGCGTTATACATAAGAAAAAAGGCCCCCATTTGGGAGCCTTTCTAGCTGTTTAACGATAGCATCTTATTGCGGGTAAGGAACCCAATCACCACCGTTGAGGCGAATGTATGGCTTACCTTGATACTGAATAACGATGGCATTATCGTTCTCTGAAACCGGTGCGGTTTGAGGCAATCCCTTCAAGAGATCCTGCCAGTTTACGCTTGCCTCAGTGAAGAGTTTGCCGTCAACAGAGCGTGCAACCAGCTCGGAAAGCGCCAGATAGCTGCTTGGCTGATCGACAACGATTTCAGTAGGTTGTGGTGCTTTCATACCGATAAACTTGATGCCCACGGGAACGTGAGTGATGCTTGGGCTTGGGATATCACGTAGGCCAGACATCTGCATTTTATCCCCAACTAGCGCAGCACCGTGCTCAGGCACAACAACAACCATGATTTTACGGTTTGATTTCTCAAGCTGGGTAAGGAACGTATCCAACTGATCAAACAGCTTCTGAGCGCGAGGCTTATAATCGGCAACTTTACTGCTGCCAACCATTCGGTTGCCATCGTGCAGCGGAATCAGGTTAAAGAAGGTTGCAGTACGCGCATCCCCTGATTTTTCAACCGTTTGCTCCCAGTGTTGCAGCACCTCGAGATCGTTAAAGATGGGCTCGCCGTCAAAGGAAGTCAGCTCATTTGAAATCCCCGCCTGAGACTCTAGCGGTGGCTGCAAATCAGCATATTTCCGTAGATCATCCAGATAGTTACCAAACTTGCCGCTATGGTCCATAATCAGGTTCTGACCAAAGCCTAGCTTAGCTAAATTATCCATCAGATAGCACTGTTGACCCGCGGCTGAATAAAGCTCTTTATGCGAAGGCTGTCCACAACTGGCGCGTAATAAACGAATTGAAGCTGGGCCACTGTAGGCGGTGGCTGAGTTAAAGTTTTTGAACAGGATATCGAAGTGTTTCCATAGCGGATGATCCTGTAAGCCAATGGAATCAACGTCAGACCATGCTAAAGAACAGATATTGATAATCAGTAAATCAAAGGGTTGAGCATCCGTTGGTAGCGCCGCTGGGAACTGAGTTTGGCGCTGTTTTTCACTGGCATAGAAGGCATCGAGATAAGCGGCCAAGTTCTTGCTATCTGGTGGTGCCGTTTGTGCCGGCAGGTCGCCTGTTGCAGCGGCTGATGTAGAGCCAGTATTGGCGTTGGCCGCCGGTGCAGTCGCGGTGCTATTACTCGCTGTATCAGGGACTAAGGAGATAGCTGGGCCAGCTATTTGCAACACATTCAGCCAAACGAGCGCACCCACCACGAATACCGTTATGCGGATCCACTGTGAGATAAACAGGTAACCGACCAGCATTACGAAGCCTGCACCGATCATTTTCCAGTTGATAAAGCGATTGACCAAATCCAGAAGGTATGACGCTGAGAAGCCCGCTAGCTGCGAGCCTTGACTCATAATACTGTTGATACCCGGTAGCCACGTATCGTGATAAAACAGACCAATACCTATAGGTATGGCAATCCAGTTACGCCAGCGGTGTAAACGGGCATTGGGTAAAGGGAAAAGCAAAAAGGCGAGGAAAATCAGGTTAGAAAGTGCATCAAAGTTGAGATAGCCAAACCACAAGAGGGCAAATTTAAGTAGGAAATAGAAATTCCAACCGCCTAGCCCACGCCAGTAGTGCCACAGGTCCGCGATGTTGTTCTTGGTATTACTATTCTTGGTCATTTTTACGGTCTACCGTGACTGAAGTGTTACGTTGCAAACGAGTATTACGCCGCAGGATCCCCTCGGATTTTAAATAGCGCGGCGTGAATAAAACTTGGCGTACTGACTGAAGCAGCATCGGCAATTTTTTACGCAAATAGTAGCCTAATGGCAGCAAAATCACCGCACAAAGCACGATAAGCTGCAGTATATCCATCCCGTTCATCATTCAGCACGCTCCTGATGTAAGGCTAGAGATAAGCTGATTGGCTGCGGTGAATGCCGAGGTGGACGCTCTTCGGCCACCGGACTGCTTTTATTGCCGACCAACGGCGCGAGCCGGTCGGAAAGATGCCAGTTTGATGGCTTATTAAGCTGCATCTGCTGCAGTTCCATGATGATCAGTTTGTCTTGATACCAAACCATGCGGTTGGAGAAAACTTCTTCGACCGGCAGTGGAAATATGTGTTTAAGTGCAACGTCTAAGTCATTGATTCTGCATGATGAAAGAAACAGTGTGAGCCGGTTTTCATCAATAGTGACTAAATCACCGAAGCGGCGAGCGCGGCATAGCGTGAGAGCTTGTTCAGCGCGCAGTCCGGGCACCGGGCGCAATGCCACCAGAATTCCTTTGCTGTCTTCTGGTAATAATGCGTTATTCATCAATGACATCAACGTTTCGCAGAAAGGATTGTAAGGAATATATCCTTTCAAATTCAGCGGGCGCATTGCATCAATCAGCAGATTAATATCTGCAGGGACATGGCGCGGGTAGGTTTGTCCCTGAATCCCTTCTAACATGGTTAAACAGCGTGAAAGTGGCGCATTATGCGGCACAATCAGATTGGCACCACAGGCCAATAACAAACGTTCATCGCTGAAACGCAAGCAAGGTGTGCTTTCACGCACAACGAGCTTAATGATTTTGCCGCGCTGACGGCGCAAAGTATGAATTTTTCGCGCCAGTGCATCGAGCTGATCGCTGTTCGAAAGCTGAAACACCAGCGTTGAAGCTTGTGCTGCATAGGCAGCATTAAACAGCGCTAGATTGCTCTCAAATAGATGCCAATTTTCTGACAGCGGTGGAGCACCTTCCAGCACGCCTTTATGGGCTAGATAGAGCTGTTCATCGTTGCGTGGCTGTGGCGCTTGAGACGCATCTTCCTGTGCATGCCAACCTTGCTCATCAAAAGAAACGCTGACGTCTTGCTGCGCGGTGACACCGTTTTGGTTACACCAATACGCCACGTCATAACGGTGCAGGTCCTGAAGCCATCGTAGGCTCGCGAGGCCACATAGCGTACGGTGTTGAGACTGAAGCGTTGCCCTTTGATTATTGGCGCTTTTCCCGTAGTCTAAAATCAATAATGTACAGTTTTGTTGGCGCAACCAGCGGGCAGTATTTCTCATCCAGTCGGTTAGCTCATAAGGTTGCAGCTGTTCCCAAATACTGGAGGGGGTTAACAACATCAACAGACGATTTTTCGGATTTAAACCGCGCATTAAATCTTCAGTCAGCTGAAATAACGCTTTTTTACTTTCAGGCAGAGAATAGATAGGAAGTTTGTCGGGCCCATGAGCGTAGTTGGCACTGATGATATCCTGAGGAGGATGATTAACGCTGATTAACGCCGCGCGTGTTTCAGCTGGCTGGCTAGAGATAACCTGCTGACAAAAACTTTTGGCATCAACTTCGCGATCTGCGCTCACCCAGTAGAGGCCGGGAGCTTGCATAATGCGAAGCTCATCCCATAGTTGATGAACTCCAAGAGAAAACGATAGCGCCATAAGAGTTTAATTTCTCTGAATGTGATTATACCTAGTAAAACTGATGTTTTTATCTAATTGACAGATTTATCTTAGCCACACGAAATGCTTTTGCTCGTTGTTTTTCTGCGGCTCCAATTAATTGAACTTATATCAGTTTACTAGCGAAATTTCCCAAAGGAATGTAACATTATAAATAATTCACGACAAATTACTAAGACTGATATGTTCTCGCTATTATATTGTAGAAACAGCTTTTCTTTATCTAGCTATAATCATAAACCATAGCCGATTTTTCACGGATAGCAGAATGAATGATAAAAGAAATAATCCGATTGAGAATAGCCCTACTTTTACTTTCCAAAATGATATTGCAGCTCTAAGCAAAGCATTTTCTATTCCTAAAATTGACTATATCGACATATCTAGACAAGAACATATGAATGAAGTGATCCGCCGTTGGCCCCTTTTGGCGGAGCTGATGCAATTTGCAGGGAGCGCTAAGTAATGGCAATTATTGCTTTGCAGGGAATGCGAGGAGGTGTGGGAACCACATCTATCACCGCTGCGTTAGCGTGGGGGTTGCAGCAACTGGGTGAATCCGTGTTAGTCATCGACGCCACCCCTGCGAATTTGCTGCGTATGCATTTCAATACGGATTTCGCCCACACGAACGGTTGGGCGCGTGCTGAATTTGATGGTACGGCTTGGCAAGATGCGGCGCTACGTTACACCGACCTGCTTGATTTTCTACCTTTCGGACAGATTAGCGCAGATGAGCATGCGCAATTCTTTACGGACATACACCGCTGGACGCACTGGGCGCAAAACATTCCAGCATTGCGTGCCAATGGCCGTTATAACTGGATTTTGCTAGATGTGCCAAACGGTATGCATCCGCTGACACAGCATTTCACTTCTCTTGCCGATGGCGTTATTAACGTTATTGTTCCTGATACCAACTGCCACACGCGCTTACATCAGCAGGCGCTGCCGCAGGGAACGTTCCTGCTTGCAAATCAACTACTTGCCACCAGTAAGCTGCAAGAAGATATTTATCAGCTGTGGCTGCAAAGTTTGCCTTCGCTGTTGCCTATGGTGATTCACCGCGACGAAGCGATGGCTGAGGCGAGCGCCGCCAAGCAACCGGTGGGCGAGTATTATCCGCACTCGCTGGCAACCGAAGAAATTATGACGTTGGCTAATTGGTGTTTGCTGCATTTTGATGCCGATGGCAACGTTGCTGATGGGTCGGCGTTATGAGGTGGATACTCGATCTGTTTCTAATGACGCCAGCGCGTCAGGCGTTGGCCGATCGCTATCGTCAATACCGCCAGTATAACGAGGCCTCCCCTTTAGGCGCGGCGCTGGGGTGTTTTTGGTTGTCCATGGCCTGGTTATTTCTAAAACTGGAATCCCCGCGCTGGCAGCAGATCCGTAGCCAGCAAACCACGCTTTTTCCCCATATTGATGCACAGCGCCCACGCCCGTTAGATATCGTTCGTTATGCCATTCAGTCCCTGTGGTTGATCGTGTTCTCCGCGCATCGCTCGGTAAAAAATTATGGCTTAGGTGAGCGTTTTAAAGGTTTGCACAATCGCTATCATGGCTGGCTGAAAAGTCTGCCTGATAAAGTACAGGAACACGGTGCGGAAGAGTCTGAAGAGGCCTTTAACCGTTTAGGGCAGGGCGTTCGGCGTATTATTTTAGGCGTGATGTGCGTTTTCTCTACCATCCTCGCGCTGTTATGTATCTCCCAGCCGTTTGATTTAAGTTCCCAGTTTGTTTTCGTACTGCTGCTGTGGGGTATTGCCATGGTGGTGCGGCGTATTCCAGGGCGCTTCTCCTCTCTGATGATGATCGTGCTGTCGTTAACGGTTTCTTGTCGTTATATCTGGTGGCGCTATACCTCAACGCTAAACTGGGACGATCCGGTCAGTTTAATCTGTGGGTTGCTGCTGCTTGCCGCAGAAACCTATGCGTGGGTAGTGTTGGTTCTGGGGTATTTCCAAACCATTTGGCCGCTTAATCGCCAGCCAGCACCGATGCCGGAAGACGTTAAGTCGTGGCCAACTATCGATATCATGGTGCCAACCTACAACGAAGATATGAGCGTAGTTAAACCAACGATCTACGCGGCGTTGGGCATTGACTGGCCGAAAGAAAAACTGAATATCTGGTTGTTGGATGACGGTGGCCGCGAAGAGTTTCGTGAATTTGCGGAGACGGTAGGGGTTAAATATATTGCTCGTACAACGCATGAACATGCAAAAGCGGGGAATATCAATAACGCCCTGAAGCAGGCGACCGGCGAATTTGTAGCGATTTTTGACTGTGACCACGTGCCAACGCGTTCATTCCTACAGTTAACGCTGGGCTGGTTCTTTAAAGACAAAAAGCTCGGCATGATGCAGACGCCGCACCACTTTTTCTCCCCCGATCCTTTTGAACGTAACCTTGGTCGTTTCCGCCGCACGCCGAATGAAGGCACTTTGTTCTATGGTTTGCTGCAAGACGGCAACGATATGTGGGATGCGACCTTCTTCTGCGGTTCTTGTGCCGTATTGCGACGTACTGCGCTGGACGAAGTGGGCGGGATCGCCGTTGAAACCGTGACGGAAGATGCGCATACCTCTTTGCGTTTACACCGCCGTGGATGGACGTCGGCCTATATTCGAATTCCACAGGCGGCGGGTTTAGCCACGGAGAGTTTGTCGGCGCATATTGGTCAGCGTATTCGCTGGGCGCGCGGCATGGTGCAGATTTTCCGTTTGGATAACCCGCTGTTTGGCAAAGGCTTGAAGCTGGCGCAGCGTATTTGTTATGCCAACGCCATGCTGCATTTCTTATCGGGTATCCCGCGGCTTATTTTCTTAACCGCGCCGTTGGCGTTCTTGCTGATGCACGCCTACATCATTTTTGCTCCGGCGCTGGCTATCGCTTTGTATGTTATCCCACACATTGTGCATTCCAGCCTCACCAACTCAAAAATCCAAGGCAAATACCGCCATTCGTTTTGGAGTGAAATCTACGAAACGGTGCTGGCGTGGTACATCGCACGTCCTACTACGGTGGCGTTATTTAATCCGCATAAAGGGAAATTTAACGTGACTGCCAAAGGTGGCTTGGTTGAGCATC
Source organism: Hafnia alvei (assembly GCF_034424155.1). Taxonomy (NCBI): domain Bacteria; kingdom Pseudomonadati; phylum Pseudomonadota; class Gammaproteobacteria; order Enterobacterales; family Hafniaceae; genus Hafnia; species Hafnia alvei. The sequence goes on along the minus strand of NZ_CP139992.1, from coordinate 4,509,116 downwards.
AGCACGTCGACTGGGTAATTACCCGTCCGTATCTGATTTTGGTTCTGCTGAACTTTGCCGGGCTGATTCTGGGAATTTGGCGCATGTCATTCGGGCCAGAAGATGAGATCTGGACGGTGGCGATGAGTATGGTGTGGGTGTTCTACAACATGGTCATTTTAGGCGGTGCCGTGGCGGTATCGGTTGAAACTAAGCAGGTTCGTCAGTCTCACCGTGTCGAAATTGCGATGCCTGCGGCAATTGCGCGAAAAGACGGCCATATTTTCCCTTGTACGCTGCGTGACTATTCTGATGGCGGCGTGGGAATTGAGCTACGCTCAGGCAATGTGTTGCAGGATGGTGAGAACATCACGCTGATGCTAAAGCGTGGACAGCAGGAATATTCCTTCCCAGCTAAGGTTACGCGAGTCTTCGGACAAAAAGCCGGTTTGCGTATGGATAACATGAGCGTAGCCCAGCACATTGAGTTTATTCAGTGTACGTTTGCCCGCGCAGATACTTGGGCGCTGTGGCAAGACAGTTTTGCAGAAGACAAACCGGTAGAGAGTTTGGTGGATATTTTGAAACTCGGTTTCCGTGGATACCAAAGCCTTGCCGACTACGCACCGCCGATTTTACGTAGTGTGTTTGTTGGATTTACCACTCTGGTTGCGTGGACGGTTTCGTTTATTCCACGCGGGGTGAGCAGAGCTTAAGTAGGCAGGAAAAATAATAAGCGTTTCGGGACTTTTCTTTATTCATCGATTTCAAGGCGCAGCGGAGACTCTGTGCGATGAGATACGAAGAGTAAAGTGGTGAATCAGACATTGGCTCAACATGATGATAATGCGATGAATAAAAAAATATTTTGGCTAACTGCTGTGGCATTGGGTATTAGCACTTTGGTGCATGCTGAGCCGGTGTCTCCTGTAACCGAACCAGAGAATGTGGCGACAACAAATGCCGCTACGACCGCATTGACCGATCCCGCCGCGCCAGCACCTCAGGTCGTTGGGATCCCGACGCGTGACGTTAACTTAACCTTCGCTAAGATTGCACCGGCACCGGGCAGTATGCATTTGCGCGGCGTTGATCCTACCGGACAGTTTGAGTTTGGCGTGCGTAGCGATGAAGTGGTATCGAATGCGATGCTGAACTTAGAGTTTACGCCGTCGCCCGCGCTATTCCCCGTGGAGTCTCAGGTAAAAGTTTTTCTTAACGATGAACTCATGGGCGTGTTGCCGATTGCGAAAGAGCAGTTGGGTAAGAAAAACAGCGCACAGGTACCGATTGATTCTCGCTACATCAGCGATTTTAACCGCGTTCGTCTGGAGTTTGTTGGTCACTATCGTGCCGTTTGTGAGAATCCAGCGAGTACCGCACTCTGGCTAGACGTGGGCAAAAACAGCTCCATCAGCCTGACCTACCAAGGGTTGCCGCTGAAAAATGATTTGTCGCATTTCCCTGAGCCTTTCTTTGATGCTCGCGATTATAGTGCGCTAACGCTGCCTATCGTCTTTGCCGGTCAGCCTAACTTGTCAGAACAACGCGCTGCGGGCGTGCTGGCATCTTGGTTTGGTAGCAAAGCGCAATGGCGTGGGCAAAACTTCCCTGTTCTGTTTAACCAACTGCCGGAAAAACACGGCGTAGTATTTGCGACCAACGATAAGCGCCCTGATTTCCTGCGCGATTATCCGGCTGTGAATGGGCCTGTGGTTGAGATGATCAGTCGCCCAGATAACCCGTATGTGAAATTGCTGCTGGTGTTGGGTCGTGATGATAAAGACCTGATGACGGCGGTGCGCGGTATTGCGCAGGGCAACATTCTGTTCCGTGGTGACAGCGTTGAGGTCGAAGGCGTTAAAACGCTGGCACCTCGCGTGCCATACGATGCGCCAAACTGGGTACGTACCGACCGCCCAATGACGTTCTCCGAGCTACAGACCTATGCAGAGCAGTTGCAATCGACAGGTTTAGAGCCGTCGCCGATTAGCGTGACGCTAAACCTGCCGCCAGACCTGTTCTTGATCCGCAGTACCGGCATTGATATGCGTATGAAGTACCGTTATACGTCGCCTGCGAGCGAAGACGGTTCCCGCATGCGGATCAGCCTAAACAATCAGTTTATCCAATCGTTCAATTTGGTGCCTGAGCACGATAAAGGTGCATTGTTGATGCGCTTGCCGCTGTTCCAAGGATTGATTGATAAAAATACTGATGTGGCTATTCCGGCCTTGAAACTGGGTGCCAGTAACCAGCTGCGCTTTGATTTTGACTACGCGAATCCCATTTCCGGCGGGTCAGTGGATAACTGTGTGACCTCACAGCCAGTCCCTAACACGGTGGCGATTGATGGCACTTCAACCATCGACTTCTCAGGCTATCGTCATTTTATGGCGATGCCGGATTTACGTTCGTTCGCCAACGCCGGGTTCCCGTTCAGTCGCTTAGCCGATTTGTCAGAAACTGAAGTGGTTGTGGGTAAACAATCTACGCCGGCTCAAGTCACGGCCATGCTAAACGCATTGGGCAGCATTGGTGCTCAAACCGGTTTCCCTGCGCTGAATGTATCGCTGACCGATGATTGGGCACAGGTAAAAGATAAAGATACCGATGTGCTGTTAATTGGCTCAATTCCTGATGCACTCAAACAGGATGACAAAATCGATCTGCTGGTGGATGCAACGGAAAGCTGGATCAAAATGCCGATGCGTCGACCAAATCTCGACACCATCATGCCAGAAGCTTCCGCAATGAAGCCTGACTCGCAGACCACCATTCGCTCTGAAGGTGCCATGGCCGCGGTGATTGGTTTCCAGTCTCCGTATCACGATCAGCGTAGCATTGTTGCTTTGCTGGCAGACAGCCCACGTGGCTATAGCCTGCTTAATGACGCGATGATCGACAGCGGTAAGAAAGCCTCAATGTCAGGTTCTGTTGTAGTCATCCGTGAGTCTGGTGTGAACAGCCTGCGCGTGGGCGATGTTTACTACGTGGGTCATCTGCCGTGGTGGGAACGTCTGTGGCATGTATTCTCGACGCATCCGATTCTGGTTGCCGTGTTATCAGCGGTGAGCGTCGTACTGTTGGCCATCGTGCTATGGCGTCTGCTACGGATTTTACGCCGTCGTCGTTTATCTCCTGATGAGCGTGATTAATGATGTTTAGGTTTTTCACTCAGTCCCCCTGCGTAGGGGGACGACATGAGCCGAGATTCAGCGCGGTTGCGCTGTGTCTGCTCCTGCTGAGTTTTTGCACTCAGGCTGCTGCTAGTTGTGATTGGCCAGAGTGGCAGCAGTTCAAACAGCACTATATTAGTGAACAAGGGCGGGTGATCGACACCAGCAGCCCGAAAAAAATTACGACCTCTGAAGGCCAAAGCTATGGCCTGTTCTTCGCTCTGGTCGCCAATGACCGACCTACGTTTGAAAATATTCTGCAATGGACGCAGAACAATTTAGCGCAGGGCGATCTGAGCGCTCGCTTACCCGCTTGGCTATGGGGTATGAAAGAGAAAGATAAAAACGGCAAGCAGGAATGGGGCGTTCTCGATACCAATTCGGCTTCGGATTCCGATCTGTGGATTGCCTATTCGCTGATGGAAGCGGGCCGTTTATGGAAAGTGCGCAGCTATCAATCTCTAGGCGTTTTGCTGCTTCAGCGCATCGCGCGTGAGGAAGTGGCTGAGTTGCCAGGGTTTGGTGAAATGTTGTTGCCAGGGCGCGTCGGTTTTGCGCATTCGCCGGTATGGACCGTTAACCCAAGCTATTTACCGCCGCAGCTGATGGCTCGCATGGCCGGTTTCCATGGCCCTTGGGCTGCGCTGCATAAAAATAATCAGCGTCTGTTGTTGGAGAGTTCACCGAAAGGATTTGTGCCAGACTGGATAGACTGGCGCAAAGACAAAGGCTGGGAACCCACGCCGGATAAGCCTAACGTCAGCGGTTATGACGCGATCCGTGTTTATCTGTGGGCGGGCATGATGGCTGATAACGATCCTAACAAAGCCGCGTTGATTAAGCAGTGGCAGCCGATGGCGGCGATGACCGCCGAGCTTGGATATCCACCAGAAAAAGTCGATGTTGCGACGGGCAAAGCGTCAGGATATGGCAATTCAGGTTTTTCAGCGGCGTTGCTGCCGTTCCTTGCCGGTTCTGATGCGCAAGCGGTTCAGCGCCAACGGGTACAAGATAATCCGCTGGGCGATGATGCTTATTACAGCTACGTATTAACGCTCTTTGGTCAAGGATGGGACCAACAACGTTTTCGTTTTAATTTAAAAGGTGAGCTTTTACCTCACTGGGACAGCAGCACATGCGCAAGTACCGCAACCTCTCATTAAGCGGGTTGAGTCTCTCGATCGGTTTATCTCTCGCCTCTCTGTCTGGTGCAGGCGTTGCCGCAGATGCAGCGGTTTCGCCTGAGCAGTGGCTGCTCGAGCAAATTCGCGTGGGCGAAGCCAGTCATCGCGATGACCTGGTCACGCAATCGCTGTATCGCTTAGAGCTGATGGATCCTAACAATCCCGACGTGATGGCGGCGCGTATGCGCTTGGCGTTGCGTCAAGGCGATCAGCAGGTTGCGCAACAGCAGCTAGATAAATTGAAAGCGCAGGCGCCGAATTCAGAGGCCTATAAGCAGGCAAAACTGAATATGGCGCTGACCACGCCGGAAGGCCGTCAACAGCTACAGCAGGCGCGTCTATTAGCGACCGCAGGCCATGTTCCTGAGGCGGTGGCCGCTTATGATAAATTGTTTGAAGGTACGCCGCCGACCGTTGATTTAGCGGTGGAGTATCTGCGCGTCGTTGCTCGTCAGCCGGGTCAAGAAAACAACGTCATTGCCAAATTGGAAGCGTTGAGCCAAACCAATCCGGGTAATGGTGAGTTGCGCCGGGCGCTGGCGGGTATGCTTTTGGATACCAACCAAACGCAGAAAGCTTATGCGGTGCTGGAGAAAATGGCGGCGGATAGCAACACGCGCGGAGATGCCGCGGATCTGTGGATGGCTGAGATTAACCGTATTCCAGTCGGTGAACAAAGCGTTGCGGCCTTGCAGCGTTATCTGGTTATTTTCGCGCAAGATCCTTCCACCGTTGAAGCGCGCAAGAAGTTAGACGACCAGCAAAAATTACTCTCCGATCCCGCTTTTGTTGCCCGTTCACGCGGCTTGGCGATGGTTGACTCCGGAAAAGGCGGGGTGGCGATCCCTGAGTTGCAGAAGGCATTGGCATCAAGCCCAAATGATTCCGACGTGCTAGGCGCACTGGGTCAGGCCTATGCGCGACAGGATAACCGTGCAAAAGCGTTAGAGTATTTCCAACGTGCATTAAAAGCCGATCCGACCGGATATGACCGCGATAAGTGGGTCAGCTTAATTAAAAGTAATCAGTATTGGTTGGCAATCCAGTCTGGCGACAAAGCGCTGAAGGCCAATCAGTTGGATATTGCGCAGCAAAAATATCAGCAGGCGCGTGGGATCGATAATACGGATAGCTATGCCGTACTGGGTTTAGCTGATGTTGCGGTTGCACGTAAAGATGATGCGGGCGCAGAACGATTGTATCAGCAGGCACTGCGCCTCGACTCAACCAATAGCAGCGCGGTGCGTGGGTTAGTGAACATTTACCAACGCCAGTCACCCGAGAAGGCCATGGCCTATCTGGATCAGTTGCCGCGTAGCCAGCGTAAGACGATGCAGAGTGCTATAAACAGCATTCAAAGTGACGTATTGCAACAGCAGGCGCAGGCTCTTGAACAGCAGCAACAGTGGGCAGGTGCGGCAGCTAAGTTACAACAGGCGCTGACACTTTCACCCAATGACGTATGGCTGACATACCGCCTTGCTAAAGACCTGCATGCGGCCGGGCGTACCGATGAAGCCGACCGCGCTTTCAATGCTTTAGCGCAGCAGCTTCCGGGTGATCCTCAACAGGTTTATGCGCACGCGCTTTATCTTTCTGGTACCGATCGCGATCGGGCGGCATTAGCGCAGATTGATGGATTACCGCAGGCGAAGTGGGATGCCAATATCCGTGAGCTTTCTGACCGTTTGCACTTCAGCGAAACGCTTAAAAAAGCCCAAGACCTGCGTGATGCGGGGCATGAAGACGAAGCGATTGCTTACCTACGTCAACAGCCAGCCAATACACGCGTTGATTTAACGCTCGCCGATTGGGCATTAGAGCGCGAAGATTATGACGCGGCGCTGGCGGGTTATCGCGATGTGCTAAAACGCGAGCCTGATAATGACTCCGCTCATCTAGGCGAAATTGAAGCCTTCGTTGCGCAAGGTGAGCTTGAACAAGCCCGCACTCAGTTACAGGCATTGCAGCAGGTTAAACCGACCGAAGCGCCAAGCATGAATACCGAACGCCGCGTGGCGGGAGCTTGGGCATCCGTGGGAGATATGGCGAAAGCGCAGGCGATCTTTGATCGTATTACTCCGCAGGCGGCCAAAGAACCAGGGCAGGACGGTGCGCTGGTGATGCGCGACGCGGCCCGCTTTGAACAAAAGCAAGGGAACCCTGATAAAGCGCTCGATTATTACCGTGATGCGATGGTGACCTCTGGCATTGCGCCAACCAAACCGCAGGATAACGATACTTTCACTCGTCTAACGCGTAACGATGAAAAAGATGATTGGCTTAAGCGTGGTGTGCGTTCCGATGCGGCTGATTTGTATCGACAGCAGGATGTGAATGTCACGCTGGATCATGACTATGCGAGTTCTAGCGGTACCGGTGGCTACTCCGATTTAACGGCTAATACCACCATGCTGCAGATGGATGCACCGCTCTACGATGGGCGGATGTTCCTGCGTACCGATGTGGTAAATATGCAGGAGGGTTCCTTTAAAGGTGGGGCTTACAAAGAGAAATTTGGTACCTGTTACGTTAACGGCTGTAAGCCCGGTAATAGCCAAAACTCAACGGGTGCGAGTCTCTCCGCTGGCTGGAAAAATGACCATTGGGAAGGGGATTTCGGTACCACCCCAATGGGCTTCGACGTGGTGGACTGGGTCGGTGGGCTGAGTTATAGCAATGACTGGAACCATATTGGCTGGACGGTGAATGCTCATCGTCGCCCGATATCAAGTTCATTGTTGGCGTTCGGTGGTCAAAAAGACGATCAAACGGGCATTACATGGGGCGGTGTACGCCGTACCGGTTTGGGGATCAGCGGCAGCTACGATCGCGGCGAAGCGCATGGCGTTTGGGCTGATTTGAGCGCCGATCAACTGACAGGGAAAAACGTTGCTGACAACAGCAGCGTACGTTGGATGGCGGGGTACTATTACAAGCTGATCAACGAAAATAACCGCCGTGTGACCGTAGGCCTGAGTAATATGATTTGGCACTACGATAAGGATTTGAGCGGATATACGCTGGGGCAAGGTGGTTACTATAGCCCGCAGGAATACGTTTCCTTTGGTGTACCTGTGAACTATCGCCAACGTACCGAAAACTGGTCTTGGGAATTGGGTGGTTCGGTGTCTTGGTCGCATTCGAAAACCGACACCGTCGATCGCTACCCGATTAAAAGTTTGATCCCTACGCCGGACAAAGCGAACAACAAATACACTGATAAATATGATACGGATAGTGGCAGCAGCAGCAGCGGCGTAGGTTATACCCTACGAGCGATTATTGAACGCCGAGTCACTTCGAACTGGTTTATCGGTGCAGGCGTCGATATTCAGGAAGCGAAAGACTATACCCCGAGTCACGGTTTGATTTATGTCCGCTATTCGGCGGCTGGCTGGCAAGGTGATATGGATCTGCCACCACAGCCATTAACGCCATACGCTGATTTCAAGTAATCATTCTATATCGAATTTGATTAGGTCAAGCTTAAAAGGCCCGCATGTACTGTGCATGACGGGCCTTTTTGTTTTTTGTCGGCATTGAACTGAGTCCAATTTGGCGTTAAAAATGGTGCAAAATGCATCGACGTCACCCGATTATGCTTAAATGCGTGTAATTGTTTGTGAAAGAATTCGGCTTAAGGGTTAAAAACAGATGTGATCAAGTATACTCTGGCTGGGTCAATGGGGTGTTTAGCTAACAGTATCCCCCACGTATTGGATTCTTATTGTTTAAATTAGATGTTATCGGAGAGACAGTTTGCGAGTCAGTCGTTCCTTAACGATCAAACAAATGGCAATGGTGTCGGTTGTGGCGCTCATTACGATTTGTATTTTTGTCGTGATTCAGCTGTTCCATTTTGTGGACCAGCGTAAGGAGGACTACGTCCAGCAACTGGAGAATTTGGCCCATTCGGTACGTGAGCCGCTTTCTGAAGCCATGTTGAATATGGACGCGGTGAGAGCCCAAAAAATTCTCGATAGTTTAGTTCCGATCGGCATTCTGAGCCGTGCCGACGTGATGTTGCCCAATGAGCTTCAGGCGCTAAAAGGACGTTTTCCTCAAGAGCGAGCCGTACCTGAAGCGGTGATGAAGATTTTCGATCTGCCCGTTCAGGTTTCAATGCCGCTTTACGGCATTGAACGCAATATCGCGGCGCGGCAGCCGTCGTCTTACTTGGTTTTACAGGCCGATTCGTTCCGCATTTATCAGTTTATTTTGTCGACGCTGTCTACCATGGTATCGACCTATCTTTTGCTGGCCTTGATTCTTACCGTTGCCATCAGTTGGTGTATGAATCGGCTATTGGTCTACCCGTTGCGTGCGCTGGCGCAAGAGTTGCGCAGCATGCCGCTTGATACCCCTAATTTTCATCAGCTTACGCCACCTCCATCGCACGGAGATGATGAGCTGGGCTTATTGGTACGCAACTATAATCGTAATCAGCAGGCGTTAGAGAAAGCTCATCAGGTGATGAGCCGCATGTCTACGCGCAATCCTCTGACCAATTTGCCTAATATGACGCTGTTTGTTCCTTTACTGGAGCAGCATTTATTGGTTTGCCGCAAAGAGAATTCCGGCATTGTTGTGATTAATATCAGTACATTGCAAGAGGCGATGGGGGTATTGGACACCACACAGCGCGATGCGTTACTGGCGTCATTAGTGAGCCGGTTGAATGAGTGTGTGAGCGAAGCCGATATGCTGGCGCAGGTTAATCAGGATCGCTTTGTGGTACTGGTGCGTAACGTTGAAAGGCCGCATTCGCTGA